>NZ_JANFQI010000003.1:0-212925 GCF_024436335.1 Ligilactobacillus sp. MP3
ATAAAAACTAAGGCTTTTTAATTTCTAAAAAATAGGCATAATTTTTTGAATATAAAAAGCACTAATGAATTTATTTTATCAATTCATTAGTGCTTTATTAATATATGTTATTGAGCAGTTTCACTAGTACCGGTTTGAGCAGATGAAGATGATGCTGAACTGTTGGAAGATCCACTATTAGAACCGTTGACCTTATTCTCGCCCTGTTCATTTTGGATTAATTGCTGTTGTAAATCCGGAGAAATGCCATCAGAAGAAGAGGTGGTTGAAGATACAACAGAAGAAGTAGTAGCACTATTTGTAGTATTTTCACTAGTTACTTCGGCAGTATCATCAGTACTATTATAAGGTACCTGAGTTCCAATATTTAATTGAATAGAACTAATGTCTAACTTGTGTGATGATAATAGTACTAATTTTCCTTGTAATTTTTTGCCAACTTTTAACTTATATCCATTTACAAGAACGTTATGCGCATAGTGATTAAGTTTTCCCGTTGAAGTAAATTTGCTGCCATCGTCAGTTGTAACAGATAATGGTGTTTTGGCTAAATTAATAGTTTCTTCGCCAACATTAGTAACACTATAAGTGATTGTAGTGCGATAGTAAGTATCCCCAAGAGATGACTTATATTTGAACTTTCTTTCGGCCTCTGTGTAGTTATTACGATCATTTTCAACTTTTCTAGTAGTAACAGTGCCTAAATGATATTTAAGTGATCCTACAGTATCTAGGGTTTGATTAATAGTATCAGTTGATGCTAGGCTTGAACTCACATGACTACTGCTAGATGAAGTTGTTTCCTGTTTATTATTGGAACATGCTCCTAGAAATAGCAATGATAATAACCCCATTAGAACATATCTTTTTTTCATTCTATTAATTATCCTTTCTGGTAATCTATATTATAATCAATAATTATTTTAACATATTTGAGTTAAAATGTTTCATGTGGAACAAGAATAGATTGAGGTAACGTGATAGTAGAAAATGTGTTAAAATAGTAAGTAGCTTTCATGAGAGGGCTATCAAAAATTTAGACTGTGAGGATGGAAAAGTGAAACGTTTGTTGGAAAAAGAATTTTGGCAGATACCAGAATTTTTAAGAAATAAACATTTGCGAATAATAGCAGTTTTCTTACTTATACTCTCCTTAGTCTGTGCAACGTTGGCATTTATTGTTAATGCCTGGTTAGGTATAATTGTCCTTCTGCTGATTTTATTGACAATAGGATTGTCTTTTATAACATTAAAACAAGTTATGCAAGATACCACACATTATATATCTGATTTATCGTATAAAATTAAGCGAAGTGAGCAAGAGGCATTGTTAAAAATGCCAATAGGAATTCTAATGCTCAATGATTTAGCAGAAGTTGTTTGGGTTAATCCAACTATGCAAAAGTTATTTGGGCAAGAAGAAATATTAGGTAAAAAGTTAACAGAGGCTGATGAAGAATTAGCTAAAGTGATCAATGATAATATGTCGAATAAAGATAGTGTTGAAATCAAATGGCAAGATAAAAGATTTAATATGTTAGTACAAAGTGATATTAACGTTGTTTATCTTTTAGATATTACACACTATGCTGAAATTCAGAAACAATATGATGATTCTCGCTTAGTTATCGGACAAATTTTTATTGATAACTATGATGAAGTTACCCAATCAATGAATGATACTAATATTTCCAATTTAAGTAATTATATAACGAATGAGTTATCATCATGGGCTAGTCAAATGGGAATGTTTCTAAAGATGATTGATGAAGATCATTATTTCGTTTTAGCATATACAAAATCATTAACACAGATGGAAAAAGAAAAATTCAAATTACTAGATCGTATTAGAGAAAGAACATCTAAGCAGAATTTTCCAGTTACTTTGAGTATAGGATTAGCCTATGGTGGTACTGATTTAGCTAAACTTTCTCGATTATCACAAAGTAATTTGGATTTAGCACTAGGACGAGGCGGAGATCAGGTAGTTGTAAGAGGAGTAGATGATTCTCAAGCTCGTTTTTATGGTGGTAAGACGAATCCAATGGAGAAGAGAACTCGTGTAAGAGCAAGAATGATTTCTCAAGCATTACAAGAATTAATGAGTCAATCAGATGATATTTTTGTAATGGGACATGCTAGACCAGATATGGATTCGATAGGAGCATGTTTGGGAATTAGACGGATTGCAAAGATGAATGGTAAGCAATGTTGGCTTGTGTTGGACACAGATAATTTGCATTCAGATATCCAAAGATTGCTAGATGAAATTGATAACTATCCAGATATCAAGGAAAGCATCATTTCTCCTGAAGAAGCTTTACAGAAAGCAACCAAGAAAAGCTTATTATTGATGCTAGACTTGTCTAAACCTTCAATTTCAATGAGTCCTGAATTATATGATCAACTCAAGAATCGAGTTATTATTATTGATCACCATCGTCGAGGTGAAGAATTCCCTGAAAATCCGATGTTGGTATATATTGAACCTTATGCTAGTTCTACATGTGAGTTAATAACAGAAATGTTTGAATATCAATCACGCTATAGTGATGATCCAATAAATAAATTAGAAGCAACAGCTATGCTGACGGGAATTATTATTGATACGAAGTCATTCTCATTAAGAACGGGAACTAGAACATTTGATGCTGCTAGTTATCTTCGTTCAGTAGGTGCTGACTCACAAATGTCGCAACATTTTATGAAAGAAAATGTACAAAGTTTCTTGCAACGAAATCATTTGATTGATAGAGTGGAATTTGTAGGGAATGGAAATGCTGTTGTAGTTGGTGAAAATGATCGTGCCTATGATCCGGTAACTGCTGCACAAGCTGCCGATTCTTTATTAACTGTTAGTGGGGTGCAAGCTTCGTATGTAGTGACTCACCGTTCTGAAGATATTATTGGGATTTCAGCTCGAAGTAATGGAGAGACTAATGTTCAAATTATTATGGAAAAAATGGGAGGCGGAGGACATTTATCTAATGCCGCTACTCAAATTGAAGATAGAGATATTTTGGATGTTAGAAAGCAACTACTTGATTTAATTGCACAAACAGAAGAAAATAATACAGAGGAAACTGATTAGGAGTGATTAGTAAATGAAGATTATTTTTACAGAAGATGTTCGAGGTAAAGGACGTCGTGGAGAAATTAAAGAACTTCCAGATGGCTATGCTAATTTCTTAATTAAGCAAAATAAAGCAAAGCAAGCTAATGCACAAGCAATGAGCCAATTAAAAGGTCAAAAACGTGCTGAAGCTAGAAAAGAAGCAGAAGAACTAGAAGAAGCTAAGAAGTTTAAAGAACTACTTGAGTCAGGTGAAAGAGTAGTAGAAATGAAAGCTAAGGCTGGAACTGATGGACGTTTATTTGGTTCAATTACTAGCAAACAAATTTCTCAAGAACTTGAAAAGCAATACGGTATGAAAATTGATAAGCGTAAAATGGAATTACGTGAACCAATTCGTACAATGGGATATGTAAATGTTCCTGTAAAACTTCACAATGAAGTAACAGCTAAAATAAGAGTTCATATTTCTGAAAAGTAAGAATTAAAATGATGAAAACATCCAATGGTAGATAGTATTATCTAGTATTGGATGTTTTTATATATTAGTCAAAAATAAAAAAGTTAACAAAAAGAATTACTTTTATTATGTAATTACATCTTAAAAAAGTTATAATTATAAAATGTAATATTGAACGGAAAGGAGCTTCTAAGTGAATAACGACATAATGACGGATAATTTACCACCACAAAATATAGAAGCTGAGCAAGCGGTCTTAGGTGCTATCTTCTTGAATACAGATGCTTTAGCAGATGCGATGGAATATGTGGAAGCTGATGATTTTTATCGAAGAGCACATCAAATTTTATTCCAAGCAATGGTAGATTTGAACAATGATGGTGAAGCAATCGATGTATTGACAGTACAAAACTATCTGACTACTAATAATCAATTAGATGACGTTGGTGGAGTTGCTTATATTGCAGAATTAGCAACATCAGTGCCAACAGCAGCTAATGCTGGATATTATGCTAAAATCGTTGAAGAAAAGTCTATGTTGCGTCGCTTAATTTCTACTGCAACAAATATTATAACGCAAGCAAATAACGGTGATGATGACGTACCATCTCTATTAGATTCAGCTGAACGGCAAATAATGGACGTTTCAGAACGAAGAAATCGTAGTGGGTTTAGAGAGATTAAAGATGTTTTAAATGAGACATTGAGTGATATTGATAGATTATCACAGCAAAGTGAAGATATTACAGGTTTACCAACTGGATATAGAGAATTTGATAAGATGACGGCAGGTTTACAGCCAGATAATTTGATTATTCTAGCTGCTCGTCCTGCTGTAGGTAAGACAGCTTTCGCCTTGAATATTGCTCAAAATGTTGCAACGTCTACGGATACAAGTGTTGCTATTTTTTCTCTTGAAATGAGTGCTGAGTCTTTAGTAAATCGAATGTTGTGTGCAGAAGGTTCAATAAATGCTAACCATTTACGTACAGGGCAACTAGATGAAGGAGAATGGCAAAATTTAATCGTTGCAATGGGGGCTTTATCAAATACCTCAATCTTTATTGATGACACTCCAGGAATTAAAATGGCTGAAATCAGAGCGAAATGTCGTCGACTAGCAAAAGAGAAGGGTAATTTAGGTTTGGTAGTTATCGATTATCTACAATTAATTGAAGGTAGTAATAAAGAAAGTCGCCAACAAGAAGTATCTGAAATTTCACGACAATTAAAGAAATTGGCTAAAGAATTAAGTGTGCCAATTCTAGCCTTATCCCAACTTTCACGTGGAGTAGAGCAAAGACAAGACAAACGTCCAGTTCTATCTGATATTCGAGAATCCGGTTCTATAGAGCAGGATGCGGATATAGTTGCTTTCTTATATCGTGATGATTACTATGAACGTGGTGAATCAAAATCAGAGGAAGATGGCGATGATCAAGATTCATTAAATCAAGATGTCGGTGAAGTTGAATTAATTATTGAAAAGAACCGTGCTGGAGCTAGAGGAACGGTTAAATTATTGTTTATTAAGTCCTACAATAAATTTTCAAATATTTCATATGCTCAAGAGCCACCAATGTAGTAAATATTATTCATAAAACTTTTCCTATGATAGAATATAATTATACAAATAATTATATATAGATAGGATTGATTAGAATGTTAATTTTAGGCATTTTAGTAGTAATAGTGATTATTGCTTTAATATGGCGATATTTTTCACACTTAGTAAACCCAACTGATACTAAGGTAGAAGGTGAGATCAATAATTCTTTAATACTATATTTCTCACCTGCTGGAAAAACTAAGCGCTTAGCCCATTTGGTTCAACAAGAAACTAATGCAGATATTATTGAAATCGAGAGTGTAAAAGAATATAGTGGCGATGATAAAGCACGTGCTTTTCGTGAATGGATAACAGGTGCTACACCAGAAGTGAAGAACAAGCTTGATAATATTGATAAGTATGATATTGTTTACTTGGCTTATCCTATCTGGTACGATACTGCTCCAATGATTATGAAGCAAGTTATTAAAAAGCATAATTTTAGTAATAAGTATGTAGTCCCTGTAGTATCGCTTAATAAGACTTCTCAAGGCAGTGGACGCAGTATACGTTTAATTAGGCATCACGCACCTCGAGCAAAGGTATTACCTCGTTTATTGTTACAAGACGATGGTAAAGATTTGCAACGAATACAAGAATATTTGAAGCAGATTAATATGAAATAATATAGATAAAAATACTCGATCTATTGTCGAGTATTTTTTATTTGTATATATGAGTATATAGTTAAAACCCGAATTTAATTGATGATGATTTGCTAAAAAGGTTTTATTAAAGTTAAAATATTCGGTTTTTACTTGAATATAATCGTTTTTCTTGTTACAATTATCGAGGTTGCGTTGATTTGATTGACGCAAAAGTTATGGTTATACATAAAATATAATTACGAGGTGGATTATAATGTCATCAGTAGTAGTCGTTGGTAGTCAATGGGGAGACGAAGGAAAGGGTAAGATTACAGACTTTCTTAGTCAAAACGCTGAAGTTATTGCACGTTACCAAGGTGGCGATAATGCAGGACATACAATTGCATTTGACGGAAAAACATATAAATTACGCTTGATTCCATCAGGTATTTTTTATTCTGATAAGATTAGTGTTATTGGTAATGGGGTAGTTTTAAATCCTAAATCCTTAGTTACAGAATTAAAGTACCTTCATAATAATGGAGTATCAACAGACAATCTTCGTATTTCAAATCGTGCTCATGTTATCTTACCATATCATATCATTTTAGATGGCTTACAAGAAGCTGCTAAAAAGGATAACAAGATTGGTACAACAAATAAAGGTATTGGACCAGCTTATATGGATAAGGCAGCTCGTGTAGGTATTCGTGTTGCAGATTTATTAGAAAAAGATACTTTTGAAGAAAAATTACGTACAAACCTTGAAGAAAAGAATCGTTTATTTGAAAAAATGTATGGTCATGAACCATTAAAATTCGAAGATATTTTTGAAGAATACTACGAATATGGACAAGTACTTAAAGATTATGTAACAGATACATCTGTTATTCTAAATGATGCATTAGACTCTGGTAAACGTGTCTTATTTGAAGGAGCACAAGGTGTAATGTTAGATATTGATCAAGGTACATATCCATTTGTTACATCTTCAAATCCAGTTGCTGGTGGAGTTACTATTGGTAGTGGTGTGGGACCAGCTAAAATTGATAAAGTTGTTGGTGCATGTAAAGCATATACTTCTCGTGTAGGTGACGGTCCATTCCCAACAGAATTACATGATGAAATTGGCGATCATATCCGTGAAGTAGGTCATGAATATGGTACAGTTACTAAACGTCCTCGTCGTATAGGTTGGTTTGACAGTGTTGTTATGCGCCACTCAAAACGTGTTTCAGGCTTAACTAATTTATGCTTAAACTGTGTTGATGTATTAACAGGTCTTGATGAAATTAAGATTTGTACAGCATACGAATTAAATGGTGAAAAAATCTATCATTATCCAGCAAGTTTAAAGGAATTATCTGCATGTAAACCCGTATATGAAACATTACCAGGTTGGAAAGAAGATATTACTAACTGCAAGACATTAGAAGATTTACCTGAAAATGCTCGTAACTATATTCACAGAATTCAAGATTTAGTAGGTGTAAAGGTATCTACATTCTCTGTAGGTCCAGATCGTGAACAAACAAATGTCTTAGATAACGTATGGGCACATATTTAATTTAGGATAAAGATATTAGAAGAAAAAGATGTAATAGGGGCTAATACAGCTTTTATTTCATCTTTTTATTTTTTATTGAATTATAAGTTTAAAATTATATAAAATTAGAAATAATTCTGTGAATAACACAAAGAAGTTAGAGTATACCTTTATATGAAGAATTCTTCAGTATTTGAATGGAAAGTTACATACTATAAAAATATGATTAAATTAAGGTATTTGCTTAGAAATACAAATAATTTTCTAAATTCATATTAAAATAATTTTTTTAAAGGCTAGGAAACCGATTAAATTAACGATAGGGCGGATATGTTTAAAATTAGAACAATATTAAGGCTTTATTTTTGTCTAAAATAGATATACAATAAAAAAGTACTAATTAACAAGAACGGATGTTTGTATATAGGAGGAAGAGTTATGGCAATGACAGAAGAGCGTTTGAGTTCAACTCAAAAGATAATTCAGCAGGTAATGAATGAGCGAAAGCTATCTTATAAAGAAGCTATCGCTTTCCTTCTAGAATATACAGAAAAAAGGTAGTGATTAAAAATCACTACCTTTTTTGTAATTCATTAATTTTTATCTTTCAAGCTTTCGATATAAGCAAATGCTTCTTGTCCTGCAATACCTGCATCGCCAACAGCTGTTGTAATCTGACGTAGGAACTTAGAACGAACATCACCAATAGCAAAAATACCTGGAACACTTGTTGCCATATGATCGTCAGTTACAATCCATCCCTTATCATCTGTAATGCCAAGTTTTTTGAATGGTTCACTCATTGGAACTGAGCCAACATAGATAAATACACCATTGGCTTCTATTTCACCATCTTCACCAGTCTTTTTATTATGAGTCTTTACACCTGTAACCTTTTTATCATCACCAACAATTTCAGTTACAATTGTATCCCATGTGAAGTGCATTTTATCATTAGCAAAAGCACGATCTTGTAAAATCTTTTGTGCACGTAACTCATCACGGCGATGAATTACATTAACAGAAGATGTTAATTTAGCAAGATACATACCTTCTTCAACGGCAGAATCGCCGCCACCAATAACTACAACGGGTTTATCACGGTAGAAAGCACCATCGCAGACAGCGCAGTAAGATACGCCACGACCACTATATTTTTCTTCACCAGGAACACCTAATTTGCGATATTGAGAACCTGTGGCAATAATAACAACGGGTGCTTCCAACTCGCCATCATCAGTCTTAACATGCTTAATGCCATTATCATCAACGGTAAGCTCTTCAACATTACCATAAACAAATTCGGCACCAAATTGTGTAGAACTTTGGAACATTTCTTCAGCTAAATCTGGACCTAAAATAGATTTAAAGCCAGGATAGTTTTCAATCTCAGCTGTGTTATTCATTTGACCGCCGTATACGCCACGATCAAGCATAGCTACTTTTAAATTAGCACGAGAGGCATATAAAGCAGCTGTCATACCACCAGGGCCAGCCCCAATCACAATTACATCGTATTTGTCAGACATTCAGTGATACCTTCTTTCTTTTTAATTATCTTAATTATCATATCACACTTATTAATAATTGAAGTAAAGTAAGTCTTGAAATGCCAATTTAATACTACTTACTTTTTACAAGTAATAATATAATACAAGATATTATATTTTGCAACATGTTTGTTTACTAATTCTTATCCCAAGGTAAATGTAAAGATATATGCTGATTTAATTCTTTTTGACGAGCGAATTTTTTAGTTTTTTCTAGTTTACGGTCTTTGTATCCAGCACAAATAATTTTTTCTTCTTCAGTTATAGGAGTAACTTGGGGTAGAATGATTTGTTTATCTGGTACAACAAAAGTTAAAAATGCCGTTAATCCTAAAAATCTTTCGCCAGTGGTTAAATGTTCACCGATAATTTTCGCAAAAACTTCAATTGAGCGGGAGCCAACGCCACTAACGTATGATTCGATACATAAGGAATCATTAAGGATAAATGGTGCTAAAAAATTAAGTTCATCAACTGATGCTGTAACATTGCTAGCTCTAGCAAGACGAATAGCGGAAATAGAGGCAGTGCCATCTAACATTTCTAAGAGTCTACCACCGTATACGGTTTCATGTTCGTTTAAATCACTAGCTAAAACGCGATGGCTAGTAATAGCTAGAGTTTGTCTACATGTTAAATTTTTCAAGTATAACAACCCTTTCATAAAAATTACACATATAATTATAACAGTTAATGATTGAAATTAGATTATTAAGAATAAAAATGATAGATTTAAAATAGATAGTGGAAAGGAATGAAACTATGGAAAAGAAGACATTTGTAATTCCAGTAGGGTTAGTGGGGCTATATGCAGTGTTACTGGTTATTAGTGGAAGAAGAATAGTTCAGCTATTAAGTTTAAATTTACTCTTAACTTTTTAAGAGACATATAATATTGGCTATAGTTTTAGCAATTATTATAATCTTAATTTTTATAGGTAATGTAAAAAATCTTCCACTGGCATTATATAGTACCATTATAAGCAGGAATAGTTGAAGAGGTAATTTGTTACAGCATTATTAGTAAATATATTTATAATGGCTTAAACAAAATAAAGGAAAAAAGAAGAATATGGATAAGTGTGATTTTTTCAAGCCTAGCATTTTGAATGTTACATTTTATCAATCTGTTTAGGCAAGGACTACTACCTACTATTAATCAAGTTATAGCGGCTGCAGCAATAGGGATGCTTTTTGGGGTAATATATTTAGTATATAAAAATTTATTTGGAACGATTTTTATTCATTTTTTGAATGATTTTTGGATTATTGTAGTAGCAGATACAATTACTGAGCAAGATTCAGGTACTATAGCGATGATTATTTCTTCAGTGCTATATTGGATAATATTAGGATTTATTGCATGGCGAATTATCAAGAAAAAAGTAGCATAGAATAATGTAGAAGGGAAATAACCTAAATGAAAATAATAATTTCTCCAGCTAAGAAAATGGTAGAAGATACGGACAGCTTTGATATTAGTAAATTACCAATATTTAAAGACAAAGCAGAAGTGTTATTAACATGGTTAAAGAGTAAAAACTATGATGAATTAAAAAATATTTGGAAATGTAATGATAAAATTGCCAAACTTAACTATGATAGAGTTCAAGATATGAATTTAGATGAGAACTTAACACCAGCAGTTATGGCATATTCAGGGATTCAATATCAAGCGATGGGACCACAAGTTTTTACGCAAGAAGCACTACAAAGAGCAGCAAAAGATTTATATATCATATCAGGATTTTATGGAATTTTAGGAGCGATGGATGGTATTACGCCATATAGATTAGAAATGCAGGCAAAAGTAGATATTAATGATCAACATACTCTATATCAATTTTGGGGTGACAGTATATATCAAGAATTATATAGAGATAATGAATTAGTAGTAAATTTAGCTTCTAAAGAGTATTCTAAAGCCATTGAGAGATATCTAAAGCCTCAAGATAAATTCATCATTTGTTCGTTTAAAAAGGAAAAGAATGGTAAATATGTACAACAGGCAACAGCTGCTAAGCAAGCACGTGGTGATATGGTAAGGTATATTTTAGAAAATAATATTAAAGAAATTGATGGAATAAAGAACTTTTCAGTAAATGGATATCAATATGAACCTCAATTTTCAACTGATACTGAATTAGTGTTCATTAAAAACTAAGTGCGTTTCACGTGAAACAAAGTATAAGTGTGTTACACTATACTTATAAATAGTTAGCAAAGGGTGGACTTTATGATTGAAAATGAAACAATTAAACATCAACTAAATCATCGTGCAATTAGGGCTTTTAAAGATCAAACTTTGTCAGAAGAACAATTAACGACTTTATATGAAGTAGCTAGACATACAGCTACTAGTATGTTTATGCAACAATTTAGCATCTTACATATTACTGATGAGGAGAAACGTAAACAAATTAGAGAAATAACAGGTCAAAAATACGTAGGAGCTAACGGTGATTTATTTATTTTTGTCATTGATTTATATCGAAATAAACAAATTCGCAAACAAATGGGAAATGATGATGGGCGCTTGCATACAATGGATATTTTCTTTCAAGCATTTCAAGATACAATGTTAGCAGTCCAAAATGTAATTAATGCTGCTGAGAGTATGGGACTTGGAATAGTACCTTTAGGAACGGTTAATGATGATCCTAAAGCAATGTTAAAAGTATTAGATTTACCAGAACTCACATACCCAGCTTTAGGCTTACAAGTTGGTGTACCAGATCAAGAACCACAATTAAAGCCAAGACTTCCACTAGAATTTACAACTTTTGAAAATGAATATCCACGTGATTTTGAAGTTAGTGAGCTGAAAGATTACGATGAAATAGTACAAACGTACTATGATTTACGTGATGCTAATCGAAGAATTGATTCATTTACTAATCAAATTAATGGAAAAAAATTGAATACACATCAAAATAAACGTGATGACATTGTAGAAGCTATTCATAGTCAGGAGTTAGCACTAGATTTTAATTAATTTATAATTTAGGGTTGACAGCAGATAATAGAAAAGATATTATTATGGCATAATAATTAGAAATAGCTAAGAAAAGATGAGTAATTAATGTGAGTATCACTAAAGAGAGTCGTGAATGGTGAGATGCGATGTGTTGAAAGCTTAATGAAGATGGTCTTGGAGCTAGATTATCTGTGAGCCATGGCAAGCAGATAACAGGGGTCGCCTGTTATAGCGAACGAGTATAGCTTGTATAGTGTACTTAGTGAGGATATTACTGTGAGGTAGTATCGAATAACGGGTGGTAACACGTGAATAAGATGATGACACGTCCCTAGAACAACATTTGTTGTTCTAGGGACTTTTTTATTTTTATACGAAAGAAAGTAGGAAAAAATTATGACAAAGACGATTAAAGATTTAGCACATTATGATATTGTAGGAAGTTTTTTAAGACCTGAAGAATTAAAAAAAGCACGCAAAGATTTTTCAGAGAGAAAGATTTCTCAAGATGAATTAAAGAAAATTGAAGATAGACTAATCGATGAGTTGGTGGAAAAAGAAAAAGAAGTGGGGCTAAAGGCTGTGACAGATGGAGAATTTAATCGAGGCTGGTGGCACATTGACTTTCTAGAAAATTTAGATGGAGTAGAAGGATATGTTCCACAAACAGGATATAATCAACAATTTAAAGGGACTGATGCACCTGCTTATAATGTTCGAGTAGTAGGGAAAGTAAAATTTAATCCTGATCATCCATTTTTGAAGAATTTTTCTTATCTTAAAGAAGTTGCAGATAAAAGAAATCTCATAGCTAAAGCTACAATTCCTAGTCCAACAATGTTATATCGTCAGGAAATTTTAGCTAACGATGGTTCTTCAAAATTGAAAGAAATTTATCCCAACGTAGAAGAATTCTATGCGGACTTATCGCAAACTTATACTGATGCAATTAAAGCTTTTTATGATTTAGGTTGTCGATATCTACAATTTGATGATACAAATTGGGCGTTTTTAGTTGATAAAAATAAACGTGAATCTTTATTAGAAAAAGGTATTGATCCCAAAGAAGCAACAAAAATTAGTAAAGAAATTATCAATAGTGCATTAGCGAATAAGCCTGATGATTTAATAATTACAACTCATGTATGTCGTGGAAACCATGCATCTTCTTGGCTATTTTCAGGTGGATATGAAGCTGTTGCAGAAGATTTATTTTCCACAGACTATGATGGATATTTCTTAGAATTTGACGATGCACGTTCGGGTAACTTTGAACCATTGAGATTTGTTCCGACTGGTAAAAGAGTGGTATTAGGACTAGTAACTAGTAAAAAATCTGAATTAGAGGACAAAGATGAATTGAAACAAAAAATTCAGGAAGCAACTAAATATGTTGATTTAGATAATTTAGCATTAAGTACACAGTGTGGATTTGCCTCAACGGAAGAAGGAAACAAGCTTACAGAAAAAGATCAAGAAAACAAACTGAAATTAGTAATCGAAACTGCTAAGGAAGTTTGGGGAGATTAAAAGAATTTTTTACCAAAAGAAGGTGAGGATGATGGCAGTACAAGCTGTAAATGGAATAGCTTTAGCACAAAAACAATGGAAGAATAAACTGAACGATAAGCAAAGTTTAGAAATATTAATTGTAAATTTAATGCCAACCAAGAAAACAACAGAATTACAATTTTTAAAGTTATTGGAAAAAACAAAAATTAATTGTAGAGTGACTTTTGCATATCCTGATAGTCATCATTTTCATCATGGTAATAGTGAGATTATAAAGAAACATTATCTGCCCTTAAGCAAGGTTTTACAGCAAAACTTTGATGGACTAATAGTTACAGGGGCACCAGTAGAACATCTGGATTTCACAGAAGTAGACTATTGGGATGATTTTCAAAAGTTGGTTGAATGGAGTAGACAAACAAAAATTTATACGATTTTTGAATGTTGGGCTAGTCAAGCAGCTTTGAAAGTAAAATTTGATATTGATAAGTCACCTTTAGTTTCTAAATTATTTGGAGTTTATCAAGCAGAAAAAATAAACATGAATAGTTCCTTTTTATTAGGTTTTGGAAGTGGGGGACCAATTCGAATGCCACAGTCTCGACATACTAAATTAATCTTACCAGCAAAATTACCTGATGAGTTGCAGGTATTAGCTAAGAGTCAGGAAGTAGAAGCGTTTTTATTAGCGACTACAGATCAAAAGAATTTGTTTATTACTGGTCATCCAGAATATGATACAAGAACGTTAGATAGAGAATATCGACGGGATTCAGAAAAGGGAAAACCAATTATTAAACCTAACAATTACTATCGAAATAATCAGATAGTTAATCAGTGGGTTCAAAGTAGTGTCAAACTATATACGAACTGGTTAAACCTAATTCATACAACTTAGAAAAGAGGAATAATTATGACAATTCAAGATCAAACAAAAGCGACAGATAGATTCGAAACTTTACAAGTATATGCTGGACAAACAATTGATGAGACAGGATCAAGAGCAGTGCCTATTTACCAAACAACATCGTATGTTTTTAAGAATGCACAGGAAGCAGCGGATAGATTTGCTTTGAGAGATGCAGGAAATATTTATACTAGGTTAACAAATCCTACCACTGATGTGGTTGATAAAAGAGTGGCAGCGTTGGAAAAAGGAAGTGCAGGTATAACATTAGCAACTGGATCAGCAGCTATTACATATGCGATATTGAATATTGCAGGACAAGGTGATGAAATTGTTGCTGCTAGCACACTTTATGGTGGTACTTATAACTTATTTAGTATTACTTTAAAACGATTAGGGATTAAAACAAATTTCGTAAATCCTGATAATCCTGCAAACTTTGAAGCAGCAATTAATGATAAGACTAAGGCAATTTACGTAGAGAGTATTGGAAATCCCGGAATTAATTTAGTTGATTTTGAAGAGATTGGGAAAATTGCTCATAAATACGGTATTCTCTTTATTGTTGATAATACTTTTGGAACACCATACTTAGTACGACCACTTGAACATGGAGCAGATATTGTCGTGCATTCTGCTACAAAATTTATCGGCGGTCATGGAACAACCATGGGTGGAGTAATTGTTGAAAAGGGAGATTTTGATTATGAAGCTAGCGGACGTTATCCTGATTTCACAGAACCTAATCAACAATATGAAGGATTGAAATTTGCAGATATTAAAGGTGCAGCTTTCACTACTAAGGTACGAGCTGAAATTGGTCGTGATACTGGTGCTTCAATTAGTCCTTTCAACTCATTTTTACTACTACAAGGTTTAGAAACATTATCCTTACGAGTAGAACGTCATGTTGAAAATACAAGAAAACTAATTTCATTCTTGAAGTCTCGTCCAGAAGTAGCATGGATCAATTATCCAGGGTTAGAAGACAGCCCATACTATGATTTGGCACAGAAATATTTCCCTAAGGGTGTAGGCTCAATCTTTACTTTAGGGTTAAAGGGTGGTAAAGAAGATGGTAAGAAATTAATTGAAAAATTACGACTATTTTCTCTATTGGCAAATGTTGCGGATGCTAAATCTTTAATTATCCATCCAGCTTCAACAACACATGCACAACTAAGCGATGAAGAATTGAAAGCAGCTGGAGTAACGCCAGAATTGTTAAGAATTTCAGTTGGAATTGAAAATGCAGATGATTTAATTGATGACTTTGCTCAAGCTTTGGATAAATTGAAAAATTAAAAATATAAGTTATAAAAAGTGCTGGTAATCATGTAATTACCAGTATTTTTTTATGATTAATCGATGACTAACAGTGATTTAATAGTCTTACGATCTGCCATATCTTTATAAGCTTGATTAATTTCATCAAGACTATAACTATGAGTAAATACTTTCTCGGGGTTAATTTGACCATCTAAAACAGCTTTAAGCAAAATTTCTTTATCGTAAGTAGTAACCGAAGCAGGGCCACCAGTTAAAGTTATATTATGATAGAATGTAGTAGTAGGTTGAGTGAAGTGTCTTTTTAATTAGTATCATTTGATATGATTTGTTTAAAAAGACTAGAAAATTATTAATCTGCCAAAAGAAATGATTAGTAAGAATACTTACGATGTTGATAGCATTTCAGGGGCATCAGCAACAAGTAGAGCTTTAAAAGAAGCTGTAAAAGATGTGATGAATAAAATTTAATTGAAAAAATTGAAGTCCAAAAAATAGTGAAGCAATACGATTTTTTGGACTTTTTATTAGATTAAGATAATAAAAAAATGAATAAATGAAGTTGACAGATTATAAAAAAGTGTTAATATGATGACAACGAATAGAGAGATTAATAGCAATGACAAGGACAGTAGTAAATTTTTACGCTTAAAGAGAGTTTTCGGTTGGTGTAAGAAAATAGTATGGAAGTTTACGAATATCACCTTAGAGCTGGAAATGCGAAGAGTGTTTTTAGGTTGTACCCTTTAACGTACTAGCGTATCGCTTAGAGAAGTCTAGGCCGCACGTGAAAAGAGATGTTGATTAATTTTTGTTGATCAATAAAAATAGGTGGTACCGCGGAAACGCCCTATAGAAGTAATTAAACTTCTATAGGGCGTTTTTAATTGCTTAATAATTTTCTCAATAAAATTATGAGGTGAATTACTAATGAAACAAGGAACAAAACTTTTAGAACTAGATAATGGATATCATCTATTTACTCGAAAGGAAGGGGAAGGTCCCGTTAAGATGTTATGCGTGCATGGTGGTCCTGGAGGAAATCATGAAGAATTTGAAAATTTTGCTCAAAATTTAAATGATAAGGGTGTAGAAGTTTATACCTACGATCAATTGGGTTCGTTTTATTCAGATCAGCCAGACTTTTCTTTGGAAGAAAATAAACATTATTTAACGCTTGATTATTATTTGGAAGAACTAGAAGAAGTTAGAAAAAAATTGGGATTAGATAATTTTTATTTAGTTGGCCATTCATGGGGCGGACTTCTAGCACAAGAATATGCTTTAAAATACGGAGAACATTTAAAAGGCTTAGTTGTTTTCAGTATGATTGATAATATTGAAGAATATACAACTCATATCAACAAGTTAAGAGAAGAAATGTTTAATAGTTTAGAAGTTCAATATATGAAAGATGTTGAAGAAGCTGAAAATTTTGATGATCCAATGTATCAAGAATTGTTGAAAAAGCTCTATGCTAAATATGTTACTAGACATCCAAAAGTTTCACATATGGTCAATACAATGGCAACAGATGTATACAATTATTTCCAGGGAAATAATGAATTTGTGATGGTAGGAACTTTGAATGGTTGGAGTGTACGAGATAAGTTAGCAAATGTAAAAGTACCTACTTTATTGACATTTGGTGAATTTGACACAATGCCATTAGATGTAGCTAGAAGAATGCAAGATACTTTACCAAACTCTAGATTGGTATTAACTCCGGACGGTGGACATTGCCACAATGAAGATAATCCAGAAGCATTCTTCAAGAGCTTATACAAGTTTGTATCAGAAGTAGAAGACGGAACATTTGGAAAAGAATAGTGACGATTAAGGGAGAAGATGAGAATATGAAATTCAAGAAAGTATTGCGATTAGTTCCAGTTGTTTTAGCAGGCACATTCTTACTAGCATCGTGTTCAGGAAAGAATAGTTCAAAGGACACATTAAAGTTAATGCAAACAGCTGAAGTTCAATCGTTGGATAACTCTAATGTAGCAACTTTGCCTCAATGGAATGTGCTAGTTCAGTCAATGGAAGGTCTATATAGAATGGACAAAAATGGTAAGCCAGTAGCAGCGATGGCTACAAAAGTTGTAAAACCAACTAACAATGGAAAGACTTATACCTTCCATATCAAAAAAGATGCTAAGTGGTCTGATGGTTCTAAAGTTACAGCTCAAGACTTTGTAACTTCATGGAGAAGATCAGCAAGTCCATCAGCTAAATCAGGATATAACTACATATTTACTGGAATCAAAAATGCTACTAAAGTTTCAAGTGGTGAATTGCCAGCTTCTGACTTAGGTGTAAAAGCATTAAATGACACTACACTTCAAGTTCAGTTAGAGTATCCAATGCCTTACTTTAGTCAAATGATGGTAATGCCAGCTTTCTTCCCACAAAGTACAAAATACGTTAACAAAGAAGGAAAAAGATATGGTACTTCAAGTACAAGATTAGTATATAACGGACCATTTAAGGTAACAGGTTGGACCGGTACTAATGAAAGTTGGGATTTAACACGTAATAAGTACTACTATGATAAGAAAGATGTTCATTTGAAGAAAATCTCTATGCAAGTAGTTAAAGATTCAAATACTGCTCATCAATTGTTCCAAGATAATAAGTTAGATGATGCATTAGTTACAGGAACTACAGCTCAAGGTTTGCAGAAAGATAAAGATCTGAAGCATGTATACAGAGCAGGAACATATTATTTAAGATTAAATCTACAAAACAATAAAGCTTTCCAAAATCAAAAATTAAGACAAGCTTTGTATTTAGTTCTAAATAGAAAACAATTAGCCAATAAAGTACTAAGCGATGGATCAACAGCAGGTGATACATATGTTGCTCCTAGATTAGCTAAAGATCCTACTACAAACAAAGACTTTGCAACAGAAATGAAACCTTCTACAACTTATGATTTGAAAAAAGGTCAAGAATTATGGAATGAAGGTTTGAAAGAACTTAACAAGAAGAAAGTAACATTGACACTTGTTACAGATGATCAAACAATTTCTAAAAATGTAGGTCAATTTGTTCAATCACAAGTTGAAACAAAATTAAAAGGTGCAGAAGTAAATGTAGTATCTGTTCCTGACAAGAGTGCTAATGATAAAGTAAGTAACGGTAATTTTGATATGAATTATACTTTGTGGTTAGCTGATTTTGCAGATCCAATCAGTGATTTCGATGTATTATCTAAGACTAATCCACAAAATTATGGTAAATATGCTAGCGAGTACTACAACAAGCAATTGGAATTAGCTAAGCAAAATGGTACTGATACTAATAAGTATTGGGAAAATATGAGAAACATGCAAAAACAATTAAATGATGATATGCCAGTAGTACCATTGTACACAATGACAGAAAGTCACTTAGTAAATAGCAACTTAAAGGGTGTTATGTGGCATTCAGTAGGTGAAACAGACTACACAAGAGCATATTTCGGTAAGTAATAAATAAAGATTGAGATTTAGATCTCTAAACTAAAATAATCGCTAAAGATTAACGTTTTAATTACGTAATCTTTAGCGATTATTATTTTTTGTATTATATTTTATTGATATAAAGCGGTAGAAAGATAACGTTCACCATTGTCAGGAGCAACTGTAATAACTTTCTTACCCTTACCTAATTTTTTAGCCAATTCAATGGCACCATGAATGTTAGCACCGGCAGAGATACCAGGTAGGAAACCTTCTTTTTTGGCAACTTCACGTGCAGTTTCAAATGCTTCATCACTTGAAACTTCTACAACATCATCATAAATTTCACGATCTAAAGTATCAGGGATAAAGCCAGCAGAGATACCTTGAATTTTGTGCGCACCTTTTTTGCCTTCTTTGAGTAGTGGGGATTCAGAAGGTTCAAGAGCATATACTTTTACGTCTGAAGAAGCCTTCTTTAAAGCACGACCGATTCCAGTTAAAGTACCACCAGTACCTACACCAGCAACAAAAGCGTCTGGTAAATTATCGCTACCAAAAGCAGCAACAATTTCTTTACCAGTTGTAAGTTCATGAATTTCAGGGTTAGCTAAGTTCTTAAATTGCATAGGCATGAAGTAACCCTTAGTTTGAACTAATTCTTCAGCTTTAGCAATGGAACCTGCCATACCTTCAGAACCTGGTGTGAGAATAAGTTCAGTTCCATAAGCACGCATCAATTTTTTACGTTCGTCACTCATAGTTTCAGGCATAGTAATAATTAAATGATAGCCTTTAGCAGAAGCTACTGCAGATAAACCAACACCAGTATTACCAGAAGTTGGTTCAACAATAGTATCACCTGGTTTTAAAATGCCATCTTTTTCAGCTTTTTCAATCATTGCTAAAGCAATTCGATCTTTAACTGAACCTGCAGGATTAAAGAATTCAAGTTTTACATAAACATCAGCAGCATCTTCAGGTACAACATGATTTAATTTCACGATAGGTGTATTTCCAATAGTATCTAAGATAGAATTATAAATTTTTGACATAGGGAGTCCTCCTTAATGATTAGTTATTGTAGTAATCCAATTTTTAAAGAATTTTTTTTGTGTATTTTCCCAAGTAAATTGGGGTTGGCTCATATTATTATCATCCTTAAAGTATCCTGTTGGTTTTGCCAAGCCAACAGCATCACCTCCTCGAGCATTTAATTCGCGGTGATATTCCTTTATAAAGGCATTAGGACCGTATTCTAGGTGTGAGAATAAGAAGTGTTGAGGCTTATTTTTTGCAGACACTAAGAATAAATGTCCGGTTGATGAATAAGCATTAATAATTAAGTCTTTAGATGAAAGAATGTCATCTTTACTCATTTCAGCGTAACGTGCATGCGGTGCTAAGAAACCATTAGTTAAACCCTTAAGCAAATTACTTTGATTAGTAATTTTTTGTGGATAAATACCAAAAAGTTTAGCATCTAACATTTCTTTATGAATACCGTAGAAGTAATTAAGAGCAACCATACCACCCCAGCAAACATAGAGTTGAGAGATATTTTGCTTTTCTAGAGTATCCATTAGTCCCTGTAATTCATCAAGATAGGTAATATCTAAAAATGGTAATTTTTCTAAGGGTGCACCTGTAATGATGAAAGCATCCATCTGACGAACTAATTTTAAATCTAATGGTTGAGATATTTTAGCCACTAATTCTGGAACTTCACGATTCTTATAATGATTAACAGGATAGAAATAAGTTATTTCTAAATTTTCACCTGTATCTCTTAAGACTCTAGAAAATCTTTTTTGAGTATCTTCTTTGTCATGCATAAGATTTAAAATTCCAATTTTCAATGGTTGCCGCGACATTCTTCCCACTTCTTTCTACACTAAAATTTTAACTTACTTTATCGGTTATGTATTTAAAACAATAAAAGGCACAGAACAAAGATAAGATTGTCCTGTGCCTTGATATCTACCAAAAGAATACATGCATACTAAATGGTGGATGGCATAGGGCACAATCCACAACAACAAATATCTGTTTTTGCTTGATATCCATTAGACACTTAGCATTACCTCCGATAAATAAGTTATCTGCATTATAGCTTACAAAAAGTTAGCTGTCAATTGTTACGCTTACACACTAGCTTCACTAGTCATTGAATTATTATAAGGGATAACTGTAATGTAGTTAAAAATCATATTAGCATAAGAAGGATCATCGTAAAAATCAGTTATTTTACCATCTAGGGATGAAAGATTGTCTGTAATAATTCCATCAGTATTTAACCATAAAATTCTATTCATCTCACTATCAGTATTGACGGTCCAAGCATACACTTTTTGTTGGTTAAAAAGAGCTTCGATAATAAAAGAATCAGTTAATGTAGATTGCTCCATACTATATGCATTGGCAGGGGTCTGAGGATAAGTGAAGTTGTAAGGTAAGATATAACTTACAAATACTTTTGGAGCTTTAGACTTAATTTGTCTGACAACATTATAGTCTAAAGAATGAACTTCATGATGATATTTTAAAATATCCTTTTGGTATTTTTTTAAAAAGATATCAATCATATTTTTTGAATCATGTGGAGTAGTTTTGATCTCAATTAATAACTTCTGGTGATGCTTATTGGCATAGGCTAGATAATCATCAAAACTAACTACATGAGCTGAGTGACCATTTTCGTGAGCTATTAATTTTGTAATTTGAGCTAAAGTTAATTGGTAAGGAGCTTTATTAACACCTGTAAGATTTTTTAAGTTTTCGTCATGCATAACAACGAATTGATGATCTTTGGTTTCGTGAATGTCCATTTCAATAAAATCGGGATGTTCTTTAATGGTTGCAGCCATAGCAGGTATTGTATTTTGAACACCATTCTCATCATCAACACCTCGATGTGAAATGCGAAGTGGTGGAGTATCGTTGTTATGTAAATAAAAATAGTTATTAGTTAAAGATAGTAGAGCGATAAAGCTAATTAGGACAATAGTAGTAACTCTAATTTTTTTCTTACGTTGATTAATGTGATTAGTATGGTAAAAAGTAGGATGTCCTTTAAATACTTCAGTTGGTAAAGTCATTTGAAGTAAAAGAAAACTAACAAGTGTAGCAATAAAAGTACTAAAAATTTGTATAATTGCTAGCATGATAATAGCCATAATTAAGTCAAAGGGTTTGGGAAATTTATCAAAACCAGCTTGAAGAAATATAATTAGCAAATATCCAACTGCAGAAATGATGCCAAAATAAATAGAAATAACAAGCATTCTGCGAAGGTTCGCAAGATTTTGATGTCGAGTTAGACTAAAACTTTTAGACACAGCTTCACGAGTATGATAATTTTGAATAATCATTAAAGGAAGAGTATATAGTAATCTAAGTCCTAGGTAAAAAATAATTAGGTAAGCAATTGCTAATAATAGAGCAAATTGCCATTTAGTTAACAAAAAATCAATAATAAATGCTGGAATTTTTGCCTTATTTAATAAAGGTGTTTTAAAAATTAAATTGGCAAAAGGTATAATAAGAATGAAGTAACCAATAAAGAATAGAACGCTTGTTGGACGGAGTTGGATTAGTCGTCTCCAAGATGCAAACCAAACTTCTTTAAGTGAAAAATTATCTCTAGAAATGTTAGTAATACCTGTTAGTAAAAACGTAAATTGGAAGAAAATTACACCAACTATTAGAACTAGTTCTAAAATGAGAGCCAGTGATCCAACAGGGTGATGAGTGATAATTTCTAAAATATTAGTATATGAAACATATGGAATATGACTTAGCTTTAAAATCCAACTAGTTAAAAATGTAAAAATGGGGATAATAATTGCTTCAATAAACAAATTAATCCCTAAAAAGAAAAACAAGTAGCTTCCCCAACTACGTTTGAAAACATTGATATAGTGATCGATAAATTGCAAATCTGAACGAATTTGTTGCAAAATAAACGCCTCCCTTAAATATATTTTCTACGGTCTAATTATAGCATAGAGAGTTTTTTAGAAGACAGATAGTGAAAAATAAATTGAGATGAAAATATTTTATTTATTAGTTTTAAGTTGAATATTCTTATGGCTTAAATAAGTTAATAAGATTAAAAATAACGGGAATGAATCTATAAATTTGTTAGGATTTAATTAAATTGTGTATTTTAGATAATCTGTATAGCAGAGTATTGCGGTGAATATGCAAGTCTAAGGCAATTTTACTCATATTTTTAAATTAAAGAGGTAATGATTATGAAAAAATTTGTATTAGCACCAGATTCTTTTAAAGAAAGCATGACTGCTAAGGAAGTGTGTGTTGCTATGGAAAAAGGTATAAGAAAAGTTTTCAGTGATGCAGAAATTGTACACGTACCAATGGCTGATGGTGGAGAAGGTACAGTGGAATCTTTAGTTGATGCTACAAATGGTTATAAAGAGTATGTTAAAGTTCAAGGACCATTACCTAAACAAAAAGTAAGAGCATATTATGGAATTTTAGGAGATAAAAAGACTGCTGTAATTGAGATGGCCCAAGCAAGTGGATTAATGTTAGTAGATCCCAAAGTTAGAAATCCTTTAGTAACTACTACTTATGGTACTGGAGAATTAATAAAAGCAGCTTTAAATAAGGGAGTATCAACTATTATTATAGGAATTGGTGGAAGTGCAACTGTTGATGGTGGTATTGGTATGGCTCAAGCTTTAGGGGTGAAATTTACTGATAAGTATGGAAATAATATTGAACTAACCGGTAGTAATCTTGCTAAAATTGATAAGATTTCAATGGAAAATCTGGATAAACGAGTGAAAAAAGTAAACTTTATTATTGCTAGTGATGTAGAAAATATATTAACTGGTAAAAAGGGTGCAGCAGCAGTGTTTGGACCACAAAAAGGAGCAACTCCAGATGAAGTTGAATTATTGGATAAAGGATTGATACATTATGCTGAAATTATAAGAAGAGATATAGGTAAGAATGTAGAAGATATTGCAGGTAGTGGTGCAGCAGGAGGCTTAGGTGCAGGTTTAATAGCATTTTTAGATGCTAAGATACAATCTGGTGTGGAAGTAGTAGCTAATACAGTTGAACTAGCAGAAAAAATATCTCAAGCAGACTATGTATTTACCGGTGAAGGCGGGATGGATTTTCAAACTAAATATGGGAAAACCCCATTTGGAGTAGCTCAAGTTGCTAAAAAGTATCACAAACCGGTTTTTGCTGAAGCAGGATACTTAGGGGAGAGAATCGAGGAACTGTACGATATAGGAATATCTGCAATTTTTGGAATTGTAGATAAAGCTGAAAGTATAGAAGAGTCTTTAGAAAAAGGTCCACAAAACGTAGAAAGAACGACTGAGAATATTGCCCGATTAATATCGAGTATCATAAATTAAAAAAATATACTGGCATAAGTAAAAAAAACTTAGGTCAGTATATTTTATTTTATTGACAACTATAATTCTTAAGATTAATATATAGTTGTGATTACAAATGTAAATATAAAAAGGAGTGAGCCTATGATTACAAAAATTATTGTTTTAGTAATAGGGATTGCTTTAATCGGTTTTATTTCATGGTGGTTTTTTGGAAAACATGAAAAAGAGGCTGTTACAGCTGATGTTGCAGATAATGTTCAAGAAGTTACAGTTAAAGTTGACGGTGGTTATTCGCCAGAAACAGTGGTACTTAAAAAGGGAGTTCCAGCGGTAATTAATTTTTACCGTAAAGATCCTTCTAGTTGTTTGGAACAAGTTGTATTCTCTGATTTTGGTATCAGCAAGATGTTGCCAGAGAACGAAAATACTAAAATAGAAATTAATACTGATAAAGCAGGAGAATATGGTTTTGCCTGTGGTATGAATATGTTTCATGGAAAAGTAATTATTAAATAGAAAGTAGGAATCAAATATGAATAAAGTAGAAATAACAGTAGATGGTGGATACAAACCAAGTGAAGTTAAGGTCAAAGTTGGAGAACCAGTTAAATTAGTGTTTAATCGAATCAGTGATAAAGGATGCTTAGATCAACTAAATATTCCAGCCTTGAATGTTAAACAGCAAGATTTACCACTAAATGAACCACAAGAATTTGATTTAGATACGAGTAAAGCAGGTGAAATTGATTTTGCTTGTGGCATGAATATGTTTAAGGGTAAGGTAGTGATTGAGTAATGACAATTAGAGCAAGATTTTGGATTTCGTTAATATTTTCATTACCAATGTTTTTTGAAATGATACTAAAGCCATTTGGTTGGATGTTGCCTGGACATACGTATACAATGTTTATTTTAACAACAATTGTAATGGTAATTTCAGCAAGACCATTCCTTCATAGTGCATGGGCGGCTTTTAAAAATCATCATGCTAATATGGATACATTGGTAGCAATTGGAACAGCTACAGCTTATGTGTATAGTATTTATGCGATGTTTACAGGTCAAGATGTATTTTTTGAGAGTGCAGCTTTTGTTATAACATTCATCTTGTTAGGTCAAGTTTTTGAAGAAAAGATGAGAAACAATGCTAATAGTTCAGTTGAAAAATTATTAAACTTACAAGTTAAAGAAGCTGAAGTAATAGTAGATGGTAAGTCTCAAATGGTACCATTAGATGATATAAAAGTAGGCGACGTTATTCGTGTGAAACCTGGTCAAAAGATAGCTGTAGATGGAGAAATAATCGAAGGAAGTTCGACAGTAGATGAATCAATGATAACAGGTGAAAGTATGCCAGTAACGAAAAAAGTGGGTGATAAAGTTATTGGTTCAACATTGAATAATACTGGAACTTTCCTTTTCAAAGCTGATAAGGTAGGTAAAGATACAATGTTAGCTCAGATTGTTGAAATGGTTAAAAAAGCTCAAAATAGTCATGCTCCGATTCAAAAAACAGCGGATAAGATTGCAAATATCTTTGTACCGGTAGTGTTAATTATTGCTATTCTTACTTACCTGGTATGGTATGTATTTTTAGGAAATAGTAATGTTACTTCACTGTTATTTGCGGTATCAGTTGTTATTATTGCATGTCCATGTGCCTTGGGAATTGCAACTCCAACAGCTCTAATGGTAGGAACCGGACGTAGTGCAAAGATGGGAATTCTTATTAAAGACGGTGAAGTACTAGAAGCAACTGATAAAATTGATACCGTAGTCTTTGATAAAACAGGTACAATTACTGAAGGTAAGCCTAAAGTTACAGATATTATCGGTAATAAAGATGAAATATTACAAATTGCTGCTAGCTTAGAAAAAAATTCTGAGCATCCATTAGCCACTGCAATTATGGATAAAGCAGTAGAACAACAGATAAAATTATTTGAAGTAAATAATTTTACAGCAGTTGAAGGAAAAGGAATTACAGGTATAATTGATGAGCAACGAGTAGTCGTGGGAAACACTAAGCTTATTGAGGATTGGAATATATCTCAAGAACTTCAAGCACAAATGAAGAACTTACAATCTGATGCAAAGACAGTTGTAGTTGTAGGTAAAAATGATGAAGTCATAGGTTTAATTGCAATTCAAGACATTCCAAAGGCAACTTCAGCTAAGGCAATTAGTGATTTGAAAAAACGTGGGCTAAAAACAGTTATGTTAACGGGTGATAATCAACAAGTAGCAGAAGTTATTGCCAACGAAGTAGGAATTGATGAAGTGATAGCGGATGTTTTACCACAAGATAAGGCACACCATATTGAAATGTTGCAAGATCAAGGTAGAAATGTTGCTTTTGTTGGTGATGGAATTAATGATGCACCAGCTTTAACAACTGCTAATGTCGGAATTGCTATGGGAGCAGGAACAGATATTGCAATCGAATCTGGTGGCATTGTCTTAGTGAAAAATGACCTAGAAGACGTAGTCAAAGCTTTAATGATGAGTGAAAAGACTTTTAATCGCATTAAGTTAAATCTATTCTGGGCATTTATCTATAATGGCTTGGGAATTCCAGTGGCAGCAGGGATCTTTTCTGGCATTGGTTTAACTCTAAGTCCGGAATTAGCAGGATTAGCAATGGCATTTAGCTCTATATCCGTAATGATAAGTTCTTTGATGTTGAATAGGGTAAAAATTGCATAAAAATTAATGACTAGGGAATTTCTCTAGTCTTTTATTTTGTAAAATTTTATTAACTAAAGTAACCGCTTTAAAAAGTGATATAATAGAATCAATGAGTTTAAATTTAGGAAGTGATAAAATGGCAATAACAGTTTACATTGTACGCCATGGGCAAACATTATTGAATCGTTATAAGAAGATGCAAGGATGGGTAGACTCACCATTGACTGAAAAAGGAATTCAAGATGGTAAACAAGCAGGTAAAATCCTAGAAAATATTAAGTTTGATAAAGCGTATAGTTCAGATACAATGCGTGCAATTCGTACTTGTGAGTACATTTTGAGTGAAAATAAAGTATCAGGTGATTTAAAAGAACCACAAGCAATGATGGAGTTTCGTGAACAAAAGTATGGTTATTTTGAAGGTAGTGATTCACCACAAACATGGATGTTAATTGGTGCAACACATGGAGCAGGTTCATTTAAAGAACTTGTAAATAAGTATCCTTTAGATGAGATTAAAGATTTTATGCATGAGACTGATCCATTTCATGAAAGTGAAGATAGTAAGACATACTGGAAGAGAATAAATTCAGGCTTTGACTATCTAAGAAAAAATCATAAAGATGGAGAAACTGTTTTATTGGTATGTCATGGTAGTACAATTGCCAGTTTGGCTGATAAATATGGAGATAATATTAATGTTGGGGAAAACTATCCTCAGAATGGATCAATTACTAAGTTAAAAGTAACAGAAAATGATATTGAAATTGAAGAATATAATAAAATAGATTAGAGATGGTGGGATTATTAGATGATACCTTTTAAAGCTGTAGCGATTGATATGGATGGAACCTTTTTAAGAGATGATAAAAGCTATGATAAAAAATTATTTTCTGAGTTATTAAATAAGATGAAAGAAAAAGATATTCATTTTATTGTAGCTAGTGGTAATCAATTTGAAAGAACGAGATTAGATTTTACTGAATATTGGAAAGATATGTCCTTCGTTGCCGAAAATGGAATGTACTTGGTAGATGATGGGAAAGATCTAAGCTATGAACAATTAGATCGAAGTTTAGTTGAAGAGTTAGTAGAGTTTATGGCACAAAGACCAGAATTAACACCAGCTTTATGTGGGAAAGAAAATGCATATCTAGAAAAGAATTCAGATTCAAAATTTGTTAAGATGATGAAATATTATTTACCTAAGCATAAAATTGTTGATAGCTTCGAGCAACTTCCTGATGATGTATTTTTCAAATTTACAGTTGATGTTCCTAAAGAAAAAACTTTATCAACGGTTGATGAAATTAACAAAAAATTTGCAGGAAGAGTTTTTGCTACTTCAAGTGGTTTTGGAAATTTTGATTTAATCTTGCCACATGTCAATAAAGCTGTCGGATTAGAAAAAATGCTAGCAAGTTGGAATTTAACCTTAGATGATTTAGTAGCTTTTGGCGATGGTGGAAATGATTTAGAGATGTTAAAAGCTGCAGGACTTAGCTATGCAATGGAAAATGGTAGCGATGAAGTGAAAAAGGTAGCCGATAAAATCGCCCCTAATAATAATGATTCGGGAGTATTAAAAGTTTTAGCTGACTATTTAATGTAAGTTAATCTAAACTACGGTATAATTAGAAGTATTACAATAGTAAAGCGAGGAAATTTTATGACACTAAGAGGATTCGCTTTACCACAGTCGCCTCCATCATTTTGTGACAATTAAACAATAAAATTATCACAAGAATAGGAGAAATTAGATTATGGTAGAAGCAATTAACTTGAAAAAAGGTATGATTTTTGAAATGAACGGTAAACTTATTAAGGTGTTGGAAGCAAATCACCACAAGCCTGGTAAGGGAAATACTGTTATGCAAATGAAATTAAATGATGTGCGAACAGGAGCAATCGTTCAAACAACCATGCGTCCTTCTGAAAAAGTAGAGTTAGCCATAGTTGATAAGAAAAATGCCCAATACCTATATGGTGAAGGCGACCTTGAAGTATTTATGGATATGGATACTTATGAACAATATGAATTAACTAAAGAACAATTAGCAAATGAAGAAAAGTATTTAATGCCAAATATGGAAGTTCAACTAGACTTTTGTAAAAATGAATTAATTGGGATTGAATTGCCAACAACTGTTGAAATGAAAGTAACTGAAACTGAACCAACAATTAAGGGTGCTACAGCAGCTAGTGGTGGTAAGCCAGCAACAATGGAAACAGGATTAGTAGTTACAGTTCCAGACTTTATTAATGTAGGAGATACATTAGTAATAAACACTACAACAGGTGAATATAAAGCACGTGCATAAAAAATAGAAACCAATTATATACCGAGATTATGGTATGTAGTTGGTTTTTATTTTAAAAATTAAAACTTGCACCCATTTTATTTTAATGGTATTCTAATAGTATACTTAAATGTAATTGGAGGTTGTAATGATGATTAACTTACATATCAATGATAATAACAAATTGAATACAACCACCACCTCAACCACTGTGTAAGCTGGTTGAGTTAATTTGGTATGCTATTATTAAAATGAATGCAAAATACAAAGTCAACTAGATCAGCTAATCACAAACTAAAAATATATTGTGAGAAAAGTTGGATGGTTGGCTTTTTTATGTATTTAGACGATCCAACTGAGTAGAAATTTAGTTGGCAAGGAAATGAGGAATCTATATGAGCAAAAATAAGGATAATATAAATGGGGGCCTGAATAGGTCGCTATCATCAGGACAGATGGAGATGATAGCTTTAGGTGGAACAATTGGTGTTGGATTATTCATGGGATCTACATCTACAATTAAATGGACTGGTCCTTCAGTATTATTGGCTTATGCAGTAGTAGGTGTATTACTATATGCGGTTATGCGAGCTTTAGGAGAAATGATCTATATAACACCAGGAACGGGATCATTTGCTGATTATGCAACTAACTACATACATCCACTGGCTGGATATTTAACAAAATGGAGCAATATTTTCCAATATATTGTTGTAGGAATTAGTGAAGTTATCGCTGTTACTCAATATCTGAATTTCTGGTGGCCACATTTACCAGATTGGATTTCAGGATTGGTGGTTGTCGTAACATTGACTTTAGCAAATCTTGCATCTGCCAAGGCGTATGGGACATTGGAATTTTATTTTGCGATGATAAAAGTTGTTACGATTATCTTAATGATAATTATTGGATTAATGGTTATCTTCCTTGGATTAGGAAATAACTGGCATGCGATTGGATTATCAAACCTTTGGAAACATGGTGGATTTTTCACAGGTGGATTTAAAGGATTTATGTTTTCTCTATCTATTATTGTTGGTTCTTATCAAGGGATTGAGTTACTAGGAATTACAGCTGGTGAAGCAGAAAATCCTAAACATGCAATTGTAGCATCTGTAAAATCAATTGTATGGAGAATTTTGATTTTCTATATTGGAGCAATTTTTGTGATTGTGACAATTTATCCATGGAATCAATTAGCTTCTGTAGGTTCACCATTTGTTGAAACATTTACTAAAGTAGGTATTGCTGGTGCAGCTGGAATTATTAATTTTGTTGTTCTTACAGCTGCAATGTCTGGGGCTAACTCAGGAATTTATAGTTCTAGTAGAATGTTATTTAAGTTATCAGTAGATAAAGAAGCACCAAGCATTTTCAGTAAGTTGTCTAAACATGTGGTACCTAATGTCGCTATTTTGACGATTTCAAGTGGGATTTTGATTGGATTTATTTTGAACATTGTCCTTTCTATCTTTAGTAAATCTTCAGCTAATTTATTTGTAATTGTCTATAGTTCCAGTGTATTACCTGGATTAGTACCTTGGTTTGTAATTCTATTATCAGAATTGCGTTTCCGTCGTCAAAATGCACATATGCTAGAAGAACATCCATTTAAGATGCCATTCTATCCATTATCTAATTATCTGGCAATCATTGCATTGGTAATAATAGTTCTCTTTATGTTTGTTAACCCTGATACACGAGTTTCAGTATCAGTTGGAGCAGTATTTCTATTATTATTGTCATTGATTTTCTTTATTAGACATGGAAAAGATGGACAAAAAGGAAAGAATTAAATATAGAAGAAAATAGTCGCATCAGTTGCGACTATTTTTTTGTACCAATTTAATAGTATTATGAGAAATGTTGTAATTTAACAAAAATATAGATTGGTTTTATGAGGATGATTTATTATTAAAATTCGTAATTTGATAATAAAATAAGCTGTGATAGAGCTTAATTTTAGTTTTTACTAGAGTGAACAAAAAATGAATTATGCCTTTTTTTAAAGCATAATAAATAATTTAATCGTAATAATAAGAGAAAATTTGAATTTTGTTAATCTGAATTATCATTGTTTTAGAATTATTACAACAATGGTTATAGCCTTTATATCAGCGTTTATAAGGTGTTTTAAGCTTTAAATAGTGTTTGATGAGCATAATTCAAATTTCAATTTAATAGCAAAAAAATATATTTATAAAAGAAAAATTAAAATGTTGTAATTTTTCAGTAAGTATTATATAATCTAACCATGATATAAGATAACTTTTTTAACTGAAGAAAGGGGTAAATGAAATGAAGTTTAAAAAGCTATTAGCAGTTGGCGCTACTTTAGCAGTGTCAGCATTCACATTAGCTGCTTGTGGATCAAAGAGCGGCGATTCCGGCAAAACTCTTCACTGGGAAGACAATGCTGAAATTTCCACATTAGACCCTTCTAAAGTAACAGACGTTGTTGGTTTTAACCAATTAAACAATGTTACTGAAGGTTTATATCGTTTAGGAAAAGACAGTAAGATCACACCGGGTCTTGCTACAAAGACAACCGTAAGTAAAGACGGCCTTACATATACATTTACTTTACGTAAGGATGCAAAATGGTCTAACGGTGATAAAGTAACCGCAAAAGACTTTGTATATTCCTGGCAACGTACAGTAAATCCTAAGACAGGTTCACAATATGCTTACCTATTCAGTGGTATTAAGAACGCTGACGCTATTATGAAAGGTAAGAAGTCAGTTTCTGAATTAGGTGTTAAAGCAGACGGTGACTACAAGTTAGTTGTTACATTAGATAAGAAGATTCCATACTTCAAATTATTGATGGGATTCCCATTATTCTTCCCACAAAACCAAAAAGTTGTTGAAAAATATGGTAGCAAGTATGGTACAGCTTCTAAGTACTTCGTTTATGACGGACCTTTCAAGCAAGAAGGTTGGACAGGTTCTAACTTAAGCTGGAAATTAGTTAAGAACGATGATTACTGGGATAAGAAAGCTGTTAAATTAGACAAGATTACTTACCAAGTAGTTAAGGATACTAATACAGGTTACAACTTATTCCAATCTGGTAAGTTAGATGGTACATTATTAAGTGCTGAACAAACAAAGCAATTAAAGGGACAAAAAGATTATAGAGTCTTCCATGAAAGTACAACATTCTACTTACAATACAACCAAACAAAAGAAGAATTTAAGAACGCTAATATCCGTAAAGCAATTTCTCTAGCTATCAATCGTAAGGACTACTTAAAAGTTCTTGGTGGTGAAAATACAGCTGCTACATCTGTAACACCAGTTGGATTGACAAAAGTTAATGGAAAAGACTTCCAAAGCGTTGTATCTGACAAGACAGATATGACATACAACAAAGCTAAAGCTAAAGAATTGTTCAACAAAGGTTTACAAGAATTAGGTAAAGACAAATTAGAATTTGCTATTTTGACAGATGATACAGACGGCGCTAAGAAGTCTGTTGAAGCTCTTCAAAGTCAATTGAAAGAAGCATTTGGTGATAAGGTAACAGTTAATACACAAACAGTTCCATTTAAGACACGTATATCCCGTTCAACAAACGGTGATTTCGATGTAGTATTATCAGCTTGGGGTGCAGACTTCGCTGATCCTATCTCATTCTTAGACTTGTTTACATCAAACAACGAACAAAATAATGGTAAGTGGAGCAATGCTGAATATGACAAGTTGATCGCTGCTTCTAAGAATGCTAGTTCTGCAAGTGATCGTTGGAGTGATCTAGAAAAAGCTGAAAAGATCTTACTTCAAGATCAAGGTGTAACACCACTTTACTACAGAAACCAAGCATGGATGGTAAATGATAAAGTTAAAGGTATCATCTACAATACAGCAGGTGCTAACTTGAACTTCAAGGATACCTACATCGCAAAATAATTTATAGAAGTTTAGTTCTAAAATTATTTAATAAATCGGGGGCTAGATTTAGATTTAGTCACCGATTTTATTTTACCCCACAGTTATTTATGAGATTTTTTTAATTTAAATAATAGAATGAAGGGACTAATTGATATGCGTAAATACTTATTAAAACGTGTTTTGTATATGCTATTAACATTGTTCCTGGTTGCGACAATCACATTCTTCTTAATGAAATTGATGCCCGGAACACCATATACGAACCAAGCTAAAATGACAGCTTCACAAATTGAAATAATGAACAAACAATATGGTTTGGATAAACCTATTTGGGAACAATATTTGATTTACATCTTTGGTATGTTCCATGGTGATTTTGGAACTTCTTTCCAATATAGTAACCAACCAGTAGCATACTTAATTTCAAGTCGTTTAGGTGCTTCAATGCAACTAGGTTTACAAGCAATGATCTTCGGAGTTTTCTTCGGTGTAATTCTAGGTGCAGCTGCAGCTATCAAGCATAATACATGGGCTGATACAGGAGCAACAGTAATTGCGATTATTGGTAAATCTGTACCAAACTTCGTGTTAGCTATCTTGTTACAATACTATATTGCTTTGAAATTGGGCTGGTTCCCAATTGCAGGTTGGGGTCAATTCTCCAATACAATTTTACCAACAATTGCTTTAGGGGTAGGACCATTAGCTGAAACAGCTCGTTTTATCCGTACAAGTATGGTTGAAGTATTGAACTCTGATTATATTGAATTGGCTAAAGCAAAGGGCTTAAGTAAATTTGAAGTGGTTTATCACCATGCATTAAGAAACAGTTTGATTCCATTAGTTACATTATTAGGACCTTATACAGTTGCTTTAATGACAGGTTCTATGGTTATCGAAAATGTCTTTAACATTCCAGGAATTGGAGAACAATTTGTTAAGTCAATCATGACTAATGATTACCCAACTATTATGGGGGTAACAATGGTCTTCTCAATCGGATTGGTAGTAGTTATTTTAATTACTGACATCATCTATGGATTGATTGATCCACGTATTAGACTTGAAGGAAATGGAGGGAATAAGTAATGGAAGAAAAATTAAAATTAAGTCCAGATAGTTTCGAACCTTTAGCAAAAGGCGAAGCTCAAGATAATGAAAAAATCGCTGCTCCCTCACTTACCTTTACTCAAGACGTATGGTTAAGATTGAAGAAGAACAAAGGTGCAGTTGTCTCTTTGATTGTTATCTTATTGATGGTGATTGTAGCATTTGGTTCAACACCATTCATTAATAAAAGTACATTAGTTAAGTCTCAGCCACAATATGCAAACTTACCAGCTAAGGTTCCAGGTCTAGATGCAATTAATGGTCTTAACGGTAAGATTAAGCAAGGCGGTGTCTGGGTAGATGCTTATGCTAAAAATGATGTTCCAAAAGACAAGTATTTCTATTTAGGAACTGATTATTTAGGACGTTCATTAGCTCAACGTATTATTTACGGTACAAAAGTTTCATTGATTGTAGCTCTAGTCGCAACATTCTTTGATTTAACAGTTGGGGTCGCCTATGGCATCATCTCAGGATGGAAAGGGGGTAGAGTAGATAATGTTATGCAACGTATTATCGAAATTATTTCCTCTATCCCTAACCTTGTTATCGTTGTTTTGATGCTGGTAGTATTGAAGCCAGGTATGACTTCTATTATCTTAGCTATCGCAATTTCTTCATGGACAACCATGGCTCGTATGATTCGTGCCGAAACGCTGTCCTTGAAAACACAAGAATATGTATTAGCCGCAAGAACATTAGGTGAGTCACCTACAAAAATTGCATGGAAACACTTGGTACCAAACTTATCAAGTATCATCATTATTCAAACAATGTACACAATTCCATCAGCTATCTTCTTCGAAGCATTCTTGAGCTTTATCGGTATCGGTATTACAGCTCCAGAAACTTCTTTAGGGGTATTGTTGAATGAAGGACAAAAGAACTTCCAATTCTTACCATATCAAATGTGGTATCCAGCAATTGTATTGTGTGTATTGATGATTGCATTTAACCTTTTAGGTGACGGTTTACGTGATGCATTCGATCCAAAGACAAGAAGGTAGGTTTTAAACAATGGCAGAAAGAATTTTAGATGTTAAAAATTTAAAAGTGGATTTCCACACCTATGCCGGCGAAGTTAAAGCCATCCGCGATGTGAGTTTCCACTTAGATAAAGGTGAAACCCTAGCAATTGTAGGGGAATCAGGTTCAGGTAAGTCTGTTACAACTAAAGCAATAATTGGTCTTTTAGCAAATAACGCTAAGGTTGTTGGCGGTGAAATTAACTTCAACGGACAAGACATTTTGAAGAAATCAGAAAAAGAAATGCAATCCGTTCGAGGAAAAGAGATTTCCATGATTTTCCAAGATCCAATGACTTCTTTAGACCCAACAATGAAAATTGGACAACAAATTGCTGAACCTCTAATGAAACATAAAGGCATGAATAAGAAGGATGCTTGGGCAAAAGCTCTTGATATGTTAAAGGCTGTTGGAATTACAAATGCTGAAAAACGTATCAATGACTATCCACACCAATTTTCAGGTGGTATGCGTCAACGTATCGTAATTGCGATTGCATTGGTATGTGATCCTGAAATTTTGATTGCTGATGAACCAACAACTGCGTTAGACGTTACTGTTCAAGCACAAATCTTGGATTTAATGAAAGAAATGCAAGCTAAAGTAAAAACATCTATTATCTTCATCACTCACGATTTAGGTGTTGTAGCTGGTATGGCTGATAGAGTAGCTGTTATGTATGCTGGAGAACTTTTAGAATATGGTACAGTTGATGAAGTATTTTATAACCCACAACATCCATATACTTGGGGACTTTTGAATTCCATGCCAACTTTAGCAAGTGATAAGTTAGAATCTATTCCAGGAACACCACCAGATTTACTTGATCCACCAAAAGGCGATCCCTTTGCTCCAAGAAATCCATATGCGATGAAGATTGATGCTGAACAAAAGCCACCATTCTTCAAGGTGTCAGATACACATTATGCTGCTACATGGTTGTTACATCCAGACGCTCCTAAAGTAACACCACCTGAAGAAATTGTTAGACGTCAGCAAAAGTATGCAGAATTAATGGCTAAAAAGAAAGATTAACAGAAAGGATGAGAATTAATGCCAGAAAGAAAAAAATTGTTACAAGTTAAGCATTTAAAACAATACTTTACTTCCGGTAAGTCCACTGTTAAGGCTGTTGATGATGTTACTTTTGACATTTACGAAGGTGAAACATTTGGACTCGTAGGAGAATCAGGTTCAGGTAAAACAACAACAGGACGTAGTATTATTCGTTTATATGATCCAACAGATGGCGAGATTATCTTTGATGGTAAAGATATCAGCAAGTTAAAGACTAGATCTGAAAAATTAGAATTTAATCGTGAGATGCAAATGATCTTCCAAGATCCATATGCTTCCCTAAATCCAAGAATGACAGTTGAAGATATTATCGCTGAAGGTATTGATATTCATGGTTTGGCCAAGAGTAAGAAAGAACGTTCAGAAATGGTTGAAAATCTACTTGAAACAGTTGGTTTGAATCGAGATCATGCTAGTCGTTATCCACATGAATTCTCTGGTGGTCAACGTCAACGTATAGGGATTGCTCGTGCATTAGCCGTACAACCTAAGTTTATCATTGCTGACGAACCTATTTCAGCTTTGGACGTTTCTATTCAAGCTCAGGTAGTTAACTTATTGAAAGATCTTCAAGAAGAAAAGGGATTAACTTATCTCTTTATCGCCCATGACTTATCAATGGTTAAGTTTATCTCCGATAGAATTGGAGTTATGCATTATGGAAGACTATTAGAAGTAGGGCCAGCTGATGATGTTTATGATAAGCCTTTGCATGACTATACTAAGAGTTTGATTTCTGCAGTTCCAATTCCAGATCCTGAAATTGAACGTCAACGTCATAGAATTGACTATGATCCTTCTATTGAAGGTGACGATGGCGATAAGGTTCGTTCTTTACATGAAATTACACCAGGTCATTTTGTAAGATGTACGGATGATGAAGTGGAAATGTATAAGAAAAAAGCTGCTGAATACGAAAAATAAGTAATTAGAAAATAAAATTAATATCGCACCATTTCCTAGTTATTAAACTTTGAAATGGTGCGATTTTTGTTTATTATGATAAATTATTTCTGTTGTTGATCTTCTTCTTTAATATGAGCGTGTACAAAGTAACGATAAATCGCCATACCGACGATCAATAATAAAATACCGACGATATTTAAGATTAAGTTCTTATAGTCATCATGGATAATCAGTAAGTTTCGTAATAAAGCTGTTAGTCCAAGTCCCATCAATAAAGTAATAGATACATGACCATTATTTTTAAGAGAACTAATTACAATCATGAAAAATTCAAACAGTAAAAAGAAAACTATAATCTTATCTATCATAAGGTAAATGTCACTAGTTGTAGGTTCAAGTGCAATTTGGAAAAGATGAATAATTTCTTTTGCAATTTGAATTAGTAAAACTATTCCCAACAAAATTATAACCACGAAGCTAAGTACACTGAAAAGTTGGGCAAACTTATCTGCGTATTTTTGAATTAACTTTGAGAATTTCAAAATAGTGTACCTGCTATATAAAATGTGAACAAACATAATCATATATGCTAAGCGATTATGTTTGAGAAAGAAATATAGATTTTCCTTTCCTAAATTTTATTTACTACCGTCAACACCAGTATTCCCATATCCTAACAAAAGGGTAATGACATTGACTAGTTCTGATAGCCTAAGGGTGTAGCCCACCCCTTTATATTTTTTTACGCTACTAAATTCAATAAATTCATTACTGCATTTTCATCTCTATCCATAATCGCACCACATTCATAACAAATATATTCGTTATGTTTTGTTTTATGCTTGCGGTTGCCATCAAGACCGACTTTGTCTTCGCCAGTCTTAATGTAACCACATTCAGAACATCTTTGTGTGCTAGGATAGTATTTATCAGCTAAGACTACTTCCTTATCATACCAACTAGCCTTATAGGTTAACACTTGTCTAAAGTATCCAAACAATGACCTCTGCAAACCTTTAGAAGCTACGTGTGTCATCTGCATTTTCTTTACATCTAAATCTTCGATTACGATTTTGTCATAATCACTAACTAATTTAGTTGTAAATTTATAGATAATATCATGTTGAATATTAGCTACTTTACGATAATCACGTTGTAACTTGGCTCTCGTTTTAACATAATTATTTGTTTTAGTAGCTTTATTCTCGTTAACCACACGTTTTCTAGCTAACTGACGTTGGTAGTGTTTAATACGCTTATAAAGCTTTTTTAAATGATTAGGTAGAGTATTAACTTTACCTTCGGTATAGTTAAAATGTCCGACATTAGTATCAACTGCTGTTTTATTGCTGGTTTTATCTTTTTTAGTTATTTCAACTTCAAAAGGTAAACTAGCCCAATACTTGCCATTTTCACGGTAAACAGAAACAACTTTTAAATCACCATCTAAAGCCTTAGCCCCTTTAAAGCTAATATCATACCAAGTTTTAATTCCAAGTGGTTTGTCAAGCCTTAGCTTGCCATTAATAATCTTAGCTCTATCGGTTTTAAAACCTTGTCTAGGAGCTTTCTTAGACTTAAATTTGGGCTTACCCCAGTCTGGTAATGCTTTATTAAAAAAGTTACTCCAAGCTTTGCCTAAATCAGAAATCGCTAATTGTAAACAACGAGCTGATAATTGATACTGCCAATCCTCTTTATTAGCCACTAACTCATCACGAACCTTACGTTCGCTAGGTTTTAACTTTTTGTCCTCTAAAATTAAAGAACTATCATACATATCATTCCATAAAGCTAAGCCTTGATTCCAACAAAATCTGCGATAATCACATAAATCATCAAGAATCTTTTTCATAGTTTGGTTTGGATAAAGTCTTACTTTTTGAGTTTTTATCATCGCTTTCACCGTCTTTCAAAGACTTGTCATTTTTTAATTTACTTTTATATTTACGTAAGCCATATAAACGACAAGAAAATACATGTACAATGCTTATCATATCATCAATCATTTCTTGAGTAGGACTGGTTTCAATATTATTTAACACTACAATTTCTGTATTGTGCATCTTGCATAATCTTTCAAACCAATCATAACCAAAACGGATAAATCTATCTTTATATGTAATGAAGATTGTATCAATCTTATCTTGCATAACATCTTCTAATAATTTATTCCATTTTTTACGGTTATAATTAAGTCCACTTCCAATATCGGTAATTGTTTCATCAAGAATAATGCCTTTAGCATTAACATATTGTCTAATAAAATCAATTTGCTTTTTTAAATCATCTTTTTGTCCATATGTTGATACTCTAGCATAAGCAACATTCTTGCGATTATTACTTGTGGATTGACCGATATATTCCAAGTATTGTTCTTCTGTATAATATCTTCGATTAGTGGGAGTACGGTGGGCTTTTAAAATTCCATTATTATCCCAACGTTGTAAAGTCAAAACGGTAACACCTAATCTTTCAGCCATTTCTTTTGGTTTTAATATTGACATAATATCTACCTCACATTTTACCTTTCTTATAGATATTATATCATATTTGATTATATTTTAATACTTTTTAAATAACAGTTAATCTCCTCCTAATCTAATAATGCTAACGTTAATTTGCACACTTTCTATACACATAGTGTACTAAATAACAGGTTAAAACAAAAGGAATTGTGCAGTATAAAGCGACACGTTGATTAGGATCGAACCAAATTAATATACAAGATAAAATACTAGTAATTAAAGCAAACAGTGGAATAACAGGATACCAAGGTGTCTTATATTTTAACTCAGATAAAGAATGTCCGGATTTTAAAAAGTGTTTTCGGAAATTAAGTTCTGCTAAAGCAATAGCTGCCCAAACAATTACAACTGCTAATCCAGAAACAGAAACCAAGACTAGGTAGATAGTATCTGCTGCAAAAATACTTGAAAGCAGTGCTAGTAATCCACCAAGCATACTCAAACATAGTGCAATGACAGGAATACCATTTTTATTAGTTTTTGAGATATTTTTAGGAATTGTTCCTTCATTTCCTAATGACCAGAGCATGCGAATTGATGCATATAATCCGGAATTGGCCGCAGAAATAATAGCAGTTAGAACGACAAAATTCATAATATCAGCTGCATAAGGAATACCCATCATTTTTAAAACATAAACAAATGGGCTTTGCGTAACTCCAGCTTTTTGGTAAGGAATAAGAGCGGCCATAACAACAATGCTTCCAATGAAAAAGATAACCAACCTCCAAAGAGTTGTGTGAATAGCTTTAGGGATAGTTTTATCAGGTTCTTTTGCCTCACCAGCTGTAATGGCAATTAATTCAGTACCGGAAAAGGCAAAATTAACAGTTAACATAGTAGTGAAAACACCACTAAATCCATTAGGAAAAATACCATTTTTATATAGGTTACTAATGCCGGGAGCATGAGTGAAATTATTTAAGGGAATAATTCCAACCATTGCTAGGATACCAAGTAAGATAAAGGCTACAATTGCAAAAACCTTAATGGCGGAAAACCAAAATTCACTTTCGGCGAAGATTTTAACCGAATAAGCATTAGAAAAGAATATTAATATAATAAAAATAGTACTCCAAATCCAAACTGGGGTATGAGGAAACCACTCTTGCATGATAAGTCCAGCAGCTGTAAATTCTGAACCTAGAGCAATCGTCCAGGTTAACCAATATAAGATTGCGACAGTAAAGCCAGTACCTTCGCCGATATACTTTTTGGCATAAACATGGAAAGCACCAGTATAAGGCATTGCCACTGATAGTTCCCCAAGGCATAACATTACGGAGTAAACAATTAAAGCTCCAATTAAATAGGCGATAATGGTACCAATAGGGCCTGCTTGATGAATGGTATAGCCAGAACTTAAAAACAAACCGGTTCCGATAACTCCACCTAAAGAAATCATGCGAGTATGACGAGTTTCCATTTTACGATTAAGATGTGTTTTCTTAGACATATTTAATCCTCATTTCTTGAAATTACAGTAATTATAATTATTATTATAACTTTAAATTAATTTTAGATTAGATTATAATTAGTATATTAACATGAAAAAGTAGGTGAGTAAACGTGGACTTTACAGAGTTTTTAACTAACAATCCAGTTGTTTTAGATGGGGCAATGTCAACTCCACTTGAAAAATTAGGCGCAGATACAAATAATGATTTATGGACAGCTAAAGCATTAATTGATAATGAAGAATTGGTATATGAAGTTCATAAAATGTATTTCGAAGCTGGAGCGGACTTAATAATTACGGATACTTATCAAGCTAATGTTCAAGCATTTGAAAAAGTTGGATACAGTGAAAAAGAAGCCAGAAATTTAATTAAAAAAGCAGTAAAAATCGCACAAAAGGCACGCGATGATTATGAAAATAGAACAGGAAAGCACAATTATATTGCTGGAACAATTGGTCCATATGGTGCTTACCTAGCTAACGGAAGTGAGTATAGAGGGGACTATGAATTATCTGCTGAAGAATATCAACAATTCCATTTACCAAGGATTGAAGAATTGGTAAATGCAGGGGTCGATATCTTAGCTATTGAAACTCAACCTAAGTTAGATGAAGTGCTAGCAATTCTAGAATTGTTAAAGAAAAAATATCCGCAACAAAAAGTGTATGTTTCTTATACTTTGAGCGATGATGATACAATCAGCGATGGAACACCATTGCCTAGAGCTATCCACGCACTTGAGGATTATTCGCAAGTAATAGCAGTAGGAATCAATTGTGTAAAGCTAGAGTTAGTAGAACCGGCTTTAAAAAATATGAAAGAAATCACAGATAAGCACTTAATAGTATATCCTAATTCAAGTGCGGTCTATGATCCTAAGAGTAAGACTTGGTCCCAACCTAAAACTAGTGCAACCTTTGAAGAATTGATTCCTAATTGGTATGAGGCAGGAGCTAGAATTATTGGTGGTTGTTGTACAACAGGACCAAAGGAGATCAAAGCAGTGGCGGATTTTATTAAGCGTAATAAATAATATTATAAAGGTCATCTATCATGGAATAGGTGGCTTTTTGATTTAGTTGGAGTAGTAGTTACTATCTCGTTTGTAGTTGTTTATACTGCTATCTAGGTAATTACATGGTTAACGATAAAGAATGACATTAAAAGGATAAATCAACAAATAACAAAGTTAAAAGAAAAATAAAATTTTATATAGTAGTAAACCTTATTAAAAAGTGTTAGAATTAATCTGTAATAATTCTAAACTAACTTTGGAAGGGGAAATTATTATGGCAATGAATCCTAGCAAAGCGCAAGATGTGTGGAAAGATATTGGAAAGAGTGTACAATTTACAGTTCTTGAATTAAAGCGTGAAAATCAAGCTCATGAACAAGAAGTGATCCAAGAATTTGCAGATCGTTATCAAGCAATTATCCGTTCCTTGAGAATTAGGAATGGCGATGGTTACTTAAAAGCATCTTTCGGTATCAGTAATGAAGCTTGGGATTATCTATTCCCTAATGCTCCCAAGCCCAAGGAACTAGAAACGTATAAAACAATCAGTGGTCCAAAATACTCAATGCCTGCAAGTAAAGGCGACTTATTCTTCCATATTCGTGCCGATAGCGAAGCATATGTGTACGAAGCAATGAGTCAATTCCGCAGATTCCTTGAAGACATTACAACAGTTGTTGATGAAACTAAAGGTTTCCGTTATTTTGAAGGCCGTGCTATTATCGGCTTTATCGATGGAACAGAAGCTCCGCAAGTAGAAGATGCTGCTGATTACGCAATCATTGGTGATGAAGATCCATTCTTTGAAAATGGTTCATATGCATTTGCTCAAAAGTGGAAACATAATATGGACTTCTGGAATCATATGAAGACTGAGGAACAAGAAAAAGCTGTTGGTCGTGAGAAATTTACTGACCTAGAACTTGAAGATGAAGATAAGTTTAAGAATGCTCATAACGTAGCATCTAAGGCTGAAATTGATGGTGAGGAACAAAAGATTGTACGTATGAATGTTCCATATTCTGATCCAGCACAAAATAATACTGGTACTTACTTTATTGGATATGCACGTCATTGGAAAGTAACCAAAATGATGTTACAAAATATGGTAGATAAATCAGACTTCTTGTTGACATTCTCAGATATTTTATCAGGTCAATTATTCTTCATTCCTTCACGTGATATGTTGGATAAGATAGCTGATGGCGAGTTAAATAAATAATATAGGTGAAAATAAAGATTTTATTGTCACTGTGTAAAAAAATATTTTTAGAAAAACTCTATGAAACTCATGTTGCTTTCATAGAGTTTTTCGTGGTTTATGGCGTAATTTCCCATGATTAGATTTTTAGTAAAAATCTAGCTAATCTTTGTCAAAGTATGTGATAATTTATAGAACTACTACTAACATCTAAGGGAGGAAAACCATGGGGAATAAGTTAATTGCGCATAGTTTAATCAAACATCAAGAAAAATACTTAGTGATAAGACGAAATAAAATTAAAAGAGGCAAGAAAAATGTCTATCCAGCTTATTGGGATATTCCTGGTGGTCGTGTTGAAGATGGTGAATTACCAAGAGATGCTGCCATTAGAGAATGTCGTGAAGAAGTAGGATTAGAAGTTGAACTGGAAAATATTATTCATGAAGATAATAATTTAGATGGAAACATAGTATTTACGCGACTTGTTTACGCTAGTCACTTACTAGTAGTTGAAAAAAATGATGTTATCCTAGACCTTGAAGAACATGACCAATATAAATGGATTAATAGTCTATCTGATTTAGCTGGTGAAAGTATAGTTCCTTACTTACGGGATCTTATAGATTAATCACCGATGTTTAGATAGCTGATGGTGAATTGAATAAATAATATAGGTGAAAATAATAACTTAGCTCAAAAGATTACTATAGTTTTTTGAGCTTTTTACATTCTGTAAAGATACAAAATTAAATAAATGTCCGATAAATGATTAAAAGTATTGCTTTGATGATATAAGCATACTATTATCAGAATAGATAGTTTATTATTTTATTGAGTGTTTGAGAAAAGGGGGAGTTCGATGCACCAAAATGATTTAAGGGTGAGAAAGACTCGCGCAAAGATAAAAAGGGCATTGATCGAAACTATTAACGAAAAAGGTTTTGGAAATCTAACAGTATCTGATATTACTGAAAGAGCTGGAATTAACCGAGGAACTTTCTATATTCATTACAAGGGTAAACAAGATTTGTTGGAACAATTAGAGAAAGCTATATATTCTGACATTATACAGTTATTCCATGATAATGGAACAATTTCCTCAGCGACCAGTTATGAAGATTTGAACAGACAATTTTTTCAAAAGTTTTCGGCCTACATTTATGGAGAGCGAGACTTTATCTTAGCGATGGTGTTAGGAAATGGTGACCCAATGTTTTACCATAAGATTAAGCAAATCTTGACTCGAGAATTGCTTAAAAGGATGGAGTATTTAGGTATCAAGATGAGTGACGAGATACCACACGAATATATCGAAGAATATGCAATCGGTAGCATGTTAAATTTATCAATTTATTGGTTAGAAAAGGATAATCCTGAACTACCAAATGAATTTGCAAAAATAATGATGCGTACACGAACAAAAGCACCATTAGCATTTGCGCTTAAGGAATAATTACTAGAGGTGAGGATAATGTATTCAGAAAATAAACGTAATTTCGATGTGTTTAGTTTGGTCATAGGTATTTTGCTAATATTCTTAGGAGGGTATTCTTTATATCGTCCAGATACAACATTAGCTTTTATTTCGATTATGATAGGAGTAATAGCTATTATAAAAGGAATTTATGAATTATGGTTTAGACGTGGAATATCGTTTTGGCTAGGAGAAAAATCTGGTTGGCTCTTAGTTATGGGTATTTTAGATATTATTTTAGGCCTTATATTCATTTTTAAGATCGCAGTTGGTGCAAGCTTTATAGCGGTAATTTTTGCGGTTTGGTTTATTTTTGATGCAATAACTCAACTTGCAACAGCCAATTTCTTTAAGAGATTAGATAAAGGATATTATTGGGTAATTGTCATTTTAAGCATTTTGTCCTTAATTATGGGGATAATGCTATTGTTTAACCCAATGTTATCAGCTCTAACAATTGTATGGATTATTTCCATATATTTGATTACAATTGGAATTTTAAAAATTATTCAAGCATTCTAAAAGAAGAATAGCAGCTCTTGATCAAAATAATCGAGAGCTGCTATTTTTGTGGTTTAAATTAAGCTAGACTATCTAAAAATTGTAGTACACTTTCATAGTCTGGTTCATTTGTTTGTTCAATAACTAATTCACGATATAGAACCTTACCGTCATTATCTAATACCCAAACGCTACGAGCATCAGTATCATTATCAGCAACATAAAGACCAGTATTCTTACCAAAATCGAAAGCTTTGTCAGAAAGAAGTTGCATATTCTTAACTCCTTCAGCTGCACACCAATTTGCTTGTTCATCAATTGTGTTTGTAGAAATTGTATAGAAAGCAATGTTGGAATATTTATCTACATCTTGGTTAAATTTTTTAGTAGAAATACTACATACTCTAGTGTTGATGTCAGGAACAACACTGATAAATGTCACTTTCTTTAATAAATCAGAACTACTTACATTTTCACCTTTGGCATTTTGAACTGTAAATTCTGGGAAAACTCCATTAACGTCTACAGGAGTTCCGTTAGTTGATAGGGGTTCGTCATGACGAGTAATTTTCATAATTAATCGATCCTTTCGTTATGTACTATCTTAATTATAGAACGAGTGAGCTTAATAGTGGTAAATATATGCTTGTAAAAATATTTCGTAAAACTTAACGTTCGTATAATTATTATAAACGAACATTAGTATGTTAAGCATTATCATTATTTTTATATTAGAAATGCTAATTTTATGTTGATTAATCACGAAATACCATATATATTTTAAAGTGTAATATATGAACTATTAAAGCGGTTGTTTATTTTATTGTTCGTTTTTAAAACAGGAGGTACAAAAGTGAGAAGTAATCGATATGTTGTTGCCTTAGCGGGTGTTATCTTTCATTTAATGATTGGTTCAGTTTATGCTTGGAGTGTTTATGCAAAGCCTATTGCAAGTCAAACTTCTTGGTCAGAATCAGCTATTTCATTTGCCTTTAGTTTGGCTATTTTCTTCTTGGGAATGTCTGCAGCTTTCATGGGTCGCTTAGTTGAAAAATTCGGTCCTACAGTGACAGGAACTATTTCAGCTCTCTTATTTGGAACAGGTATCATTTTGACAGGTGTTTCAATTCATTTGAATCAATTATGGATGCTTTACTTGTCATATGGGGTAATCGGAGGATTAGGATTAGGTTCTGGTTATGTAACTCCTGTTTCTACAATTATCAAATGGTTCCCAGATAAGCGAGGCTTGGCAACTGGTTTGGCTATCATGGGATTCGGATTTGCTGCTTTACTTACAAGTCCAATTGCACAAAGATTAATGAGTGTAGTAGGATTAGAAACAACATTTTACATTTTAGGTGCATTCTACATGATTGTTATGCTTATTGCAGCACAATTTATTAAGCGTCCTAAAGAAGGCGATGTTCCAGAAGTAGCAGTTGCTAAAGGCAATAAAGTTAGTTTAGGTGCTCAACTTACAGCTAACCAAGCTTTAAAAACTAAAGCATTCTACTCCTTATGGTTTATGTTATTCATTAACATTACTTGTGGAATTGGTTTAGTATCTGCAGCTTCACCTATGGCTCAAGAAATGACTGCTATGAATGCAGGTGCAGCAGCTGTTATGGTAGGTGTTATCGGATTATTTAACGGTTTTGGTCGTCTTATCTGGGCAACATTATCTGACTATATTGGTAGACCTTTAACATTTAGTTTGATCTTTATTGTAGATATTATCATGTTAGCAACATTACTAATTTTCCACGTACCAATGGTATTTGTTGTAGCATTATGCTTGTTAATGTCATGCTACGGTGCTGGTTTCTCAGTAATCCCTGCATATCTAGGTGATGTATTTGGTACAAAAGAATTAGGTGCTATCCACGGTTACATCTTGACTGCATGGGCAATGGCAGGTATGGTTGGTCCAGTTTTACTATCTTACACTCACCAAATGTTACATAGTTATGCAACAACAATTATAACTTTCATTATTGTTGATATGGTAGCATTGTTTGTCTCCTTCTGGGTACAACGTGACATTTTGAGAATTAAGAAACAAGTATTTGAAAAATAAAATAGTATTGAGTTGAAAATAAAGATTCAAGGCCGGTAAGTGGCTTTGAATCTTTTTTTGTTTGAAAATATATTGTTCAAAGCATAATAATTGTTGTGGAATCGCTTGTATGTTATAATTTTTCTAAATTAAAAAAGAGAGGTATGGGCGATGGCAATACTTAGCTTACAGAATGTAGGATATAAAGTTGATACTAATGAGATATTGAAAAATATAAATCTAGACGTCAACGAAAATGAATTTATAACAATCACCGGTCCTTCGGGTGGAGGAAAAAGTACTTTATTAAAGATAATAGCTACTTTACTAACTGCGACAACTGGAGAAATCTTCTTTGATGGGAAAAATCAAGATGAGTATGCGATAACTGAATATAGACAACAAGTGTCATATTGCTTTCAACAACCTAGTTTATTTGGAGAGACAGTATTTGATAATTTGAGTTTTCCTTATGAGATTCGTCAAAAAGAATTTGATGAAAAATCTGCAATTGAAGCTTTAAAATCTGTAAACTTACCAGAAACTTATTTACATAAGGATATTAATAGTTTATCTGGTGGTGAGCGTCAACGAGTAGCTTTGTTGAGAAATACGATGTTCTTACCAAAAGTTTTGTTATTGGATGAAGTAACTGTAGGTTTGGATGCTCGTTCAATTGAAATTGTACATGAATTTATTGATAAGATTTGGAAACAAGGAGTAACAATCTTACAAATTACACATCATGAAGGAGAAATTAAGCAAGCTAATAAAATAATTTGGGTAGAGGAAGGGATGATTAAAGATGTCACAACTAAGCGTTAATAATTTATCTTTAGCATTGGCTTTTGCATTAGTATTAGTAGCCGTTTATATTAGTAACCGTGAAAAATTAGGTTTAACAAAGGATATTTTTTATAGTATTTCCCGAGCAATAGTCCAGCTTGTAATCGTAGGATATATTCTTAAATATATCTTCAATGTAAATAATGCTGTCTTAACAGCAGCAATGAGTTTCTTTATTGTGTTAAATGCTGCTTACAATGCTCATAAGCGAAATCCTAATGACCACAAGAGTTATTTTAATTCATTATTAGCTATTTTTGTCAGTACATATGTAACTATGGGAGTATTAGTAGCTTCCGGTTCAATTAGATTTATTCCATCTCAAATTGTTCCTATCAGTGGGATGATTGCAAGTAACTCTATGGTTGCGATTGGTCTTTGTTACAGAAATTTAAATACACTTTTTAAAAACCAAAGACAACAAGTTTTAGAAAAGTTGGCCTTAGGAGCATCTATGAGGCAGGCTTCATTACCTTTACTACATGCAAGTATTAAAACTGCAATGCAGCCAACAATTGATTCTGCTAAAACAGTAGGGTTAGTCAGTTTACCTGGAATGATGTCGGGATTAATATTTGCAGGGGTGGATCCTGTACATGCTATTAAATATCAAATAATGGTAACATTTATGCTCTTATCAGCTACAAGTTTGGGTTCAATTATTGCAGGATATCGTACGTACAAAGATTACTATAATGAAAAGTTACAATTAAGAGTTAAGTAATAAAAAAATGGTGGAACTATTTTCCATCAAGGATACAGCTAAAAATATGAAGTGGGTTATATCTGGTCTGATTGTGAAATTATTTCGCTGTCAGACCTTTTTGATACAGAAAATTTTTAGTGTTAAAATTATTGTATTTCTAACAATTTTTTGATGCTGATACAGTAGTTTATTTTAAAGATCCAGATGGTACAAATTTGGAATTAATTTTGCCTAAGGGCCCATTTCAACGTGAAAGAAACTAAAAAAAGAAGCTAGAACTTAAAGTTCTAGCTTCTTTTTATATAATCTCTGATGGGTGGTCAGGGGATCGAACCCTGGACCCACGGATTAAGAGTCCGTTGCTCTGCCAGCTGAGCTAACCACCCATAACTCATCAACAAGTTATATAATATCAAAGTTTAGAAAATTATGCAAGATTTTTTTGAAATAAAAAAAGAATTATATTTTTGCGTATAAAACATAATTCTTTTTAATATTTAAAGATTATTGAAATCTGTCCTATCTAAGTCTGTTTCAGGATTAACTTTTGGCCATTCATCAAAGTGTTTTAGCCACCATTTGTATTGGTCATCTGCTAATTCATAGAAGAGTTCAGTTAAAGAAACTCTATATGATGAAAATGAATTATTTTCAGGAACCACATTTCCTACAATCATAGCTGAGTAGAAGTATTGATGTTGAGGAAGAATAATATTGGTATAATGACCACTTTTAGCTTCAGTATCATTGAAATAATTACTAAAGTATTTTATACCTTCCATGAGCTCTAATTTGTTGTATACATCCGCCATATATTCAGGTGTAAAATGATTGCTTATGATAGGAGCATTGGCAGAAGGATAAACATTTTCTGAATATCCAGCTGTCATGGCATGAGGAACTAATAATACAGCGATAGTACCTACGTGAGAATCTCCAATCTTAAAGTCAGGGTTTTGTCCAGCTTGGTATCCAGCTAATGCATGAACTATCATCATAGCTTTTCTTTTATCGCTGATTGGGGCCATTTTCATTGGAGGCACACCTATTGCAAATCGCATGCGATTAATATTTTCTAAAGCTCGTTTACTATAAGCATCAGCTAAGTCTATTAAAGGTTTCAAGTTAATAACATCTTCATCTGTGACGACGGTCTTAATGCGTTTGTCAATGTTACTACCCATAGAGTCTTTAGAGCCACGACCTAGAGCGAATTCTTTAAGAATATCTTCTTTTAGACGATTAATAGTTGTTACCATCTTATCGTAGGCTGTAGTACCAACTTGAAGATATTCATCGACTGTTTTGTATTTTAAATATTCAGGATCTATAGGATTACCAGCATAAACATCACCTAAATAAGGTAATATCTTGGCTACAAGTTTAGTTCTTTCAACAATATCATCTAAAGAAGCTGTAATTTTATAATTTTCATCGGTAAATTTAATATAGCTATCTTTTCCAGGGACCTGTAATTTTAATAGTTCTTCTAATGCTGCTGCACGCTCTTTTTCTTTGTCAGCGATCAATTTATCTGCTTTATTCTGTGCATCTATTGCTTCGTTAATAACAGTTGTTAATTTAGTAGCTTGTTCTTCATATAAATATGCTTTAGAAGGATCTTGTAACATTTCTTTACTTGCATTAATAAAGTCTGTTGCTCTATTTAGTTCAGTGTATAAGGAAAGCTTAGTATCTACTAAATTTTGTAATTCTTGAATTTTTGCTTCTAAATCGCGTTTACCTTGTAACTGTTTATCAGCAGATTTAATGTAAAAATCTAACCATAATTTCAAATTATTGTGCATAGACACTATACTTTCAGTACTAAAAGCATTGATATTTGGTAAGACATTTAATCCTTGTGTCTGTAACAAACCTTCAGCTGCTACTCTATATGCATCAGGTAAATACTTGATAGCTTCTTGATAATATGCAATATCTTCTTTAAATGATTTAATAGCATTAAATTTATTTTGTTCTTCGGTTGATAGAACTTTTCCATCTAATTGATTTTTTGCTTCAATAACGTTGGCAATGGCCTTGTCAACAGTAGCCTGAGTTACTTGAGTAGTATTTTGTAATTTTTTCAGTTCATTTATTGCATTATCATAAGCAAATTGGGAAGAAGCAGTTGCATTATGGTAACGTTGGTTACTATCTCTATTATTATATTCTTCGAGAAGTTCATTTGCTTTAGAAAAATCTGTGGCTTTTCCATTTAGATTATTTTTAGCAGCAGTTAATTTATCAATCATTGCAACCATTTCTTCATTAGTCAATGATAATTTATATTGCAAAGATTTTGCTTCTGACATAAGTGCATCAAAAGCTAAACGGTTATTTTCAGAGGCATTATAATAAATAGGAAGTGATACTATGTTGGAATTTGCCATTAATAGATTTTGTAATGGTGAGATATCAATTTTAGGTTGTTCAGGTTTAGATGGTGATACTTCATCTATAGAACTAGGCCCTCCATTATTATCACTACCTGAGTTGTTAGTAGTATTATTACCACTGTTTCCAGTATCAACATTGCCGTTGTCAGTAGGAATATTACTATTATCACTGCCCGAGTTGTTGGTGTTGTTATTACCATTGTTGCCCGTATCTACATTACCATTGTCAGTAGGGATATTGCTGTTATCACTGCCCAAGTTGTTGGTGTTGTTATTGCCATTGTTGCCCGTATCAACATTGCCATTGTCAGTAGGGATATTACTGTTGTCACTACTCGAGTTATTGGTGTTGTTATTGCCATTGTTGCCCGTATCAACATTACCATTATCTGTAGGGATATTATTGTTATCACTGCCAGAATTGTTAGTATTGTTATTACCATTATCAGTAGGGATATTACTGTTATCACTGCCCGAGTTGTTGGTGTTGTTATTACCATTGTTGCCCGTATCTACATTACCATTGTCAGTAGGGATATTGCTGTTATCACTGCCCAAGTTGTTGGTGTTGTTATTGCCATTGTTGCCCGTATCAACATTGCCATTGTCAGTAGGGATATTACTGTTGTCACTACTCGAGTTATTGGTGTTGTTATTGCCATTGTTGCCCGTATCAACATTACCATTATCTGTAGGGATATTATTGTTATCACTGCCAGAATTGTTAGTATTGTTATTACCATTGTTGCCAGCATCAATATTACCATTGTCAGTAGGGATATTACTGTTATCACTACCTGAGTTATTGGTGTTGTTATTACCATTGTTGCCAGCATCAACATTACCATTATCTGTAGGAGGTTCTTGATTATTATTACTACCTGAGTTATTGGCGTTGTTATTATCGCTGTTTCCATTGTCAACATTGCCGTTGTCAGTAGGGATATTACTGTTATCACTGCCAGAATTGTTAGTATTGTTATTACCATTGTTGCCAGTGTCTACATTACCATTATCAGTAGGGATATTACTGTTATCACTACCCGAGTTATTGGCATTGTTATTATCGCTGTTTCCATTGTCAACATTACCATTGTCAGTAGGGATATTACTGTTGTCACTACCCGAGTTATTGGAATTGTTATTGCCATTGTTGCCAGTGTCTACATTACCATTATCTGTAGGAAGTTCTTGATTATTGTCACTACCCGAGTTATTGGCATTATTATCACTGTTTCCAGTATCAACATTGCCCTTATCGGTAGGAAATTCTCGATTACTATCACTACCAGAATTATTAGAGTTGTCAGAACTGTTATCTGCTTTTTGTTTATTTGTAATAATTGCAGGAGTAGGTAGAGGTGTTTGAGCTATTCTATCTTGAGGTTGAATAATTTTATCTAATATAACATTACCGTTAGGGGTGGTAAATGTTAAACGATTGCCTCTAATAGAAATAACGGTACCTACTGGAATGGTATATTCATCACCAGGTTTATATCCATTCCATTCCATTAAAGTTTGATAATTAATATTTAATACTTGTGAAATTCCCCAGAAAGTATCTCCTCGTTCAAAAGTAAAAGTTCTATCGTTACTTGAAACTCTTTTGGCGATTTCAGCAGGAGAATTAGCATGCCAGCTTGAAGCTTGTACTTTAACGTTAGAAAGTGCTACCACACTTAAACCAAAAAATAAGGTAGTTATGCCTCTTGCGACCCAATGGTTACCCTTTTTAATAAGTTTAACTCTATATTTTTGTTCAGTTAGTGCTTTATATAGTTTTTCCATATTTATCAAAAGTGATTAACTGAAATCACTTACTCCTTTCCTTTTAATGCTAGAGTGTCTATAACCTGCTATAAGTTTAATAGATTAATTAAAGGATAGTCAAGCGTTCGAAATATAATATTTTATAGATATAATATTGATTTGTACATAAAATTATAACTATTTAAAAAAGTGAAATTCGACAAAAGTATGAAAGAAAGCGACTATGAGACGTTATTAGATGCAAGAAATGCTGAAGGCGAAAAATATACAATTGAAGAAATACCATTAACCTCTAAAAATGTAAAAGGATTGGACTATAAAGGATCATATTTGAATTTTTATTTGGGAAATAAAGTAGTATTGTTACCTGTTTATGGAGATAAAAATGATGATATTGCTATTAAGAAGATTCAGACACTTTATCCTGATAGAAAAGTAGTACCTATAAATGTTACGCCATTGTATAAAAATGGTGGAATGATTCATTGTGTAACTCAACAACAACCATATGAAAAGGGATTAGAAGATGAATAATAGCAAAAACAAGTTATCTAAGAAAGTAAAGCTTATCATACAAGTCGGGTTAATATTTGGATTGGTAACTATATCAATTTGGGGATATTTGCCAATTATAGATTTTTTTGACGAGTTGTTGTATCTAAATTTTAGTCATTTAATGTTTATATTTGGAATGTTTTTAGGTATTTGTTATTAAGTATTGTGCATTTTAAAATATTTTCTTGCTGAAAAAAGAAGGTACAGTCAGTTATCTCTTATATACTGGCAATTTTTCCATCTACTTTTTTATTGAATTGTTTTATATGGTATTTATATATGTTTTTTAATAAGTTAATTTCAGAAACTAAAGCAGATGCACAGTACTATCAAACCTTAATGATAGGTTTTTCGATATATTTTTTAACCGTAAAGATTGGTAAAGAAGTAGGAAGTTTATTTAATTTATATAATAAATTTTAATATAGTAATGAATAATGGCATTATATCAGATTCTTATAAAATGATATAATGCCAATTTTATATACAAAAAAACAGATAGAACGAATCGTCCTACCTGCTTAATAGATCTCTGATGGGTGGTCAGGGGATCGAACCCTGGACCCACGGATTAAGAGTCCGTTGCTCTGCCAGCTGAGCTAACCACCCATAGCGTATCAACAAGAAATATATTACCAGAATTTATAATGTTATGCAAGAATTTTTTTAAAATAAGTTATTTCTAGAGTATTTCCACTGAAAACATGTATAATATAAAGCAAAATTCTAATGAGAGGCAGGAAAATATATGGCTGTTATCTATACTAGAAAAGCTACGATTGATGATTTAGATAAAATTATGTCAATTGTTGAAGATGCAAGAGAATTGTTTAAAAACGATAAAATTCCTCAATGGCAAGGAAGTTATCCAGATGAAAAACGATTTAAAGAAGATATAAATAATGAAGAAGCTTACGTACTAATAGTAGATGATGAAGTAGCAGGCATAGGAGTATTAACTACTGAACGACAAGAAAATTATGATGCCATAGAAGAAGGTAGTTGGAAACGTGATGACGATTATGCAGCTATTCATCGCGCCGCAATTTCAAGTAAATTCAGAGGAATACATCTAAGCAATTACTTATTTAGTGGATTAATTACAATCGGCGTTCAAAAAGGATATAAAGATTTTAGAATAGATACTCATCCGGGAAATGAACGAATGAAAGGATTATCAGAAAAATTTGGTTTTGAAAAACGTGGCATAATTTATGTTGATGAAAAAATTGAACCAATCAGATATGCTTATGAATTAAATTTATAGAGTGAAAAATAAGGTTGAAAAGTTTAGCGACTTTTCAACCTTATTGCGTCTAGTTGTTAAGAGCCCGACTTAGCTAACTAAGAGTGAGTGAACATTAGTTACTAACTCTGAAAATTCCCAGTTAAATCAGAGTCATGACATATTCCAAGGAGAATGTGCTCTAAGAATCTAACACAAGGGATATAAATTCTTAGATTGGAAAATGGAACTAATATTATCAACTTTAAAGCTAGTTAAAGCCCATTTGTATTATAGCATGTTTGCTTTTGAAAATAATATTTTTTTCAACATTTCATTGAAAATGTCTTGCAAAAAGTAAAAACGACGATATAAATATAGGACCAATTTTTTAATTTATGCAAATCAAACGTTTACTTGCACAAATTAGAAAATTGGTCCTATATCCAAAACCTACTTTACTAATTTTCTTAATCTCCAGAATAGAGGGACTGCTACAAGAGCACCAACTAATCCTTGAATGACATTCATAGGAACAGCTATGATACCAGTGGAGAACTTGTAAAGAAGAGAGTCAGAAACTAAATATCCTAAAACCATAAATAATACACCGGCAATTAAAGAAACAATAAGTGATTTAGCAGAAATTTTCTTATCTTCGGTTAATTTACCAACGATAAAGCCTTCTAATCCATGAACAATTAAAGAAAATACCATATATTGAGGATAACCAGAAATTAAATCTAACAAAAATCCACTAAGGCCGCCAACAACACCGCCTTTTTTAGAACCAAAAAGCCAAGCTGCTAGAAAAATACCAGTATCACAGAGATTAACATTTCCATGTGTCATAGGAATAGGTATCAAAAAAACACGAGCAATAGCGACATTAGCAGCCACAATAACTGCAAGTAAGGTAAGTTGGTGTGTATTAACTAAATTATTAGTTTTCATAATTTTCACCTTCGTTTTCAAGAATTAATAGCTGTAATAAACGAGATAGATTGATTCCATAGCGACGTTCGCGATGCGATGTAGCTGTTTCCATTAAAGCATTAAAGGTTAATTTAGTAGTCTTTTTGACAGCTTGATGGAAATCTTTTCCATGCCATAGAAAGCTTGTTAGTAAGGATGAAAAAACATCGCCACTTCCATAAAAATGACCAGGCAATTGAGGATATGAACAAAACGTTACTTCTCCATCTTGCTCATAAACACAGCCGTGCTTATCTTCGAAAACAATATCAGTGATTACCACATTTCCGTTAGGATGAATTAGTTTTTTCATTGCTAACAGTAACTTGGATAAACTCTCATAGGAGTTGTCAAGTTCGGTTAATCCTGTTAAGAATTTAGCTTCGGTTAGATTAGGTGTGGTAACAGTCGCATGTTGCAACAATTCCTTTATTGTAGCAAGATGATTATCATCTAAACCGGGATAAAAAGCACCATCATCAGCAAATGCAGGATCGATAACTACTAAATCAAGTGAATGACTTTCAATAAAATGAAGTAATTCTTGTCCAACAACTTGATTATTAAAATAACCAATTAATATTCCAGAAAAATCAAGTTGTTCTTTTGACCAGTGATTGAAAGTAGATTTAATCCAGTTCTCTGTTGGTAAAATAGCGGGAGTACCAAATCCTTCAGATTGAGTTGATAAAACACTTGTAGGTAGCACCGCTACGGGAATGTTCTGACATTGAAGTATAGGGGTGGCAACTGTTAGAGAAAGATCCCCTACAGCAGACAGATCTTCTGCTACGAGAAGCTGTTTGTTTTCCATTATCGATCCCCCAATATAATATTATGTATTGTGTTTAATTATATTTTAATTTTAATTTAATTTCAAGTTGTAAAAAGTCTGCGAAAAGTTCAAATTAACTTTTAAGCAATAAAAAAAGAAAAATTTAGAGGGGAATATGATATGTTGAATATGGATAATGATTATTAGTCAAGAAGGAGGAAAATTATGAAAGTTATAAAAAATAATATGTTGTTCATAATTATGATTTTGATAGTGTTAATATCAATTACTGTATATGGAATTTTGCCGACATGTCTTCCCGTACATTTTACCTTAACTGGAACTGTTGCTAGTACAGCACCTAAATTGGAGGGTATCAGTTTTATGCCGGTTATGGAATTAATCTTGTGGCTGATAAGCAGTTTTGGGATTAAAGACATCAATCTAAAAAAGTAATAGATGGTATAGGAATAATATTATTTCTAGCACAGTTAGCAATAATAGGTGTAGCTTTGAAACCTACAGCAAATATTAACATGATTAATGCAGTTGCTTTGTCATGTATGATCATCATCATAGCTTTAATGACAAGAAATAACAAAATTAATCGCTATATTGGCATTAGAACCACTAGAATTATAAGTAGCGATAAAATTTGGAAAAAGACCAATGCTTTTGCAAGTAACTTGTTATTGGCAGTAGATGGTATTGGATTTATTTTAGTGACAAATGGGCGTAACCCCCCTTACTTTAGTGAGGGGATATAAGCCCTAGTAATAGCTCCTTTTGGAGCTATTTTGTGCCTTTCTTTTATCCAATATGTTATAATAAAGATATGGATAAAAGGTGGTGAAATCAAATGAAAACAGTAATTACAGCTAAAGTACGTTTATATCCTAATCAAGAACAAGTTGCTCAATTTAAAGCCGTAACTAAGGAATATCAACGTTTATGTAACCTTGTTAGTCAGTGGTATTTTGATAATGATTGTAAGGTAAATCGTAAAAAATTCAACAAAGAGATGTATCACTATTTACGTGCTGAATCTAAAGAAATTAATTCAGCCATGGTTCAGTCTACCTACCGTACCGTTGAAGCTCGTTACAAGACTGTTGAAACTCAATTAAAACAACGTCCTTATCGTTATCAAGACCAAAATACTAGTGAATGGTACCATGAAAAGCGTGATTTATCTTGGCTACATAAAGCAGTTAAATTCTCACGTCCACAAGCTGATTATGTGCGTAATATCAACTATTCTTTTGTTGAACAAGGCTCAAAAATATCTATGAATGTCTTAGGACAAAGAATAAAAGTTACTTTTAATGGCAATTATTTAAACTTTTTTGATCCTAATTACAAACTAGGTACAGCTAAGTTAGTTCAGCTTAAAAAACATTGGTTTTTACACATTCCAGTTACCATTGAAACTGATGACTGGGAAAAAGAACATAATCAACACATTATCGGTCTTGATCGTGGATTAAGACAAATTGTTACTAGCTATGACGAAAAAGGTAAAACCAGTTTTAAAAATGGTAAAGCTATTGCTTATAAACGTAGAAAGTATGCCTATTTACGTAGTCAACTCCAAAGTAAAGGAACTAAATCTGCCAAGCGAAAACTAAAAAGACTAAGTCAAAAAGAGAACCGTTGGATAAGTGATGTTAACCATTGCCTATCTAAGACACTTGTTGACACTTACGGTCAAAATAGCTTATTCGTTTTGGAAGATTTATCTGGAGTTACTTTTGAAAAAACTAATTCTAACAAGAATCAAACTAGAGAATTACATTCATGGGCTTTTTATGATTTACAAACTAAATTAGCTTATAAAGCACGTAAAAGCCAAAGCCAAGTCTTGATTGTATCAGCTAAATACACTAGCCAAAGATGCCCTAAATGCGGTCAAATTAGAAAAGAAAATCGTAATCATAGAATACATAGATATGACTGTGTTTTCTGTGGGTTTAAAACTAATGATGACCGTGTTGGAGCTATGAACTTGTACGAATTAGGTAAGCAATATATTTCTGGAATTGAAAACCCTAAATTTGAATTAACTAACGTTACCGACTGACATGTTGGTAATCTAGGGTGTTGTCAACCACCCAAATGTAGCCACGTATAGTGTGGGAGCAACGAAGTTGCGCTATTACCACCGACCGTAAGGTCGTGAGCTACAAGCCCCATGTCTTTAGACTGGGGCAGTTGACCTGTATTTCTAAGTAACATGTCAGTTGTAATAATAATTGTATTACTATTAATGGCCGTGGTAGGGTCAATAGTATATTCTTACTATGTAAAATAAAAAAATCGAGAAGCAAAGTTCTCGATTTTTTTCGTTTAACGACTTACAGTTTCAGCATTATATTTTTTAGCATAAGCATCTTGCAAAATCTTTAAAGTCTTTCCATCTTTTCCACCAACAGGCTGGCCATCAAGCTCGACTGCACGGATACCTAGACAAGCTGAAGAGCTAACAATAACTTCATCAGCATTTCTAAGATCATCCATAGTGAATGGTGCTTCAGAAGTAGGAATATTATTTTCTTTTGCTAATTGCAAGAGATGTTTCAAAGTAATTCCTGGCAAGATTAAATTATCTCTAGGTGGGGAACAGAGAACGCCATCTTTTAGAATTAAGATGTTAGAGTGTGCACATTCTGTAACTCTGTCACCGCGATGGAAGACTACTTCTTGGCAATGACTTTCATTAGCCTTTTGACTTGCAATAACGTTTGGAAGTAAATTCAAAGTTTTAATATTGCAATGTAAGAAGCGAGTGTCTTCGCGAGATATAAGTTTATATTCAGTATCAAATGGAACTAAACCATAAGGAGCAGTAAAAATTAATAAATTAGGTTGGCTATCTTCTGGGAAAATATGGTTACGTAAACCAGAACCACGTGAAGTTTGCCAATAAAGGAGACCAGTATCAACTTCGTTAGCATCAATAACAGCGTAAAGCTTTTCTTTAAGTTCATCGCGATTTAAAGGGAAATCGATCTCTAGTAGGCGACAACTATTATAAAAACGATCAAGATGATCTTCTAAGGCAAATGCAACATTGTTCTTAAATGTAGTTGCATCGTAGCAACCATCACCAAAATAAAGTGCACGATCAGTAGCAGGCACCTTAAGTTCATTTAAATCAGCGATAGTACCATTGTAGTATCCAACTTGCTTCATAAAAATCACTCCAATTCTAAATATGATCTAGTAGCAACATCGTTACGACAATTTTAAGATCTAAATAGCAACGTTGTCAATTTATATTAATAAAAAAACCAGAAGCTTAACTTCTGATTTCTTAAATTCTACCAAATATTTACACGTTTTTCAGGAGCGAGATACATCTTATCATCTGATGTGATCTCAAATGTTGTATAAAAATCAGCTAGATTCTTAGGTTGAACATTAGCACGTAATACGTGAGGAGCATGAACATCAATTGATAATAATAATTTTTGACGTTCAATTGAAGACTTCATTCTCCAAATGCGAGCCCAGTTAATGAAGAAGGCTTTTAGATCAACATCTGGTTCACTCTTAGCAGCTTCTAATGCACAACTTAGACCACCAGCATCAGCAATATTTTCTGAAACTACAAGCTTTCCGTTAATTTTACCTGCTTCAGTTTCTAGACCATCAAATTCAGCAATCATATCTTGAGCAAGTCCTTGGAAATGTTTCAAATCTTTATCAGTCCACCAATTGTGTAAATTACCAAACTCATCAAACTGAGCACCATTATTGTCAAATGCGTGTGAAATTTCATGAGCAATTACCGCACCAATTCCACCAAAGTTTTCACTTGAAGATTGATCTAAGCTATAAAATGGAGCTTGAAGAATAGCTGCTGGGAAAACAATGATATTAAATGAAGGATTATAATAAGCATTTACCATGTGAGCTGGCATTTCCCAACGACTTCTATCAACATCTTTACCCCAACGATTATAATGTTCCTTAAGGCTAATTTGAGTAAAGTTTAAGTCATTAGTAACTAAATCTGCATCTTCATCGACAACAAACTTAGTGTAAAGTGGATCTAACTTATCAGGATAACCTACATTTATTCCCAAAGTATTAAGCTTAACAATAGCTTTTTGGCGAGTATCATCACTCAACCAATCATTGGAAGCAAGGCGATTTTTATAAACATCAATCATCTTTTCTACCATATGATGAACATCAGCCTTAGCTTTAGCACCAAAATATTTATGTGCATAATATAATCCAACTACTTGACTAAATTGACCAGTAGCAAGGTAAAAGGCAGCTTTTTGGGCTTTCATAGCTTCTTTAGAACCAGACAAAGCACGAGAATATGTACCAGCTAGGACACGAGTATCATCATCCAATAAGGTACTTACACTGATGAGAGTTTTTACTAAAAGCCAACTCTTGAAGTTTTCGAAAGTATCAGGATTAATCAAAGTTTCTAATGCTTCATAATATTTAGGTTCATCCACAATGACTTGATCAGGAGTTTGACCGATCAATTTCTTAGCAAAAGCTCCTAAATCTACACTCTTACTGAATGCTGTATAATCTTCAAAACTGTACTTATTATAGGATTTAGCATAATCAGCACGTTCGGTACTATCTTTTTGAACAGGAGCAAGTGACTTATCAAAAGTAAGCGCCTTTTCTAAAGTTGCTTGTGCAAAGTCATTGTCATAGCCAGCACGCTCAAACAAGGCAAGTACCATTTGACGATAAACACTGAGTAATGCTTCAGCTTGAGGGTGATTTTCTTCATAGTAGGTTTTATCTGGCAAAATTAAGCTAGGTACAGATGCATATAGGGCATAGTGTTGAGTATCTTTCATATCAGGTTCAACATATAATGGGAAAGGATTAGGTAGTCCCATCATAGTTAAATCATAGAGTTTTTCTTGCCAATCATTGATGTCTTTTAGTGAAGTAATCTTATCAAAGTATTGTTTTGCAGGTTTAAATCCATCAGCGTTACGCTTTTCAAAATTGGAAACGAGACGATAATATTTAATGAATTCATTTAAGTATCTATCGTCAGATGTTGCTTCACCTGTCATAAAATTGGCGAAATCTTCCATTAAAGTTTTTTCAATATCATCGGCTAAATCATAAAAGCCACCTGTAGCAGCCTTATCAGCTGGAATTTTAGCAGTCTTTAACCAGTCGCCGTTGACAGCCATATATAAGTCATCTTTTATTAATTCGTTATTAACCATGAATCCATCTCCTTAGAATATTTAATCTTATTTTAATGTAATCTGTAATTTTTTTAAAGCATAAGGCAATGTTGGTTAAAAAAATAGCCTGAAAATTACAATAGAATTTCCAAACTATAAAAATATCGAATTAAGATAATGCAAATATTCGATCTGCTTTTCTTTCTAAAGCAACGACAACGATGCCGGCTAAGACTAGATTGAATAGGAAACTACCACCATTAACAAATAAGGAGTAGAGTACAGGACTCATACCTTTTGGTGCATAGGATCCCCAGAAAATAATGCCAGCAATAAAGTGGCAGAAATATTTAGCAAATACGGCGATGAAAACAGCTAACAAACTGCGACTGAAAATTACATGCCAATTATTGTTGCTTAGTGCTTGCTTAATTTGATTGGAATAAATTCCAGCTAAACCAACAACCATGTTAGCTACAGGGTATTCCAAAATTCCTTGAGTAACTGTAAGAATAGAAGCACGACCAATTAAAATTGGAAGTAATCCCCAAAGTAATCCAGACAAAAGACCAGCTTTTAGACCACGGCGAATACTAAAAATTACGATTGGAATAATTCCCAAAGAAATATCGAACCATTCAACCGTTGGTACAACAGCACTTAGTACAGTGGCAATCGCAGCCATCAAAGCGCCTTCTAATAAAATTAATAGTTTTTCTTTGTACATAAAAAAGCCCCTCCTTGTGTGAACTCGATTAGAGCCAACACAAAGACGGTATGAATATCAGATTTATTTGTAGTTATATCTGATTTACTACACATTCCTACGCTCGCATTAACGAACAGGTTCAAAGGGTCTGAATAACTTCACTCTCAGCCAAAAAGGCTCCCCTTGTGCTAGTCAATCTATCTTCACATAATATTGTACAAGGTACATTATAAATGAAAAGGTATTCAATTTCAAGGGTGACGCTTACTGAAATCATTTGTGAAATAAAAGATATGAAAGTTCGTTTTTTTCCTGTATACTGAAAAAGAACTGTTTTAATGAGTGTACAAAACAGAGAGGATTGGATGAATTTTGAAAAAGACAGAACTCAAGTTGGAGAGTGGACTGGTTAAGGCTTTGGAAAATGAATCATTTAACCAGTTGACAGTTGCGGAATTGGTAGCTGCCGCCGGTATTAGTCGTAGATCGTTTTATATATACTATAAAGATAAGTACGAATTTTTGTATGATGTTAGAAGTAGGATTTTAAAAGGTATTAAACAGGCGATGGAAGCCGATAGAAAAGTCATTGAACAGTTTGAAGTCCGCAGATTGCAGACAGATGAAGAAAAGTATTTATCAACACATGATGAATTTTATAAATTAGCCGTTTTTATTAATGAAAATAGTGATATGGTGCGTACTTTATTTTCAAGAAATGCAACAATAGATTTTTATCGTGATTTTATGGATTTATTAAAAGAAGAAATAACTATTCGTAATTCTTTTCATAAAATAACGTATGGGACAATGATACCTACCAGATATGCAGAGGGGATATTTGCAGGTGAAATCATAGGTGCGATTAGAATTTGGGTATCGAATTATAATAAAGAATCAATGGAAAGTATCGATGAATTCCTTGATATTTTAGGGAAAATCCAAATTATTTCTCCATATCATTTATTTAGACCAATAAAGGAATAGTATACTGTTTGTGCAAAATTATATAGTTTAAAATAAGTTTTCATGATATAATTATTTGTGCAATTTATGGCAAAAAAAATATAATAGTAGTTTGATAAAAAATTGTGAAAGGGGGAAGATTTTGATGCAATACACGGGAGAAACTATTGATTCTGCCATAAGTAAAGGATTGCAAGATTTAAGTGTAGATAGAGAAAATGTAGAGATTGAAGTCATCTCTCATGGCCGCAAAGGATTCCTGGGGTTAGGAAAAAAACCAGCAGTTATAGAATTGACTGTAAACTCAAGTGTGCAAACTGAAAGTGATACTAAACCTCAATTAGAGATTGTATCTGAGGATCAAGTAGATAGAGAATCAGAAACTTTAGATAACGAGGATAGTAAAAACATTGAAATAAATAGTGAGAAAGTAGAAGAAGAAAATCAAAATAATTTAGATGTGGTTATTCAAAATTTAGGTTACTATCTAGCTGATATAACTAAGCAGATGGGAATAAAGGCTGTTATAGATGTTAGCCAAGGAAAAAGGGTAGTTTACTATAATTTTGATACTGAACTAGAAGGTTTATTAATAGGAAAACATGGTAGAACGTTAAATTCCTTACAACTACTAGCGCAAGATTACTTCGATAAGCATAAAAATAATAATCGAAGAATTCGTATTATGTTAAATGTAGCTGATTATCGTGAGCGAAGAGAAGAAACCTTGAACAATTTAGCTCAGAAAAAAGCACATGAAGCTATAATTTCTAGAAGTCAAATTAGTTTAGAGCCAATGCCAGCGTTTGAAAGAAAAATTATTCATTCATCCTTAGCTAAAGATGAGCATGTTAAAACTTTTTCGCGAGGTTCAGAGCCTTATCGTTATGTAATTATTGCACCAGCAAAAGCTAAATTTTAATATAATAATTAAAAAGAAAGAAGTGACGGTAATATGTTAGAACATAAGCCAAATAAATTAGAAAATGAATTATGTTTTGCTGTTTACACAGCTCAAAAATTCTATAATCGTTTTTATACAGAATCATTGAAAGAATTTAAGTTAACTTACCCACAATACATCACATTATTGGTATTATGGGAAGAACAACGCCCAATGATGATCAAAGAATTAGGTGAACGTTTAGGCCTAGATACAGGTACTTTGACACCATTATTGAAACGTATGGAAAAAAATGGTTGGGTAACTCGTGAACGTACAGGTGAAGATGGACGTAAGGTATTTGTTTCCTTAACAGACTACTCAGTTAAAATGGAAGCAGAAATTAAATCACACGTACAAGATTGTTTTGAAAATATTGATATGACACAAGCAGAATATAAGAAGAACGTTGAGCTTGTTAAAGAAATTGGGGACAAGATTTACGATAATAACCGTGAATTAGAAGAACGCCAAAGAAGAAGATTACGTTCATAATTGAAGATGTTAAAAGGCTATGTAGCTTACCAATGTTAAGCTGCATAGCCTTTTAAATTACCATACGAATGAGAGCTAATGAGATAATCCCCACAATAACTGTGACCAAAAGATTTTTAGAAATAATAGCACTGATTAAGGTTGGCAAAGATGCCAGAAGATTTTCCCAGTTAATGTTAGGAAGATGTCCCAAGTGTTGAGTGAAAAGTTGACTAAACCACAAGGCAGACATAATAACAATTGGAACGAAGCTCAGATATTCAATAACAATTGCTGGTAAAGAGAATTTCTTAAGTAAAATAAATGGCAGTACTTTTGAAAGCCACATTGCAAATCCACAACCAATGATTGTGAGTAAGACATAATTAAAAGAGGACATGTTTCAACACCATCCCTACTGCACACCCTAATAATGTGACAATAATAATTAAAAGATTGCTAGGTATAAAAATAAGTCCTAAATAAACAAGGATAAAGGTAGCAACTACTACTAAAAGCTGTAGACTTAATTTTAATGACTTATCAGAAATCATTTGTAGGTATAACAAACCTATAAACATAGCTACCAAGGCAAAATCGATTCCTAGATTAGTGGGATTTTCGATAAAATTTCCCACTAAAGCACCTAAAACTGAAGAGAAAAACCAGACGAAGTATGCGAACCAATTGGCTGTGTCAAACCAAGCAAAATTGAGTTTATTATTTGTATAGTTGAGTTTATTCATTGCCAAAGCAAAGCTTTCATCTGTTAACAAGGATCCAATTAGGATATTATGTAACATACTATTGTTTTTGAAGTATTTAGCAGTTACTAAACTCATTAAAATCATACGTGAATTAACGAGAAAAGCAGCTGTAATGATGGAAATAATAGGACTATGTACTAACAGCATACTTACGATAATAAATTGTGCAGATCCCCCGTAGGCAATCAAGCTCATAAGACCAGCTTGCAAAGCCGACAAACCAGCAGCTTTACTAACAATCCCAAAAGCAATTCCAATACCAATATAGCCGAATGCAGTAGGAAGAACTTCTTTAATTGCTGTTTTACGATTAAGTTCAGCATTCATAAATAACACCTTCTTAAAAAAATATATAAAAAACTACCAGTAACATGATAATACTGGTAGTGAAAAGAGTTTAGATAACTGGGCGATTAGCTAATTTAGGCATCAATTCATTGAAATCATAATTTGCTAAATCAGATAATTCACCTTTGCTTGCGTCAAAGTAAGCTGTAAGAGCTTGAGAAATCATGAGATTCAATTCCTTTTCAGCATCGAATTGAACTACAATGACAGGTGTATTAGTACCAAAAGCAAGGCCAATTTCAAAAGCTGTACCAGAATCAGCTTCGTTATCACTTTCTTCTTTCTTATAATCAATAATTGCAACTACAGCATCAGCCGTGTAAATATTATTGATATCAAGAGTAAAAGTAGCTTTTTGCCATTCTAGTGATCCAAATTCAGCATGTTCATATGAATGTTCTTCAGGTACAAAAATACTAGATACAGTTTTGTTAGCTTCAAGAGCTTCTTTTACTTGATTGATACGGTCGTGTTGGCCATCACTGAAAAATGGAGCCGCGAGATAAATTTTAGCCATTACAATTCTCCTCAAATATGTATATTAATTAATGATGATACAACATATGGTACCTTAATATTATTTTAAATACAAGATACCGAAAAATAATTCTTTATTTTTTAGATCAAGATGTGTATTATTATATAGGATAGTCTGGTTTGTACCAGAACTTTATTGAAATGCTGCTACATGTAGCATATTTTTTTGCTTACAATTACAGATATTTAGAAAAGAAAGGATGCTTCAATCATTTTGATTACATTATCAGGTATTATTGGCTCTGGCAAGTCAAGTTTAACAGAAATTTTAGCTAAAGAATTAGGGACTAAGGCATATTACGAACCAGTAAAGGATAACCCTGTATTACCAATTTTTTATAAGGGAAATGAAATTGCTGCTAAAAAGCGTGCTGAAGGGGATAAGGAAGCAACTAATCCATATGCTTACTTGTTACAAACATTCTTTTTAAATCGTCGTTTTGCGATGATAAAGAAAGCTATGCAAGATGATAACAACATTTTGGATCGTTCAATTTATGAAGATGAAATCTTTATGCGTATGAACACTGAAATGGGAAACGCAACTCAAGTAGAATATGATATCTATAAGAGTTTATTGCACAACATGATGGAAGAATTACCACTTGCTTCACACAAAAAATCACCTGATTTGATGATTACAATCAAAGTTTCATATGAAACAATGATTAAAAGAATTGAAAAACGTGGTCGTGATTATGAATTAATTGAAAAAGATCCTTCCTTGGTAGATTACTATCAAAGACTATTGAAGCATTACGATATCTGGATGAAGGAATATGATGCTTCACCACTTTTGATCATTGACGGTGATAAATACGACTTTATGGAAAGTAAGGAAGATCGTGTTCAAGTTCTAGAAACTGTAGAAAATAAATTACTAGAATTAGGTAATATTAGCGAAGAACAATTTGAACATTTCAAAAAGAAACATCAAGCATTTTTAAATTAAGAAAACTAGGAATCGGGCTTTAGGTCCGATTTTTTTTATATTATTAAAATCCATTAAATATTGATACATTTTTATTAAAATGTCGAATATCTCTTTTAGTGACGACAAAAAAGTTTATAATATATATTGAAAACGTTTTTTAAATAGTTTTGTGAGGTGATCTTTATGAGAAAGAAAAAAGCTATAATGATAGGTGCTGGTCTAGCAAATATGGCTGGTGCAGTTTATTTGATTCAAGAAGGAAATTGGAATGGTAAAGATATTACTTTCTATGCTTTAGATACACATGGTGCTAATGACGGATCTACTGCTTCTGAAGCTGCTGAAGAATATTGGAATAAAAATCATCCAATGGAAAATACAAAGGGATTTATTGCTCGTGGTGGACGTATGTTAAACTATCGTACATACGTTGATTTGATGGATTTATTGGACAGAATTCCTTCAGTTACAGAACCAGGCATGACGGCTGCTGAAGATACACGTGATTTTGATAGTAAACATCGTACCTATGATAAAGCTCGTTTGCTTCAAGGAGGCAAGGGAATCGTTGATGGTCACAAGCTTGGTTTAAATAACCTAGACAGAATATTACTTTCACGTTTAGTTATGATGCCTGATAATCAAGAAGAAAAATTAGATAATGTGACAATTGCAGAATATTTTGAAGATTCACCACATATTTTCCAAACTAATTTCTGGTACATGTGGGAAACAACTTTTGCATTTAGAACACAATCATCAGCTCAAGAATTAAGACGTTATATGCATCAGATGATTTATGAATTTACTCAAATTGAACATTTAGTAGGGGTAAATCGTACACGTTACAACCAATATGAAAGTATTATGTTACCACTAATTAAGTATCTTGAAGGACAAGGATGTAATTTTGTTATGAACAGACGAGTTACAGATTTTGAATTTAAAGATACACCAATGCAAGATGAAATTACTGTAACTGGTTTAGAAATGGAAAACATCGAACAAGGCACAGTAGAACACGTAACTGTAGATGATGAAACAGTTGTCTTCTTTACTAACGGTTCTATCACAGATTCTGCAACTTTAGGTGATTTCAACACGCCAGCTCCTGAAAATATGGATTATGGGGCAGCTTCATCATTATGGAAGAAAGCATGCGAAAGATTTTATAACCTGGGAAATCCTGATAAATTCTTCAATGATAGAGATGCATCAGAATGGGTAAGTTTTACTTTAACAACTAAGAATCATATTTTATTAAATGAAATCACTAGAATTACAACACAAGTTCCAGGAAATGCTTTAAATTCATTCATTTCAACTGAACCTATTACACCATTAGGACATAAAGATGTTAATATGTCGATTGTTGTACATCATCAACCACACTTTACAACACAAAAAGCTAATGAATCTGTAATTTGGGGATACTTCTTATATCCACGTCGTCGAGGAGAATTTGTTGATAAACAATATATCAAGATGACAGGTAAAGAAATGTTGCAAGAATTGATAGGACAATTATCTAAAGTAGATCCTGGTCCACACAATATCATGGACTTAGAAGATGAAATTATGGACAGTGTTATCAATTGTATCCCAGTATACATGCCATATGCTTCAGCATTATTTAACAATCGTGCTAAGAGTGATCGTCCAGAAGTAATTCCAAAGCATTCTACAAACTTAGCATTTACTGGAGAATTTGTAGAACAACCATATCAAATGGTATTTACTGAACAAAGTGCAGTTCGTTCAGGTGAAGTTGCTGCATTCCATTTTGCAGGAGTGTCAGAGGCTAAACTAGTTAAGAATCCACGCTTTGATAAAGATCCAAGAGTATTGCTTAGAGCAACGAAGAGAATGTTTGAATAGAGATAAAGAAAGAGTGCTAGAGAATTGAAATTTTCTCAGCACTCTTTTTAAATATCATCTTCACTGATATGTTCTTTGACTTGTTTAAAAATCATAATAATATGTTTATCTGCTAAACTATATAAAATTCTTTGACCATCACGTCGACCAGATACAAGACCTGTTTGACGTAACAGTTTAAGTTGATGAGAGATAGCAGATTGTGAAACTCCAATTTCAGAAGTGATTTCTGAGACTGAAAGTTCACGTTCATATAATAGATACAAAATTTTGTAGCGAGTATAGTCTCCAAATGCTTTAAATATTTGGACACTGCGTTGAGTTTCTTCTTCTGAAGGTAATTTTGCAAAATGTTCTTTCATATAGTTCACCAAAACTAATTCTACCATTACTAGCAAAAAAAGACACGCAAAAAAGTTATAAGCTGGATTGATAGGGAAATGAAAACGTGTTATACTCTAGATGTAAATATATGAGCATATATTCATATTTTAGAAAGTAGGTGTTTATTATGAGCTTAATAAAAAGAATGTCACCAGATGAGAAAAAAGAAAGTGGAGTAATTGCACTTTGCTTAATGCTTTTGATTCTCGCTCATTTTATACCGAAAAATATAACGATAGTTCTGTACATAGTAACTTATATTATTTCAGCTTATCCAATTTTAAAAGAAGCGATAGAAAATATACTTCATGGTAAGTGGTTTGACGAGAATTTTTTGATGTCGGTAGCTACAGTTGGGGCTTTAGCGATTGGACAATTTTCTGAAGCTATTGCAGTTATGTTATTTTATCGTGTAGGTGAAATATTTGAAGATTTAGCGATAGAAAATTCTAAAAAATCAATAACTAACTTACTAGATATTCGACCTGAATATGCTAATTTAGAATTGAATGGTAAATTACAGCAAGTTAAGCCAGAGTTATTAAACAAGGGTGACATAATCATTGTTAATCCAGGAGAGAAAATAGCGATTGATGGAGTTGTTGAATCTGGAGAGGCATATTTAAATACTGCAGCTCTAACTGGTGAAACAAAACCCTTGTTAGTTACTAAGGATAGTCAGGTTTTAGGTGGAATGATTGTTGAAAATAGTGCCCTTAGGATAAGAGTAAGTAAAGAGTATAAAGATTCTACCGTAACAAAGATTTTAGAATTAGTACAAAATGCTAGTGAAAAAAAGACAAAGACAGAGAATTTTATTACTAAATTTTCTCAGATATATACTCCAGTAATAGTAATATCTGCGATCATGTTAGCTAGCATCCCACCATTATTTTTAGGACAAGAATTCCAAGTATGGCTATATCGAGCTTTGATTTTTCTAGTTATTTCCTGCCCATGTGCTTTAGTTATCTCAATACCATTAAGTTATTTTGGTGGAATTGGTGCAAGCTCTAGGGCTGGTATCTTAGTTAAAGGAAGCAATTACCTAGAGGCGCTTAGTCAAGCTAAAGCTGTTATTTTCGATAAGACAGGCACTTTAACTAGAGGTGAATTTTTTGTAACTCAAATTATACCTACAAATGGAGTAAGCAAGAAAGAAATCGTAAAATTAGCTGCAATCGCTGAATCATCTTCTCCACACCCAATTGCCCATTCGATTGTTAAAAATTACCCGGGAAATATTGCGCGAGTAAGCAATGTTGAAGAACTAGTAGGTCTAGGTGTTAGAGCTGAATATCAAGGTGATACTATTAGTGTAGGTAATATGAAGCTGATGAATAAGCTTAATATTGATGGAGTATCGACAATAGAAGATACTACTGGAACTGTCGTCTATGTAGCTCTAAATAATGAATATCTTGGTGCAATAGAAGTCTCAGATATGATAAAGACTGATGCTAAAGTAGCTATTCAAGGTCTTAAGAATGTAGGAATAGACAATGTTACTATGCTTACAGGGGATAAAAAGATTGTTGGGGAAAGTGTAGCTGAAAAATTAGCTATCCCTAATGTAAAGACCGAATTATTACCACAAGATAAAGTAACAGAAGTTGAGAAAATCAAATCTGAGATAGGTGATAAAGGTAAAGTGATCTTTGTAGGTGATGGCTTAAATGATACTCCAGTTTTAGCTAGTGCTGATGTGGGAGTTGCAATGGGGGCATTAGGTTCAGATGCGGCAGTTGAAGTAGCAGATGTTGTTTTGATGAAAGATAATCCAACTGCTGTTACCAAAGCAATAAAAATTGCTAGAAAGACAAAGGTAATCGTATGGGAAAATATTATCTTTGCTTTAGTAGTAAAAGCAATTTTCCTTTTGATAGGTGCACTAGGAATAGCGACAATGTGGGAGGCTGTATTTGCTGATGTAGGGGTAACCTTCATAGCTATTTTAAATGCTTTACGTTTATTGAAGATAAAGGAAGAAAATGAAAAAATAAATAAGTATCCACACTCTAAAACAGAAAAGTATAAAGTAGAAGTTAATGAAGCATAAAAAAGCGTTGAGAGTTTTTCTCAACGCTTTTGATATATATAATGACTAACAATTAGTCGATTAACTTGAATTGTTCAGCTTCGTCTAAGAATTCTTTATCACCAGCTGGAGCTTCGATAGAACCGAATGGCATTTGTGCACGTAATGTCCATTCTGCTGGAAGATCAAATTCTTTCTTGATATCATCATCAATTAGTGGGTTATAGTGTTGTAAGCTAGCACCAATACCTTGTTCTGCTAAAGCAGTCCATACAGCTTGTTGAGCACCACCAATACCTTGTTCTGCCCATGTTGCGAAGTTATCAGCATATAATGGGAATGCTTCTTCTAATTCATGAACTTTAGGTGTGTTTGTAAAGTAAAGGATTGTACCAAAACCTGCACGGAAGCTAGCGATTTTTGCTTGAGTATTCTTGAATGCTTCGTCATCATCAACAACTTTACGTAAGTTAGCTTCAACGATGTCCCATACTTTATTTGATTTTTCACCAAATAATACAACAGCTCTTACTGTTTGGCTGTGGAAAGCTGTAGGAGATTGTTGAATAGTTGTTTTTACTAAGTTAAAGATGTCATTTTTATCAGCAGTAACATTTTCACCAATAGCGTAAATTGAGCGACGTTTTTTTTGTAATTCGTTAAATTTTGATTCCATTATTAATTACCTCTTTTTCAATTATGTTGTGTTCAATAAGTACACATATAATATAACAGATTACAAAAAGTAAGTAAATAGAAAATACTAATTTTTTGTAATTAAAATGATTGATTTATTTTTTATAAATATTAAAATTTTATTCAATAAAAGTTCACAAATTCTTCAAAAATAAAAAGTAGTATAAGTGAGTACTCGGTTTAGAGTATGTTTTTTGAAAGCATAGTTCCCAGCTGATGAACTGGGAATAACCCTTAAATATATTTCCTTTTTCTCCGCAGTTTCCCTAGCTGTGGAGTTTTTTTATGCTTTAAATAATCTAAAAAGTATTGTAAAATTTATTTAGAATATGTGTTCGGAGGGTTAAAATGGCAAGAAAAAAGAAAAATAAATCAAATAAATTTATGAGATGGTTAGCTACCGTTGCTGTAGGGGTTGCTTTAGCAGCAGTAGGGGTTAATACAAATCATATTAGTACACCATTTAATAATGAGGTTGCAAGTAGTAGTACATATAACAAAAAGGATTACACTCCTACTGAGGAACAAGCAAGTGTAGTATTAACAGATAATGTACGCCAACAATTAGGTGGTAATTTAAGCTTTAATGGGGCAGGAGCTTTCATTGTAAATAATAATAAGACTAACTTAAATACAAAAGTTTCTAGTGCACCATATGCTGTTAATGAGGTTGATTCATTGAATCGACCAACCGTTGCGAATGCTTGGCTAAATAGAACTAGTCGTCAATATAAAAATCGTCAAGCTACAGGAAATGGACGTACAAGTTGGAAGCCACAAGGATTTAGACAGGTACAAAACCTGCCAGGTAGATTCAAGCATGCTTATGATAGAGGACATTTATTAGCATATGCCCTTGTGGGAAATGTTAGAGGGTTTGATGCTTCTGAGTCTAATGAAAAGAATATAGCTACTCAAACTGCATGGGCTAATGAATCAGCTTCTAAGGATTCTACCGGACAAAATTACTACGAAGGATTGGTAAGAAAAACTTTAGATAGAAACAAGCAGGTTCGTTATCGTGTGACAGATGTCTATGATGGTAATAATCTAGTGCCAGCAGGAGCACATTTGGAAGCTAAATCATCAGATGGTTCGCTAGAATTTAATGTATTTGTGCCTAATGTACAAACTAACATAAATATTAATTATGCTACAGGACAAGCTACTAGAAAATAAAAAAATGGTAAATCGATTTTTGATTTACCATTTTTATTTTTTGAAAAATTTAAATTAATTAACACCTGAAATAACAAAAAACTTAATAATAGAAATAAAGACCAAAAATAATTGTAAAATAAAGTCTATTTTATTAAAAATATTTTTGTCTGAAGTTGATTCATAAAAATGAAAATGGAACATCAACATAACCAATGAAGCAAACGCCAGTCCACCCAAATGAATTAGGTTGGAATCGATAATTGTCCAAATAAACAACAAAATTGTAACTACAAAGACAACGATTTTTGGAGTAGTAGTTGGATAATAAGAATTTTTCATGATAAATCAACCTCCCTGAATATAAGCTCCAACCATAGTATAACACGCTTTCAGTAAGAAAATTAAATGAGAGCTATTATATTGGAGTTAAAAAAATCGAAAAATGTGTTGACAAATGATTATAGTATGATTAGAATACAAAGCATAGAGATTAAATATAAAAGAACGCAATGAGAAAGAAGAGTAATTTGTTTGCCCTTTAAGCGAGCTTCGTTTGGTGAGAGGAAGTAAGACAGTAAGCAGATGAAAATCACTTTCGAGTGTTGTACCGAAATCTTAGTGAGAGTAAGGTGCATTGGGAACACCCATTACAGTGTTAGCGTATCGCCTAGACGTAGGCCGTACGTGAAAGGTAGCTGCAGCGATGTAGCTATAAATGCAGGGTGGTACCACGCGATAGGCGTCCTTGAATCGAGTAGTCGATTTAGGGGCGTCTATTTTTTTATTGCGTGCAAACTGAGAGTAACCAATCCGGAAGGTGCTTAATTAGTTGCTATATTTTTTCTAATAAATGAGAATTTGATGAGGATATGATTTTATGGAGAAATTAGTAGAAAGAAAATTAACTAAAAAAGATTATTTTGTCGTTAGTTCGTTGCTATTTGCATTATTTTTCGGAGCTGGGAACTTAATTTTCCCACTACATTTAGGACAATTGGCAGGTCATAATTGGTTTCCTGCTACACTAGGATTTTTAGTAACAGGTGTTTTGTTACCATTGCTATCAGTTCTAGCTATCGCAATCACACGTTCTAAAGGTGTTTATGATGTAGGTTTACCACTAGGCCCAACTTTTGCTTTAGTATTTATGGTATTAATTCATGCTACAATCGGACCATTATTTGGTACTCCAAGAACAGCTACTGTTTCATTTACGGTTGGTTTGGCACCATTAGTTCCACAACAATATCAACAGGTAGCATTATTTGGTTTCTCTGCATTATTCTTTTTAGCAGCATTTTTATTATCATATAAAGAAAATAACATCGCATCTAATTTAGGTAAGGTTTTAAATCCAGTATTTTTGGTATTATTATTCTTAGTATTCTTGGTATCATTCTTAAAACCAATGGGTAGTGTTTCTCAAGCAGCACCTACTGCACAATATCTACATGGTGCATTTACTAATGGATTTTTAGAAGGTTATAACACAATGGATGCTTTGGCAGGTTTAGCTTTTGGTGTTACTGTTGTTACAGCCGTTCGTACAATGGGTAAAAAACGTGAAAAGAGTGTTGCTGCCGTTACTGCTAAAGCTGGTTTCTTCTCAATGAGTGCAGTTGCAGTAATCTACTTACTTCTAATTGTTGTAGGCGCAATGTCATTAGGTAGATTTAAATTATCCGCTGATGGTGGTGTAGCATTTTCTCAAATCGTTAATGCTTATGCAGGTTCATTTGGTCAAGCTGTATTGGCTACATTAATCACAGTTACATGTTTAACAACAGCGGTAGGTTTGGTTGCAGCTTTTGCTCAAGATTTCCATGCACATTTTCCAAAGGTTAGTTATCACACATGGTTGGCATTATCATGCTTAGCATCATTCTTAACAGCTAACTTTGGATTAGAACAAATCATCGCTTGGTCAACTCCAATGTTAATGTTCTTATATCCATTATCAATGGTATTGATCTTATTATCTGTATTTTCACCTTTATTCAAGCGTGATGGTGCAGTATACTTCATGGTAGTTCTATTTACTGTAGTTCCAGCATTCTTTGATATGGTAGTTGCATTCCCAGCAGTTGTTAGTCAAAGCGCATTTGGTAAAGCAGTTGCAGCATTTAGATTGCATTACTTACCATTAGCTAGCATCGGATTATCATGGGTAGTTCCAGCATTAGTTGGATTAGTATTAGGATTAGGAGTTTACTTCTATAAGAAAGCTAGAGTATCTGTAGGAGTAACTGAAAAAGAATAGGTTATAAATGTTAAAATATCGAAGTGCGTGTAGTGTATGCTATACGCACTTTTTGCGTTGTCTAGAATTATATTGGGAATTTTGTTATTATTTTATATAAAAGATATTTGATTTTATTTGGATTTGTTTAGATGAGGTGGCAAATATGAGCTATATATTACAAAAGAAAATTGCTAATACTTTTCGTGAACAGATAATGAAAAAAGGTTTTAATCATGTTTCAGTAAGTTCCTTAATGAGAATATTAGATATCAGACGTCAAACTTTTTACGATAGCTTTCAAGACAAATATGATTTGTTAGAGTGGCAATTAAATGACACTTTAGAAGAAACGATTGATAATAATATTGACTACCTTCATTGGAAGGAAATCTTAAAGTTGTTTATTTACGAAATAGATGCTCATAAACGCTACTACTATGAATGCTTGACGGTACAAACCGAGGTTAATGTGGCAGATATTTTTGCGACACATTTGGTAGTATTATTAGCTCATGTACTAGAAAGACAGGAACTTATCTCAAATAAAAAAGCACAGGATAATATGTGGATCCTATGCTTAGGTATATCTACAACTATAATTCATAATGTTACGACACCCAATCCAGTAGATTATGAGTTAATTGTAAAACAAGCAATTAATGCAATTGAATATTCTTTTGAGAGTTAATTACCAAGCTGGAACATTAACGGGAGCTTGTAAGGCATGAAGCCAGTCGGTATCTTCAACTTTTAATAATGATAGAGAAATCCCGTTAATTCCATAAGATGAAAGAAAAGTTCCAACCTTATCGAATGCAATATTGATGTTATCTAAAGCCAATAAAGAACAAACATCATTATTAAAAATCAAATTTTCAATAGGTGTAGTACCACCTAGAGAATTGATTAGAACAACGAATGTATCACCCTTGTACCATTGGAAATTTAAGCGCAATTTAGCTATCAACTCTCTAGCAAGTAATTCAGAAGACTTAAATTCTTCTTTTCGATAGCCAGGTTCACCGTGAATACTAATTCCGTAGTATATTTCATTATCTTTTAGGTTAAAATTATCTCCAGAAAAAGCCACACCAATAGTTTTTAGGTTCTCTGTTAAATGCTGGCCAATCATTTCAAGAGTATCAATATTAGATCCTTTTTGGGCATAGTAGCCGAGAATTTTATGAATTAGGACAGTTCCAGCTACGCCACGCCGTCTTTTTTCAAAAGATGAATCTACCGAAACATCATCTCTAACAATAACCATTCCAATTTGCCAACCTTTATCTTCTAAAGTTACTTTAGCTTGAGTAAAAGCAGCAACATCTTTGGGAAAGTTTTTAACAATATAAAAAGCTTTTTTAAGTTTAGTTGTTTTTTTAGTAACTGTAATTATTTCTTCTGGAGTAGGTGGTTCAAATAATTCTCCAGTAATTGAAGCACTTAGCATCCCAGACCCAACAAATCCCCAGTGAGCAGGCTCATGACCAGCACCACCACCTGAAACTAAAGGAATGTGTTCATCATTAAAATTTCTATCTATAAATCCAAATATCCCTGAGACTTGCTTGAGAGCGGGGTAAGCAAGCTTGATACCTTGGATTGTATTTTCTAAAGAAATATCATGTGTGTTTGTTAATCTCATATTATCACTTCCATACTATTAGTATAATAATACCTTATAGGATGAAGTAACGGACAGTTTTCAATTATTGTCCACTATAATTGAAAGCGGTTATATTATACAATCAAGTTGTAAATAATCATAGTTCGACATGGAGGTATAGTTATGAAGAAAATTATCAATAATCCAGCAGATGTTGTTCCAGAAATGGTTAACGGAATGGTTCGTTTATATCCACAATATATTGAAAAGATTGATGGTACTGAAGTAATGGTGCGTAGTGACAAAGAATCTATGCAAGGTAAAGTAGGTATTGTCAGTGGTGGTGGTAGTGGACATGAACCATCACATGCAGGATTCGTAGGTAAAGGTATGTTAAGTGCAGCAGTTGCAGGACAAGTATTTACCTCTCCAACACCTGATCAAATATACGAAGCAATCAAGGCTGTTGATAGTGGCAAAGGTGTATTTTTAGTTATTAAAAATTATTCTGGTGATGTAATGAACTTTGATATGGCAAAAGATATGGCAGAAATGGATGATATTGAAGTTAAATCAATCATTGTCAATGATGATATTGCCGTAGAAAATAGTTTGTATACACAAGGTCGCCGTGGTGTAGCCGGAACCGTATTAATGCATAAAATCTTAGGTGCGGCAGCAGATCAAGGTGCAAGTTTAGATGAAATAGAAGAACTAGCTAAGAAAGTATTACCTAATTTAAAGACTATTGGTGTAGCTTTATCAGCTGCAACAGTTCCAGAAGTTGGTAAACCAGGATTTAAACTAGCCGAAGATGAAATTGAATATGGGGTAGGAATTCATAGTGAACCTGGCTATAGAAGAGAAAAGATTAAGCCATCTAAAGAATTAGTAGCAGAATTAATTAAAAAACTTGATGAAGAACTTCATTTGAATAAGGATAAAAAATATGCTGTTTTAATTAATGGTATGGGTGCAACTCCATTAATGGAACAATATATATTTGGCAACGATGTGCTAGATGCATTGGAAGCAAAAGGTGTTAAACCAGTATTTACGAAAGCTGGAAATTATATGACATCAATTGAAATGGCTGGTATTTCCTTAACAATATTTGAATTAGCTGAAGATAAGTGGTTAGATTATTTGAATTATCCAGTAGAAACAATTGCATGGTAAAAAGCTTAGGTAGGGAAGGAAGATTGAAATGTCAGTAACTAAAGAAAACTTAGAAAAATGGTTAGAAATATTTGGTGATTTAATTGAAACTAACAAGGCATATCTTAGTGATTTAGATACACCAATTGGAGATGGAGATCATGGTAATAACATGGCTCGTGGTATGGCTGCAGTCAAAGAAACTTTAGCAAGTAAGCAACCAGAAGATATTGTTGGAGTATTTAAAATTACAGCGATGTCCTTGATTAGTAAGGTTGGTGGAGCTTCTGGTCCTTTATATGGAACTGCATTTTTAGAAATGGCTAAAGCTAGTGCTAAAACAGATGATTTAGCAGAATTAATGGAATTAGCTTTAGCCGGAATTAAGAAACGTGGTGGAGCTGAAGCTGGAGATAAGACAATGGTGGATGTTTGGACAGCATTAGTACCAAAATTGAAAGATAATAGTCTAACTCAAGTAGATATTGACGCAGCAGTTGAATCTACAAAGGATATGGTTGCCAAGAAAGGTCGTGCTTCTTACTTAGGTGAACGTTCAGTTGGACATTTAGACCCAGGTGCTGTATCAAGTGGCTACCTATTTACAGCCCTTTTAGAAGCGGGGGTTATGTAATGAGTTTAGGAATTACAATTGTTTCTCACGTTTATGAAGTTGCTAATGGATTACCAAGATTGTTGACTCAGGTAGCTAAGGATGTTCCTATTACAACAGCTGGTGGAACTGAAGATAATGATGTTGGGACAAGTATGGAAAAAATCATGAATGCTTTTGAAGAAAATGATGCTGATGAAATTTTAGCTTTCTATGATTTAGGAAGTGCAAAAATGAACTTAGAGATGGCGATCGAAATGACAGATAAAAAAGTTCATCTCTATGATGTTGCTTTAATCGAAGGAGCATATACAGCAGCAACACTTCTTGAAGCAGGAGTAGATTTACAGGAAGTAGAAAAGCAGTTAGAACCACTAAAAATTAAATAGAGGTGAGTACTATGAACGGATTTATTGGTGAATTTCTTGGTACGATGATTTTAATCGTTCTAGGTGTAGGTACCGGCGCCGGCATAAATCTTAAGACGTCATATGCACGTAATGCTGGTTGGTTGTTCGTAACTCTAGCATGGGGTATGGCCGTAACGTTCGGTGTTTATGTAGCTGGTAGTTTTGGAGCCCAAGGACATTTGAATCCAGCGGTAACAATCGGATTTGCTCTTTTTGGTTTCTTCCCTTGGAGCCAAGTTTTACCATATTTATTAGGACAATTTTTAGGTGCTTTTGTTGGTGCAGTTTTAGTAATCATTCAATATGGAGCACAATTCAAGAATGCTAAGAATACTAGCGATGGTAACGTAGTTGGAATTTTTGCAACTGGTCCAGCTATCGATAATGGTTTGTACAATTTCTTGAGTGAAACAATCGCAACTTTCGTATTTATCTTTACATTATTAAATCTTGGCGACTTTACAAAAGGATTGAAACCATTAATTGTTGGTTTATTAATTATGGTAGTTGGTCAAGCTTTGGGTGGAACAACAGGTTTCGCTTTGAATCCAGCTCGTGACTGGGCTCCAAGATTTGCTTATACAGTATTGCCAGTACCTAATAAAAGTAATGCAAATTGGGGCTATGCATGGGTACCAATGTTAGGTCCAATTGTTGGGGGTATCTTAGCTGCTGGCTTACAATATTTATTAGTATAAAATTTCAATTGCTTGAAATAGAGAATAGTTGAAGATTAGCTTTCAAACAGGCATAATCTTCAACTATTTTAATTTTATCCTGGACTTACAGAAAAACGTTTTATGTTATAATAGTGTCAGAATAAAGATAACTATGTTGAACACAGATAGAGTCAGCCAACTCTAAAAGTCGTGCAACATTGTAGAATTGAGGGCGGTTTTAATTTACCGCTCTTTTTTATTTACTTAATTCATACAAATTTTTTATATTTTATGCTAGAATTAATTTATAGATAACACAAGGAAGGGATGATAGATAGTTTGGAGATAATAATTTTATTATTTGAATTGGTATTTTTTGCTGTTATCAGCATTATAATTGCTGAGATGTTTGCTAAGGTATCAATGAATTACGTTAGTCTAATTATGGGAGCGGTTTTAGGATTACTTCCTGTAACGACTTATGATATCCGTTCATTTAATCCGGAAGTTTTTATGCTTTTAATCGTAGCACCGCTATTATTCTTTGAAGGGCAAGCTACTTTCCTTAATGTAGTTGGTAAAAGGGTAAAACAAATTTTCCAAGTTACAGTTATCATGGTCTTACTTTGTGCAATCGTAGCCGGATTTAGTAGCTATGCGATTGGTAAGATTGGCTTGCCATTGGCTTTTATCTTAGCTGCAATCAGTACACCAACTGATGCAACAGCCACTCAATCAGTAACTGAAGGACTAAAAATTCCACGTCGCGAAGGATTCTTTTTAAAAATGGAATCATTATTTAATGATGCTTCAGGAATTATTTTATTAAACATGGCCGTTTTATGGTATATCAATGGAAGAATAAACTATCGTGAAACATTGACAGATTTTATTTTATCTGCTGGTGGTGGGATTGTAATTGGTTTTATAATCGCATGGATTATTGTTTTATTCAGGCAAGCACTCCTTAGAAGTTCGTATAATTCTGTAAATGCACAGGTGATTATTTATTTAATGACACCATTTATTATCTATTATCTGGCGGAGGAATTTCATGTTTCTGGGATTATTGCAGTAGTTTGTGCAGGATTGGTGCATAATGCTGAAACTCAACGTAGTCGATTAGCGAATGCTCAAATGGTGTATATGGGTACAAATTTAGTTTCAATCATTACGGAACTTTTTAACAGCATCGTTTTTGTAATTTTAGGAATGATGTTGGTTAATATCATAAAAGATGAGAGTATCACTTATAATTCGTGGATCTGGATAACTTTAGGTGCAATTTTGTACTTATCCAATGTAATTGTACGGTATATATATGGCAGAATTAAATTTAAAATGGATAATCATGCAGGTTGGATTTTTTCTTTAGGTGGTGTGCATGGAGCTGTAACGTTATCCCTAGCATTTACAGTAGCTAAGACTAGTGTTAATAGCCAAGATTTTAGTTTAGTAGTGATGTCTGAAAGTGTACTGATTATTTTAAGTATGATAGTTCCTACTGTTATTTTTAGGTTCATTTTAGATAAAGATGTGTCTGATGAAGATGGTGAAAAGGAATTAGATGAATTAAGAGAAGAAATGATTCAACAAGCAATCACTACTGTGCAGAAAATGTACTTAGCGAAAAATGTAAAACAATCTGTAATTTTTGATTTGAAGTCTCAAAATCAAAATACAAGAACAAGGGATTTTGTCAAAGAATGGCGTAATGCAGTACGTCATCCACAATATACAGAAGCGGAAAAAGAAATGGAAAGACGTGCATTTATTAATGCATTCTATCAAGAACGACAATATTTAGATATGATTTCTCAAAAAGAAGCACGGTATGAAAAATATGTGTATCACTTATATAGTGAAATTCTTTTAGCTGAGTCGATAGTTCTCAATTCGGAATTTGTTGAAGAATAGGGTTACTTTAATAAAATTGTGAGTTAGACTAAATATTAGATAATGTCTAAATTTGTCAAAGTAGCGTGAAAGGACGTTAATTCCTATGATAATTCTTACAAAAAGGCAAAAAGAAATTTTATCGATATTATTACGAATATCAAATGGGACAACGATTAAACAGCTTGAAGAAAGCGTCAATGTTAGTCGAAGAACCATTTATCGTGAATTTAATGAGCTAAAATTGGATTTAGAGCGAAGAGGACTGACAATTTCTAACATTGATGGGAAATATGTACTTCAAGGACAAGAAAGAGATATTGAACAATTGCGTGAAGACATTGGTGATAGTCCTAGTCAACAAGAAATGTCAGTATCTGAAAGGCAAAGTATTTTGGCGGCAATGCTTTTACTAGAAGATGAGCCACAAAAAATTGTTAGTCTGGCGATGTCTCTAAAAGTAAGTGAAGGTACTGTACAACGAGATTTAACGGAAGTAGCCTTGGCACTTGGAAAATATGGGATAACTTTAATTAAGAAAAAAGGTGTAGGCATTTCAGTTAAAGGTACCGAATTTCAAAGACGTCAGGTACTATGTGGTATCTTATTGAGCGAGATCAATGATTATCGTTTCTTTAAGTATATTGGTGACGATCAGGATGTCGGGGGAAACAATTACTTTTTGAGATTATTACCGAAAAAAAGGATTCAATTAGTAACTCAAGCTCTAAACAAAAGCGTATTAAAGAAAATAAATATCAAGTCAGATCACCAATCAATGCAGCTGATATTATTAACAACTATTTGTTTAGAAAGAGCTGCTTCACCTGATAATTTGGGTGAAATTAAAGCTATTGATGGTTCGTTGAAATATCAATCATTGGTTTATCAATTTATGGCTGAGTATTCACAAATAGAACCGTTAAAACTAGATAGAAAAGAAATTATCTATTTAGCTAATCAATTCCAAAGTTGTGATAATGAGAGTTCTCCGACATTTTATGATAATGATCAAGAACTGGCTTTATCACTACAAATAAAGTCTTTCGTTCAAACAGTTTCTGAAAAAATGAAATGGGATTTTCAACGTAATCCGGCATTTTTGAAACGTCTGACAACGCATATTGCTGGTTTAGTAAGTCATCAGGTTGAAAGGTTACCTAATACGAGAATTGAAACTTTAACTAGATTAAGCGAAAGGTATCAAGATTTATTTAATACTATTAAACAAGCGTGGAAAGTTAGTTTTCCAGATGAAAAGTTAGCACAATCTGAACTACAATTATTGCTACTGTATTTCGCTAATGAATATACTAGTCGTCATTATCGAGGAGATTTGAAAGCGCTAGTAATTTGTGAAAATGGGATTGGTACATCATCGATCTTAGGACAGAGATTAAAGCAAGAAATTCCAGAAGTTAAGAAGGTAAAAATTTCTAAAATTGCACAACTTCAAGACCTTGATTTAAGTAGCTATGATTTAATTTTATCTACTTTAAAATTGCCAGGTTTTCCAAGAAAATATCAAATAGTTAGCCCTCTATTATTAGATGATGAGATTAGTAATATTAAAGATTATTTGAAAAAATATCAGGAAAATTATATCAGCAAAGAAACAGAAAATAATAATGTTTATTTGAATAATTCTAAGTTACAACCAGCTAAAAAGTTGAATGGTATTGCGATAGGGGCATTATTCTGTACGGAATTAGTAAATGGAATTGAAGTAATTACATTAAAAAATAAATCTACTGAAAACTTATCTCAAGTAATTAAAGAAATTACAAATAGAATTGGACAAGGAATAGTAAAAGATAAAAGACAAGTAGCTGAAAATTTAAAACGTAGAATAGATTTAGCTCCGATTGGAATTCCTAATAGTAACATGGCCTTGTTACATACTAGCAGCCCGGAAGTTAAACGTTGTTATTTTACCGTAATTGATTTAGACCACTCTCTAAAGATGAAAGCTATGGATCAAACTGAAATTGAAGTTTCAAGGATGTTATTAATGTTAGGACCTGAAAGATTATCAGATATTGAGCAAGATGTAATGGGAATGGTAAGTAGCATGATTGTGATGAGCGATGATACTTTGAAATTATTCGCAACTGGTACAAAAGAAGAGTTACAAAATGCGATTGCTGTAAGGTTCTTACAAGAAATAAAATCAGCTATACCAATTAGATGAAATGATTGTTGACAAGCAATAAATATTAATGTATATTGTAGCTGTTACCTTGATTTATAAGCATTTTCAATGATTTAAAATAAGAAATCAAGGTCTATACCAATTTTGGAAAATAAAGATTTGGATTTGAGAGGTAAATAACATATGTGTGGTATTGTCGGTGTTACTGGTAATAATGATGCAACAAACATTTTATTAGATGGATTACAACAATTAGAATATCGTGGCTATGATTCAGCTGGAATTTACGTAAATGATCAAAATGGTAAGGACTTTTTAGTAAAAGAAAAAGGTCGTATTTCCGATTTACGTGCAGAAGTTGGTGCAGAAGTTAAGGGTTCAACAGGTATCGGTCATACACGTTGGGCTACACATGGGATTCCTAGCAAGGTTAATGCTCATCCTCATGTATCAGCAAATGGCCGTTTCTTCTTAGTACACAATGGTGTGATTGGAAACTTTGCTCAATTACGTGATGAATACTTACAAGATGTAACTTTGGTAAGTAGTACAGATACAGAAGTCATTGTACAATTGATCGGTAAATTCTCTGATGAAGGACTAGACACAGAAGCAGCATTTAAAAAAGTTCTAGGATTAGTTGATGAAAGTTCATCATACTCTTTCTTATTGATGGATAAAGAAGAACCAGATACATTATTTGTTGCTAAGAATAAGAGTCCATTGTTGATTGGTGTTGGCGATGGTTTCAATGTTGTATGTTCAGACGCAATTGCAATGTTGAGTCAAACCCATGACTTCATCGAATTAGTTGATGGTGAAATCGTAATTGTAAAGCCTGATTCAATTACTATCAAGGATCAAGATGGAAATGTTATCAATCGTGAACCATTCCATGTAGATACAGATCCAGCCGCAGCTCAAAAGGGTGCATACCCATACTACATGCTTAAGGAAATTGATGAACAACCTGGTGTAATGCGTAACTTAGTTCAACATTATGTAGCAGAAGATGGTTCTATCAACATCGATAAAGAACTATTGGATGCTTTAGAAAAAGCAGATCGTTTGTATATCGTAGCTGCTGGTACAAGTTACCATGCTGGTTTAGTAGGTAAGGAATTATTTGAAAAATTAGCTAATATTCCAACTGAAGTTCATGTTGCTTCAGAATTTGCTTACAATCCACCATTGTTGTCAGAAAAACCATTCTTCATCTTCTTGACTCAAAGTGGTGAAACAGCTGATAGTCGTCAAGTGCTTACTCAAGTAAATGCACAAGGTTATCCAAGTTTAACAATTACAAACGTACAAAACTCTACTTTGGATCGTGAAGCAACATATACATTGCTACTATATGCAGGTCCAGAAATTGCTGTTGCTTCAACTAAAGCTTATACAGCACAAATTGCTCTAGAAGCTATCTTGGTTAAAGCTTATGGCGAAGCTAAGAACATTGATAAAGTTAAAGAATTCGATGTTGCTGCTGAATTAACTAAAGTAGCTAATGGTATGCAAGAATTAGTTGATGAAAAAGGTACTGTTGAAAAGATTGCTAAGGATATGTTAGCAACAACACGTAATGCTTTCTACATTGGTCGTGGAATTGACTATGATGTAGCTCAAGAAGCAGCTTTGAAATTGAAAGAAGTTTCTTACATTCAAACAGAAGGCTTTGCTTCCGGTGAATTGAAGCACGGTACAATTGCTTTGATTGAAGAAGGTACACCTGTTGTAGCTGTAATTACAGATCCTAAGACAGCTACTCATACACGTAGTAATGCTCAAGAAGTATTAGCTCGTGGTGCTAACGTGCTATTTATTGCTAGTCGCGATGTGGCTCAAGAAGGTGATCAAGTGGTATTACCAGAAGTAACACCATTGTTATCACCATTATTGGCTATTATCCCAGCACAATTATTAGCTTACTACGCATCAATCCAACGTGGATACGATGTTGATAAGCCACGTAACTTAGCTAAGAGTGTTACAGTTGAATAAAAAATAATTTATGCTAATAGTAAAAGAGTTGGAATTGTCCAGCTCTTTTTTTTATATGCAGTATTGATAACGTTTGATATAATTACTACATAATAATAATTTATATAAATGTATTTGAGTTATAAGGGGAGATTATTTAGATGAAAAAGTCAAAGCAACACTTAGTATCAGCTTTAACAATTTCTGCGACTATTGCAACAGTAGGACTTACAAAGCATGAACAAATATCTGCAGATAGTACAGTTTCAGTACCAACTGAAAGTACTACACAGACTCAATCTATTGAAAATGTTCAAAGTAAAGTAGATAATGCTAAACAAAATGTAAAAGATGCACAACAGAATGTAAAAATTGCAGAGAATAATTTAAATGCATCTAATCAAGCAACTAATTTAGCGCAAGTAAATATGAATGTTGCTAAAGAGAATGTAGTTACAAAACAACAAAATGTGGAAAGAACTCAAAAAGAGATTAATGCTACTAATGATAGTATTCAAGAAGTTAATCAGGATATAGATGCTAAAAATGCTGATATTAATTTAGATGAAGCTTTATTAGAGCGTATTAATGATGAAAAAAAGGATCAATTATCAATAAAAGACGATACAACTAAGTACTATCAAGATGCTAAAGAACAATATGAAAATAATTTAAAGCATTACAATGATGTTGTATCAGCTAAAGAGACATTACAGCCAAAATTAAAAGAATTGAATGTTAAAATTAGCGAAAACCAAAAAGCGTTACAAGAAGTATCAGACAAAATAAAAAATGCATTTGGAGACTATAACGAATACGGTGAACCATCAATATTCAGACCTGATTTCTCAACAAATAATCCTACAGACGAGATAGGTATAATGAACGAGGAATATGCAAATGCAAAAAAATTAATTGATACTGTTAGTGAAAGCTATAAAAAAGTAGACGATTATTTTAATGAAAGTATGGGGCTATATAATGATTTAACAAGTCTAAATGACAAGCTAGATGAAGTACAAACTACAGTAAACAAATTATATGACTATGAATATGATTTAACCAATACAAAAGCTAATATCGATAATGAAAAAGATATACTTAAGAAGTTGGAAACAGAGCGAAAGAATATAGTTGAAAATAAAATAATATTACCTGAGAACTATGAGCAAGTAAGATGGAATGAATATGAAAGAACTCTAGTTAACAATAAAATAGATGAGTTGAATCATTTTAAAGATTCTTATATAGATGAACAAAGAATAATTTATGATGGATTATCTGAAGATGAGTATAGAGATCTTACGATATATACTATAGATCTACTTAATCAAGCTAGAAAGCAAGTTGGAAAAGAAAAATTAGACGTTACAGAAGAAGCAGTTGAACTAACAAAATTGTATGCAGAAAATTACAGAAATAAGAATGATGAAGTTATAGCTTTAGGTGATACTTTAAAAAATGAAAATATTATATATTATCCCTCTAGAATTTATAATGGATCGTACATTGGATCAGGTACATTGAATGATTTAAAAAAGGCTATTTACAATTCAGTTTTGGATATTGTAAAAAGCTCTGCGGATTCTTTAGAATTTATTCTTGATATTTATCCTATTGATAATGTAAGAGCTTCAGAAAGTATTATTTTTCCAGCAATAGGAGATAAAGTTAATTTTGTAAGTATCCCTAAAGAATTAGTAACAACGCATTTATTAGGAACAGATGATTATTCAAATAGTAGTTATAAATTTATAGTTGTAAGAGAAAAAGCAACATTACAAAAATTAGTTGATAATTATAATGATTTAGAAACTAAGATAAATAATACAAAGAACTTAAAAGAAAAATATCAAGATAAATTTAATACGACTGAAACGTCATTAGTTAAAATTGAGAAACAATTAGACGACTTAAAACTTAAGATATATGGAATGAACTATAGTAATTCTAGTGGAGGAATGATTTCGAGTGGAAACTATTTTGTAGATGAAAACAATGGGTTACAAGCAAGATTAAAGATGGCAATGGGTGATTGCTATGGTTTGTTATTAGCTATGAATAAAAATTTATCAGAAACTTCAGAACTAATTAATAAGGTTAATAGTACTACTCCACAAATGGATAGTTCCTATAAGGAAAAGTTAGATATTGCTAATAATGGATTAGCAACAATAAATGCGAAACTAAAAAAGACTGAAGATCTAATAAGTCGTCTACAAAAGAAAATAGATAGTAGCAGAAAATTAGTAACAATTCTAGAAAATAAAAAATCAAACTATAGTAATCAAATTACTTCTCTTAATAAGAAGTTGAATGATAATAAAAAAGAATTGGAAGCTGCAAAAATTGTTTTTAACGAATATTTTGCAGAATTTAATAAGGAAAAAACTAAACAAAAAGAAGCACAAAAAAGCTATAATACTGCTCAAAAAGAACTGAAAGAAGCACAAAGTAATCTTGGCAAAGCAGAGCTACAATTAGCTTATGTAAAAAGAATAAATGAAGGACATCAAAAGTTTGAAAATGGCCATTGGAGATTGTACAGAAATGGTAATTTACAGCATGGATTCCAAAAAATAGAAACACAAAATAAAGTTGTCTATTATGATCATTTAGGTAACATGTTATATGGTCAACAAAATATCAATGGCAAGTGGTACAATTTTGATAAAGTGACCGGGGCAATGACTATAGGAGAAAAATATATTCCTACACAAGATAAAGTAGTTTGGTATTCTGATGATGGAACGATGTTATATGGTTGGCAAAATATAGATGGTAAAGTACATTATTTTGATAAAATAACAGGTAAAATGACAACGGGACAAAAGAATATAGATGGTCACTGGTACTTATTTGATAGCAAAGGAGTTATGCAACAAGGTTTCCAAAATATTGGTTATCAAAATAAAACTGTTTACTACAATGAAGACGGTTGGATGCTATATGGCTGGCAAAATATAGATGGAAAAGTATATTACTTTGATAAAGTAACCGGCAAAATGACAGTAGGACAAAAGAATATAGGCGGACATTGGTATTTATTTGATAGTAAGGGAGCTATGCAACGAGGTTTCCAATACATTGCTAATCAAAGTAAGACAGTTTACTACAACAAAGATGGTTGGATGCTATATGGCTGGCAAAATATAGACGGAAAAGTATACTATTTTGATAAAGTAACTGGTAAGATGACAACAGGGCAAAAGAATATAGATGGACATTGGTATTTATTTAATAGCAAAGGAGTCATGCAACGAGGCTTCCAGTATATTAGTTATCAAAATAAGACGGTTTACTATAATAAAGATGGTTGGATGTTATATGGACATCAGTTGATAAATGGGAAGAAGTATTACTTTAATACTATAACTGGCGCGAAAGAATAAGCTATAGTTTGTACAAGACACCTTATAATCGTTAGAAAAAAATTAACTATTGTAAGGTGTTTTTAATTTCTCGTGTGAAATTTATTGACAAAAAAGAAGTAAAATTGTATTCTTATAGTATCTTGAAATGAAGGAGTGTTAGAAAATGGCTAAAGTTTCATACCAAGCAATGTTGATGGCTCAACCATGTTGCATGATGTGTAACATGCTTTTTGGTATGTATAATTCTGGTCAAAGACTAACATCTTCACGCTAATGATGGAATATTTAATCGTATGTAAGTAATTAGATATTTAAATCGGTGAATGCTATTAGTCGGAGACAAGACTAATAGCATTTTTATTTTGAGAACATTACATAAGAAGAGAAGGTGAAAGTATATGTGGCATACAGTTATTAGTTCTTTACCTGAGTTAATATCAGCTGGAATAAAGTACACAATTCCGTTAGCGATTATTTCATTTATTCTAGGATTGATTTTAGCTTTGGTTACAGCTTTAATTAGAATTTCGCAAACTAAAGGACCTTTCTTGGTTATCAAAGCAATTTTTAGATTTTATGTTTGGCTATTTAGAAGTACACCATTATTGGTCCAATTATTTATTGTATACTTTGGATTACCGTATCTAAAAATCAAGGGACTAGCACCAGAAGGAATAAAGTTAGATCCATTTACATCAGGAATTATAGTTTTTTCACTTAATACCGGGGCATATGCTTCCGAAACAAATCGTGCGGCAATTACTTCAATCCCTAAAGGACAATGGGAAGCTGCTGCCTCAATTGGAATGACTCATAAACAAGCATTGATGAGAATAATCATCCCTCAAGCAGCTAGAGTTTCATTGCCACCGTTAGCTAATAGTTTCATTGGTTTAGTGAAAGATACATCTTTAGCAGCTTCCATTACGATTGTGGAAATGTTTGAAGTTAGTCAACAAATTGCAGCTGAAAATTACGAGCCGTTAGTAATGTACTGCACAGTAGCAGTCTTATATGCAATTCTATGTACGGTATTATCCTTCTTACAAGGATGGCTTGAGAAAGTAACGTCACGTTATGTGGCAACTCAATAAGTAAAGTAAGTGAGGTGATTGAATGTTACGTTTAGAAAATGTGAATAAAACTTTTGGTGGTAATTTAGCTTTAAAAGATATTACGACAACATTTGAAAATAATCAGACTACAGTTTTAGTAGGTCCATCTGGTTCAGGAAAGTCAACGATGTTACGCTCATTGAATTTACTTGAGATGCCTGAAAGTGGGAAATATTATTTTGATGATTTAGAGTTGGACTTTAAGAAAGGAATCTCTAAAAAAGAGATTTTAGAAGTTCGTCGTGAAACAGAAATGGTTTTTCAAAATTACAACCTTTTTCCACATTTGACAGTTTTGAAGAACATTATTGAAGGACCAGTTCATGTGTTAAAAGAAGATAAGGAATCAGCAACTAAAAGAGCTTATGAATTACTTGAAAAAGTTGGTTTAGCAGATAAAGCAGATGCCTATCCGCAACAACTATCAGGTGGACAAGCTCAACGTGTGGCGATTGCTAGATCATTAGCGATGAATCCTAGATATATCCTACTAGATGAACCAACTAGTGCGTTGGATCCGGAGTTAGAATTAGAAGTTTTAAAAGTATTGTTACAGTTAGCTAAAGAAAAACAATCGTTGATAATAGTTACACATAATTTGGCTTTCGCACAGAAAGTTGCGGATAAGATCTTATTTGTTGAAGATGGACAAATATTGTTCCAAGGTCCTAAAGATGACTTTTTTAATTCAGATAATCAAAGAATAAAGAACTTTTTATCCGCGATGACGTTAAGTAATTTAGATTAATGGAGGAAATAATAATGAAATATGGAAAATTAATTAAATCAGTTGCAGCATTTGTTGGGGTAGCTAGTTTGGGATTAGCATTTAACATTGCTCGTCCAGCACAAGCTAGTGCAGATAAAATTTCAGCTGCTACAAGTAGTGAATTGAAGCAAAAGGGAACTTTAACAATTGGGTTAGAAGGAACTTTTGCTCCATACTCATACCGTAAAGATGGAAAATTAACAGGTTTTGAAGTTGAACTTGGTAAGGATATTGCTAAACAAATGGGCTTAAAAGCAAAGTTCGTACCAACTAAATGGGATGGATTAATTGAAGGTGTAAATACTGGTAAGTATGATATTGTTTTGAATAACATTACAGTTACTAAGGAAAGACAAGCTAAATTTGGTTTCTCTACTCCATACATCTACTCTCACTTTGCTTTGATTTCTAAAAAAGGTAGTGGCTTGAACACATTGAAAGATATTAAAGGTGTAAAAATTGCTAGTGGTACAGGAACTGACAACTCTGTAGTAGCTAAGAAATTTGGTGCTAAAGTTGTTCCTTCTAGTGAATTTTCAACTTCCTTAGACATGGTTCGTCAAGGTCGTGTAAAGGGAACAATTAACTCAATGTCTGCATGGTATGCTTACAAGAAAGATGGTAAGAATGTCAAGGGACTTCAAGCTAAAGATGTTTCCAAAGATGAAAAACCAGCTAAGATCAGTGCTTTGATGGCTAAGAAGAATACAGACTTGAAGAAAGATGTAAACAAAGCTTTGAAGCAATTACGTAATGACGGTACATTAACAAAACTTTCTAAGAAGTATGTTGGTGGCGACATTACTAAGTAAAGTCAAGCTAAATTAAGTAACGGGGTTTTAGTAAGACCTCGTTTTTTTGTGCCGAAAAATAAATCAGCTTACAAATTTTTGTAATTATGAATTATAATATACTTATAAAGTGAAAGGGGCTGAGAATTATGTTTCCAGAAAAATTACGTGCCTTAAGGACTGGTAGAGGTCTTTCCTTAGCTGGTTTAGCCAAAGAAATGAATGAAATGGAAAAAGGCAAGCAAGAAAAAAAGAATACAGGGCCTCAGATTGGAAGTTGGGAACGAGGCGTAAATACACCTTCATATCTTGAAATTATAAAGTTGTGTCGTTTCTTTGGAGTAACACCTAACTTTTTAATCGGAGATATGAGAGGAAAAATAGATTTAAATGAACTCTTTGCCTCTAATGCACGAATGAAATTTGAAGGACGTACTTTAACTTCTGCTGATAGAACTGAGATTTATGGTTTAATTAAAGCTCATATTCGTGGAAAATATGCAGAAGTAAGTGACTTAAATGATGATACAGATGACCTTGCTTTACCATTAGATTAATGTAAATTTCTTGTAAAGGTAATGCTTAAAGTCACTTTAAGATAGAAAATTTTGATAAAATATACTTGGATAAAGATAATTGAAGGGAGATCAAATTACTAATTGGATATATTACAACAATTATATGGTCCATTTTTTGATGCTAATAACTGGCGAACAGTAGTCACTTCTGGTGAAGATTGGATGATCATCCTATCACTAGTATTGATTGAATGTTTATTGTCTGTTGATAATGCGATTGTTTTGGCTGCACAGACACAGGTATTACCAGATAAAAAACAACAAGAAAAATCTCTTTTTTATGGACTTTGGGGAGCTTATATATTCCGCTTCATCTTGATTGGTTTGGGAGCCTATCTAATTCATTTCTGGGAGATAAAAGTGGCAGGGGCAGCATATTTAATGTATCTTGCTGTTAGTCATTTCTATCGTAAGAAGAATCCTAAACCAAAGAAGGACGGTAAGAAAGCTAAAAAACGTATACTACCACTGTTTTGGTCTGTAGTTGTATCTATTGAAATGATGGATATTGTATTCTCGGTTGACTCAGTTTTAGCTTCATTGGCGATTTCACCTAACCCTGTGATTGTTTTAATCGGTGGGTTAATAGGTATTCTAGCAATGCGAGGAATTGCTGAAATTATCATGAGGTTAATGGAAATTGTACCAGAATTAGAAACGACAGCATATGGTTTGATTGCATTAATTGCAATTAAGCTATTCCTAACAATTCCTATGATTGATATTGAAATCCCTAATCTATTATTTGGGGTAATTGTACTAGGTTCGATTGTCGCAACTTTTATTGTTCATAGAATTAAAAATTAATATGTAAAAATGCAATGAGTTGAAGAATTCATTGCATTTTTTTATTGGTCAAGGATTATTGTGGTCAAAAAATGAGAATGTGTCACAAATAAGTAGTAGAGAGAAAGTCGATTAAACCAAGCTTTTACACGTATTGTGAAGAAAATAATTAATTTTGACACTGACAACTGTGCCAAAGTCACATTTAGAATGAATTGTATCCGCATTCAGTAAGCGTTACCATAAACTTGTAAGATAAATCAGGAAGAAAAGAGGAGAAAAAAATGCAAGAAGCAAAAAAGAAAACTTCACTTAAAGCGAAGATTCAAAAGTTAGGTACATCGCTATCTAGTATGGTTATGCCAAACATAGCTGCAATTATTGCTTGGGGTTTAATCACAGCTATTTTTATGGAACAAGGTTGGTTCCCTAATGCACATATCGCTAAATTGATTTCCCCAATGTTAACTTATTTATTGCCATTATTAATTGGTTATGTTGGTGGACGTATGGTATATGAAGAACGCGGTGCTGTTGTTGGTGCTATTGCTACTATGGGGGTAGTTGTTGGTGCTAAGGTTCCAATGTTCTTGGGGGCTATGATCATGGGACCTCTTGGTGGTTGGTGCATTAAGAAATTTGACCAATTATTCCAAGATAAGATCAGATCAGGTTTTGAAATGATTTATAACAACTTCTCTAGTGGTATTTTGGGAATGTTGTTAGCTATTTTAGGAACTTATGTAGTTAACCCATTAGTTGTTGCAGGTAGCAACTTCATGAGTAAAGGTGTTGACTTCATCATCTCTATTCACATGTTGCCATTAGCTAATATCTTTATTGAACCAGCTAAGGTATTGTTCTTAAACAATGCTATTGGTAATGGTATCTTGGTTCCATTAGGTATTCAACAAGCATCAACTGCTGGTAAATCAGTATTGTTCTTACTTGAATCTAACCCAGGTCCAGGTCTTGGTATTTTGTTAGCATTCATGTTCTTTGGAAAAGGATCAGCAAAAGGTTCTGCACCAGGTGCTGCAATTATTCACTTCTTTGGTGGTATTCATGAAATTTACTTCCCATACATTTTGATGAAACCAGCATTGATTTTAGCTGCAATTGCAGGTGGTGTATCTGGTACATTTACTTTCCAACTTTTAGGAGCTGGTTTAAAAGCTGCTGCATCTCCTGGTTCAATTATCGCTATTCTTCTAATGACTCCTAAGGGATCATATATAGCTGTATTATCAGGTGTGTTCGTAGCTGCAGTAGTATCATTCTTGGTTGCTTCTATTATCTTGAAACACGATAAGTCAACTGGCGACGATTTAGCAGAAAAACAAGCTGAAATGGAAGCCATGAAAGCTGAATCTAAAGGTAAAGAAATGCCATCAAGTCAAGCTGCACAAGATTCTGTTGATAGTTACGCAGATGTTAAGAAGATTATCTTTGCGTGTGATGCCGGAATGGGTTCATCTGCAATGGGTGCTTCCTTATTACGTGACAAGGTTAAGAAGGCTGGTATCAAAGACATTTCTGTTACAAATACCGCTGTAAACCGTCTAAAAGATGAACAAGGATTATTAGTTGTTACACAAGAAGAATTAGCTGAACGTGCATTACAAAGAACACCAAGCGCAATGCATGTATCTGTAGATAACTTCTTGAGCAGTCCAAAATACGATGAAATTGTTGCAAACTTAAAGGCTCTATCTCAAATTCAAGATAAACCACAAGCCACAGAAAATACAGTAAAAACTGCAGAAGCAGGCGACTTAGGTAATGTAGACTTTACTAAGGTTGAAGAAGTAAACTTCATTCGTCATGACCAACACATTGGTACAGTAACAATGGCTACAAGCTTGTTCAGTGATAGCATGAAGAAAGCTAACAAGCAAACACCAATTAAAGCTGTAAGAATCAACGAACTTGAAGATTCTGATAAGCACTTAGTAATCGTAACAGCAGCTGCTAAGAAGAATTTGGCAGTTCGTTACACAGACATTCAAACTGTAGTTGTAGATGATTTATTAACAGACAAGAAGTTACAAGATGTTGTAGCTAAATTGAAATAAGAGGTGAGAGAGTAATGGAATTACAAGCAAATATGATTTCTTTAAATCAAGATGTTGCCACAAGAGATCAAGCAATTCGTATGGCAGGACAATTATTGGTAGATGCAGGTTGTGTTGAAAAAGAATATATCGATTCAATGATTGCACGTAATAATGATGTCTCAACATATATGGGTAATTTTATCGCTATCCCTCATGGTACGGACGAAGGTAAACAATATATTAAAAAGACAGGAATTTCGGTAGTGCAAATTCCAATGGGCGTAGATTTCAGTGGAGAAAATGATAGTGAACAATTGGTAACTGTTGTCTTTGGAATTGCAGGTTTAGGTAATGAACACTTAAATCTATTATCACAAATCGCTTTATATTGCAGTGATGTTTCAAATGTCGCTAAATTAGCAGATGCACAAACACCACAAGAAATAATTAATTTATTGAAGGAAGTTGGAAAATAATGAGAGCAGTACATTTTGGAGCAGGTAATATTGGTCGTGGATTTATTGGTGAAACTTTAGCCGCAAATGGTTTTGGAATTGATTTTGTAGATGTAAATGACACTATCATTAGTGCTTTGAATCAACGTGGAGAATATGATATCGAATTGGCTGCACCTGGTCAAAAGAAGATTCATGTAGAAAATGTTGATGGAATCAATAATGGTGAACATCCAGAAAAGGTTGTTGAAGCTATTAAGACTACTGATTTAGTAACAACAGCAATTGGTCCTAAGATTTTGAAGTTCATCGCACCATTGATTGCTGATGGTATCAAGGCTCGTAAAGATGCTGATAACAAGCAAACATTAGATGTAATTGCATGTGAAAACATGATTGGTGGTTCACAACATCTTAAAGAAGAAGTTTACAGCCACTTAGATGACGATGTAAAAGCTTTTGCTGATGAATATATTGGTTTCCCTAATGCAGCGGTAGACCGTATCGTTCCTCTACAAAAGCATGATGATCCATTGTTGGTATCAGTAGAAGAGTTCAAGGAATGGGTTGTTGATGAAAGTCAAATGAAGAATCCTAGCTTAAAGCTAGAAACAGTCCACTATGCTCCTGATCTTGAACCATATATTGAACGTAAATTATTCTCAGTTAATACAGGTCATGCCACAGTAGCATACACTGGTAAAGCTTTAGGATATGAAACAATTGGTGAAGCTATTAAGGATGAAAAAGTTCTTACACAATTAAAGAATACTTTGAAAGAAATTCGCTCACTATTATTAGCTAAGTGGGATTTCCAAGAAAAAGAATTAGAAGAATATCATGATAAGATTATTGGTCGTTTTGAAAATCCATACATCTCTGATGATATTGCTCGTGTAGGTCGTACACCTATCCGTAAGTTAGGTTATGATGAACGTTTCATTCGTCCAATTCGCGAATTAAAGGCTCGTGGCTTAAGTTACACAACATTAATGGAAACTGTGGGTAAGATTTATCACTTTGATGAACCACAAGACGATGAAAGTCAAAAACTTCAAAAGATGCTAAAAGATGAAGATTTGAAGGACGTAATTGTTGAAACAACAGGTCTTAAAGATGATGCTGACTTAGTTGCCGAAATTGCTGCAAGTGTAAAAGCTGCTGATTAATTTAACATTTAAGGCAGTCGATTGATGATAAAAATCATTGATCGACTGCTTTTTTGTTGACAAAGAAATTATTTTTATATATAGTTAGTTACATAAGTAATTAACTGAATATGAAAAAGAATTGAGGTGGAAATGAATGTTACACTTTAATTTCAATAGTACCGAACCAATATACTTGCAAGTAGCTAATCAGTTAGAGGAAGCAATTTTTACAAAAGCTTTTTTAGATGGTACACAAGTTCCTTCTACGACTGAAATTTCAAAAGAATTCCATATTAATCCGGCAACGGTATTAAAAGGAATGAATATTTTGGTTAATGATGGACTATTGGAAAAACGAAGAGGTTTAGGAATGTTTGTAACAGAGGGTGCTTATATGAAGTTACTAGAAAGAAGGAAAGAGTCTTTTTATCAAGATTATATTGTAAAAATGATACAAGAAGCTAAGAAATTAGGCATGAATGAAGATGATTTAATTGAATTAGTGAAGAGAGGTGTGGATTAGTAATGACAGGAATTAAGATTGATGGATTATCAAAGAAATTTCGTAAGAAAAATGTATTGGATAATATATCAGTAGAATTTAAACCTAATAAGATTTATGGGCTTTTAGGTAGAAACGGTGCTGGAAAGAGTACATTATTAAATATTATCGCTAATCGATTATATGCAGATCAAGGAAATTTAACACTGGACGATGAAAATTTAGTAGAAAATGACAGTGCATTAGGTAGATTATATTTGATGAATGATGTCGATATGTACAACAAAAGTATGAGATTGGACAAAATTTTCGAATATACTGAACAATTTTATGGAAGTTTCGACTATGAATATGCTGAAAAGTTAGCTGAAAGATTTAAAATTGATACTCATCAAAAATTTGGGAAATTTTCGACAGGTTATCACACAATCGCTAAGTTAATCATTGCATTATGTGTACCGGCAGATTACATCTTCTTGGATGAACCAGTATTAGGTTTAGATGCTAATCATCGAACAATTTTCTATGAGGAATTAATGACTACTTACAGTGAACGTCCACGTACATTCGTTGTAGCAACTCATTTGATTGAGGAAATTACTAATATTTTAGAACATGTCATGATTGTATCTGAAAGTAAAATTACAATTGATGAAGATGTTGAAGATATTTTGGCTAAATCACATTTGATTGTGGGACCACAAGTTGAAACTAAAGATTATGTCGAAGGTCTAAATATCGTTGGAAAAGAAAGTTTGGGTAATCTACAAGGTTACTATGTATATGGTGATTTGAATGACGATAAGATATTACCAGATACTGTACAAATTGAACGCGTTGACTTGCAAAAGATGTTTATATATTTAACAAATCAAGGTGGTGAAAATGGTGTTAACAAGTAAAGATATTAGTGTAGTTAAGTATCTATCTAGAAAATATGCAGAAGATATATTGAAAGGGTTAGGGATATTATTTGGAATTCATGTAGTTGGAACTATCCTTTTAATAGTGATGTCAAGTTCTGAAAAAATTCCTAGCATTGCACTCAGTTTTTGGAGTAATTTTCCATTGGCTTTTTATTTGATGGTTGCTTTATTTATAATTAGTGCGACTAATTATGATATATTTGCATTTTTAAATCAAAATGGAATTTCACGTAAAACACTATGGAAAAATAAGATGATAGTGTTAGGGTTAGGAACTTTAATTTTAGTATTAATTGGAACTATATACGATGCAATGGTATCAAGTAGTGGAACAAATGATTTGATAGCAATAACTTATTTAAAAGGAACTAATTCAGTAGTAAAAGCAATAGGAAGTTATCTTTTTGATGTATTAGTAACTTTTATGACAGTAACATGGATCAATGCAATCGGGGCAGCTTGTGGGTTACTTCCTAAAAAGCATCGCGCTTGGATAATCTTTGGAATTGTAATGGCTGCATTTTTAGTAATTACTAGAATTGTTTCGTGGATTGCGATGTTACCATTTGCTTGGACAAGAGTTTTCATGGTAGTTGTAAAATATTTCGGCCTATTGTTGGGAATTAGCTATCATGGAAATGAATATAGTTTTAATTTCCTACCACCAATTTTAACAGTAATTGTATTAGCGATTTTAGGAGCGTTTTTGACACGTCATCTTTTAATGAAGATGAAGATTAGAACGGAGGGATAGATATGTTAGTTGTAACAACAGAAAATATTCCAGGTAAAAAGTATGAAGTTTTGGGTGAAGTATTTGGTGTAACTACTCAATCTAAAAACTTTGTCAGAAATATCGGAGCAGGGTTGAAAAATATCGTTGGTGGAGAAATTAAGGATTACACCAAGATGTTACATGAAGCTCGAATGGTAGCAATTGAACGTATGAAACAGGAAGCTACTGAAAAGGGTGCGGATGCGATTGTGATGATGCGTTTCGATTCCGGATCTATTCTGCAAGATATGCAATCTGTCGTAGCTTACGGAACCGCAGTTAAATTTATCGAAGATTAAAAGAGGTAGTATCAGAATTTCTGGTACTACCTTTTCTTATTCTCTAATTAATAATTTAATGCCATTAGGATCGAGCGTTCAAATTTTATGACCATACTCTTTAAATGGAATTTTAGCTTTTTGTAGATTTTCTTTAACTTGTTTTTTATATAAAATATTGCTTACTAAAAGTAAGCATTAATCTAAGTTGCTAAATAAATAATTTTTGTTAGAATTGAAAGTGTATACATTATATTAAGGAAGTAGAAAAAATTATGAATGAACCAATGTTTTTAAAACCTGTATTCCAAGAAAAAATTTGGGGAGGAAGTCGCCTAAAGACAGAATACAATTATCCTATTCCAAGTGACCATACTGGCGAATGTTGGGCTATTTCAGCTCATCCACATGGCCCAGCAACTGTTGAAAATGGTGAATTTAAGGGACAAACATTAGATGAAGTATGGGCAAATCATCGTGAAGTCTTTGGAAATGCTGAGGGAGATGTTTTTCCATTATTGACCAAAATTTTAGATGCTAAACAAGATTTATCAGTACAAGTTCATCCTGATGATGCTTACGCTAAAGAACATGAAGGCGAATTAGGTAAGACTGAATGTTGGTATGTTTTAGCTGCTGATGAAGGTGCTGAAATGATTTACGGTCACCATGCTAAAACTCGTGAAGAATTAGCTGAGTTAATAGAAAATGGACAATGGGATAAATTGTTAAGACGAGTACCAGTTAAACCAGGTGACTTTTTATACGTACCAAGTGGAACAATTCATGCTATTGGAAAAGGAATCATGGTATTGGAAACTCAACAAAGTAGTGATACAACTTATCGTGTATATGATTTCGATAGAGTAGATAAGACTACTGGTCAAAAACGTGAATTGCATATACAACAATCAATTGATGTAACAAACGTACCTCATGTTGATCCTAAATTAGATATTAAGGACCAAAAAGTTGGAGATGCAGATGTAAGAACATTTGTAGAAACAGATTTCTTTAGTGTTTATCGTTGGTACTTAGAAGGTGGAGAAGCAACTTTCACTCGTAAAGCAGCTCCATATACTTTGGTTTCTGTATTAAAAGGCCAAGGTCAAATCATTGTGAATGATAAGAGTTATGAAATTAAAAAAGGTGTGCATTTCATCTTACCTTATGATGTTAAAGAATGGACAATCAAAGGTAATTTAGAAATTATTGCTTCAGAACCAGGCTCAAAAGCCTAGCTATAAAGTGATTTCTGTGTTAATAAAAAAAACATGGAAATCACTTTTTAGCATGTAAAAATTATAGAGAGTGATTTTTTTTGATTGTTAGTGTAAAATTTAAGTATATTTAATGTAGGAAAGAGGAATAGGGATGGAAAACAGGAATTTGCAAGATGCGAAACGCATAGTTGTAAAAGTTGGTACAAGTTCCCTGATACGTGCCAACGGAAAAATTAATTTACAAGCGATAGATGAGTTGTGTTATACCTTGAGTGGACTGGTGAATGAGGACAAAGAAGTGGTTCTAGTATCATCAGGTGCAGTAGGTGTGGGACTCGCAAATATGGGCTTGGTACAACGACCCAAGCAAATTCCTGAACAACAAGCCCTGGCAGCGATTGGTCAAAGTCAATTGATGACTATTTATCAACAAAGATTTGCAATGTACAATCAAAAGACAAGTCAAATTTTATTGACGCATGATGTATTAACTTATCCTGAAAGTAGAGAAAACGTGTTGAATACTTTCAATGAACTTTTAAAATGGAAAGTTATACCAGTGGTTAATGAAAATGACACAGTTGCGGTTGATGAAATGGATCATCAAACAAGTTTTGGAGACAATGATTGGTTGTCTGCTGTTGTTGCTTCTGGAATTGATGCAGATTTATTAATAGTATTATCTGATATTGATGGATTATTTGACAAAAATCCTAAAAAATATGCCGATGCAAACTTGATTTCAGAGGTAACAGAGATTAGCGAAAAAATTACAGGTGCTGCAGGTGGCACAGGAAGTCGTTTTGGAACTGGTGGAATGGCAACTAAGATTAAAGCAATGGATAGAATGATTAATGAAGGACGCAAAGCTGTCTTAGCTAATGGTAAACGACCTTCAATTATTTTTGAGATTTTAAATGGTAAACAAATTGGTACGTTATTTCATAAAAAGTAGAGGCGATATAGATGACTGTAGATTTAAATAAAATGGGACAGGCTGCTAGAGAAGCATCTCGACAATTAGCATTGTTGGGTGAACAAAAGAAGAATCAAGTTTTAGAAACAGTAGCCCAAGAATTATTAGCAAAAGCTGACGAAATAATAGCTGCTAACAAAGTAGATTTAGAAAATGCTACTAATATGCCTGAAAAATTTATTGATAGATTAAAGATTGATAATGATAGAATTGCAGCGATGGCAGAAGGTGTAAGACAAGTTGCACAATTAGCTGATCCAATTGGTAAGATTGATGCTGGTTGGGTTAACTATGCAGGACTCCAAATTGAAAAGAAGAGAGTTCCTCTAGGTGTTGTAGGGATGATTTTTGAAGCACGTCCTAACGTAACTGTCGATGCCTCAGCATTATGCTTTAAGTCAGGAAATGCAGTAATCTTACGTGGTGGTAAGGAAGCTTTACAAACGAATATAAAAATAACTAAAGTTATTCGTCAAGCTTTGGAACAAGAAGGAATTAATCCTGATGCAGTACAAGTAATTACAGAAACATCACATGAATTAGCAAATGAATTCATGCAACTAACAGATTACTTAGACGTATTAATTCCTCGTGGATCTGCACGCTTAATTCAAACTGTTTTGAACACAGCTAAAGTTCCAGTTATCGAAACTGGTGCTGGTATCTGCCATGTTTATGTAGACAAATTTGCCGACAAGAAAATGGCAGTAGAAATTACAACAAATGCCAAAGTACAACGTCCATCTGTCTGCAATGCAATTGAAAACTTAGTAATTCACCAAGATGTTGCTCAAGAATACTTACCAGCAATTGCTGATGAATTACAAAAGTATAATGTAGAACTTAGAGGCGATGAAAAAGTTTGTGAAATCTTAGGAGATAAAGCAACTTTAGCTACAGCTGAAGATTGGGATACAGAATACAATGATTACATTATTGCAATCAAGATTGTATCTTCAATTGATGAGGCAATTGATTTCATTAATGAACACAATACTAAACATTCAGAAGCAATTATCACTGAAAACTATACTCGTTCTCAAAAATTCTTGGACGAGATAGATGCTGCTTGTGTCTATGTTAATGCTTCAACACGTTTCACAGATGGTTTTGAATTTGGATTTGGTGCAGAAATTGGGATTTCAACTCAAAAATTACATGCACGTGGACCAATGGGATTAGAAGCCTTAACTTCAACTAAATATGTCATTCGTGGTAATGGACAAATAAGAAAATAATTATTTATTTTTCTAAAGCTTTTTGACGTTTAAAAGTTGATTGTATATAATTAAAGTAGTTGACAACCTAGATAAAACCTTCATGGAGGAAATGTGGAAATGCAAGAAAAGCAGGAGATAATGTTATTTGCCTTAAATTCTAATCCAGAATTGGCACAAAAAATTGCTGATAACTTAGGTGTTAAATTATGTGATGCTTCCGTAAAACACTTTAGTGACGGTGAAATTCAAATTAACATCAACGAAAGTGTTCGTGGTAGAGATGTATTTGTAATTCAATCTATATCTGATCCAGTTAACGAAAACTTTATGGAAGTTATGATTATGATTGATGCTTTACGTCGTGCAAGTGCAGGTACAATCAATGTGGTTATACCTTACTATGGTTATGCACGTTCTGATCGTAAGGCACGTTCTCGTGAACCAATTACAGCTAAGTTACTAGCTAACTTCATTCAAATGGCAGGTGCTGACAGAGTTGTAGCAATGGACTTGCATGCTGGTCAGTTACAAGGATTCTTCAACATTCCAGTTGACCACTTACTTGCAATTTTTGTACAAGCTCAATACTTCGGCGATTTGGGATTGAAGAAAGATGTAGTAGTTGTTGCTCCAGACCATAATGGTGTTAAGGGTGCACGTAACCTTGCTCAATTATTAAAGGCTCCAATTGCCATCGTAGATAAGCGTGGAACTGAAAGAATTGCAGAACCAACAGAAGCACATGTAATTGGTGATGTTAAGGGTCATAACTGCATTGTTTATGATGATATGATTGATACAGGTGGTAAGATGGTAGACGCTGCTAAAGCTTTAAAAGCAGCTGGTGCAGCAGATATCTATGCTTGTGCTACTCATCCTATCTTCTCTGGAAATGCTGTAGAAGAATTGAAGGTTTCTCCATATAAGGAAGTTGTAGTAACAGATACAATTGAGGTGCCAGAAGAAAAGCAATTTTCACAATTGAAAGTTTTATCAGTAGCACCTACAATTGCTAAGGCTATTTCATTGATTAATAGTAATAAATCAGTGGATTCATTATTTCAAAAGCATGAAATTTAATTAATATATAGATTTTAAAACCCCATAATTGTTGATAAAACCAGCAATTATGGGGTTTTTGTATCTAATTTTTAATGTTTAACGCCGCGATAACTATGATTGCCTTTTATTTTATGTACGTGTTGCTTAAATTTAGGACCATTATTGCTAGTTAGGCGAAAATTCTTCATTTTGCCAATAAATGGTTTATTTTCAGAACGAATTTTAGTCCAAGTTTGCATAGCTTCAGTCATAGCCTTTAAGTCTTCTAATTGCTTAGCCTTTTTTTCTCGTAAGGCAGCAACATAAATATCAGTTTGCAAGCGATTGGTCAAGTTGATGTGATAATTTAACAGGTCTTGTGTTAAAGGTGCGTGACGATAAGAATTAAATAGTTTTTGAATAGTTTCCATAGCCTCGCGTACAGTTTGAGGTTGGACATAACGTTTTTTTGGTTGCATAATAAAATCCTTTCTTAGAATTTATTATTATTGTAACTCAATTTAAAGCTATGACCAAAAAAATGATAAACTAGGGAAGAGAATAAAAAAGTGAGAGGTGAAAATTTATGAGTTTAGGATTTATTTTAGGTGATGCTACTAAAAATCATCGTCAAGTATTGCTAGAACAAATAACTAACTGGCAAGCAGAAGATCCACAAGCCAAGATTTACTACATAGTTCCTAACCATAATAAATTTAGTGCTGAAGTAAAAGTATTAGACTATTTAAAAAGCCAACAAACTAATCAAGACTTGTTTGCGACAAGTAATGTACAGACTTTCTCATTTACACGTTTAGCTTGGTATTTCATGAAAGATACTGCTACATATCAAGTTGATAGAATAACTAATGCTGGTTTGAATATGATTGTTTATCGTAGTTTACAAGAACATAGTGACGAATTGACAATTTTTAAAGGTGAACAGACACAACCTGGTTTTATTGCTCAATTGGTATCACAATTGATAGAACTACAACAATCTTGCATTACATATGATGATATAGAAAGAATGAAAGAAAATTTAAGCCAACAAGATACAGCTGATAGTGCAGAGTTGGAAGCCAAATTACATGATATAGCGATTATCTATCGTGATTTTATGCAAATGACGGACAGTAAGTATTTAAAACCTGCTGATATTTTGCCAAGTTTGACCCAGTACTTACAAAATGAAGATCTAAGCAATAGTTATTTTATTATCGAGGGATTTTCACAATTCACAGCTCAAGAACAGGCTATAATTTCAGTTTTACTTCAACGAGCTAAAGAAGTGAGAATTGACTTGATTTTGAATCGTGGAGTGACTGATATTGAAGATTTAAGTGATAAGCAGTCATTATTTTATCGATCAGAGAGAACTTACTATTTACTTTATCAACAGGCTAGAAAAGCACAGGTCAGAATTCTGAATGATGTTTATCCACAGGAATTACGTGTGGAAACTCCTGAATTACAATCTTTGGCTAAATATTGGAAAGAATCCACAGATTTAAAACCAATTAGTGTTGAAAAAATTGGTGATAATCATAATTTACAAGTCATAAAAGCTGATACAAGAATGACTGAAATAAAGGAAATAGCTACAAGAATAAAGCAAATGGTAGCTTTGGAAGACTATCGTTATGCAGATTTTCTGTTATTAACGCCGGATTTGAATAAGTATCGAAATATCATTGAACCTATTTTTAATAACTATAAGGTTCCAATCTTTGTGGATTTAGCTAAGAAGATGATTGATCATCCACTTGTGGAATTGTTGACAGCTTTATTCAATGTGAAAGCACGTCACTATCGTTATGTGGATATGATGCGACTTTTAAAAACCGAATTGTTAATTCCAAAAATAGAATATGGTTACTTGGGAATTAAACAATTTAGACAAGATCTAGATTTAACTGAAAACTTGATCTTGAAATTCGGTTTAGAAGGAAGTCAATGGTTGCGCAAAGATGATTGGGTATACTATCGCTTTGGGAGCTCTGATTTTGGTACTCAAACTGATGTCCAAGAAAAAATAACCAAGCAAGTTAACGTTATTCGTCATTACATTAAGGAAATTTTACCACCATTCTTCAAGCAATTGGATGAAGCTGAAAATGGTAAAGAAGCGGCACAAATCTTGATGAATTTCTTGATTACTAATGGTGTTCCAGAACAGTTAATTAATTGGAGAAATCAAGCACTAGAACAAGGTGACATGGTGATGGCAGATCGTCCTGAACAAGTGTGGAACTTATTTTGTGCATTAATGGATGAATATGTAGATACTTTAGGAGATCTATCATTTAAGGAAGAAGATTTCTTGAACTTACTACAAACAGGATTTGAAGGAGCTACTTATCGCCAAGTTCCATCAACACTTGATCAAGTTATTATTTCTGAAACAACTGCGACACAAATGAATGATAGAAAAGTAACATTTATCTTTGGTGCTACGGACTTAGTAATGCCAAATCGCATTCAAAATACAATGTTACTGACAGATATGGATAGAGAATTAGTTCAAGGAACACTAGATGATGAGAAATATTTATCTGACACTGCTGAAGGGCGAATGGCAGCAGAACCATTTATGAACTATTTAGCATTTATGACACCTAAGGAAAGATTGTACTTCTCTTATCCAGTTGCTGGAGTTAATGAAGATGGATTAAGAATGTCTCCATACGTAAATCGCATCATGAAACAATTTGATTTACCACTTTATGAAGCTAATGGTGAACCTAGATTAGAAGATAAAAAAGTCTTGAAATTTGTGGCAACCAAGCGAACAGCTTTGAGTAATTTAATCGGAGTGGCTCGTCAAGCTAAAGGACAAAAGCAACCTTTACCTGTAATGTGGAGATATGTCTATCAGAAGTTACAAGAAGATGCTACTTATCGTAGACTTACACGCAAATTGATGGCCGGAATAGAATATAGTAACATTCCTGAAAGGTTAAAAACAGAATACGCAGAAAAATTGTATGGTAAAACTTTGAATACTTCAGTATCTAAATTTGAGGAATTCTTTAAAAATCACTATGCCTTTTTCTTAAAGTATGGGTTGAAATTAAAAGAACGTGATGTGTTTGAATTATCACCAGCTAATACAGGTGAATTCTATCATATGGCTTTAGATAAACTATTGAAGACTCTTAAACAAGATAAAGTCTCAATTGCTGATATAAATAAACCTCAGTTTGACTCATATCTTCAACAAGTTCTAGGTAGCATGGAACAATTGCCACAATTTCAAATTTTACAAAGTTCAAACAGAATGCAATTTATCTTGAAGCAACTTGGAGCTACTGTAAGTCAGATGGGATGGGCTTTACATAACCAAGGCCAAAGAACAAAAATGCGTCCGTTAGAAACAGAAGTATTGTTTGGACACGTAGGAACAGAAAATGGTTTGAAGGCTTTGACTTATGATTTAGGTAATGGCCATAAGGTTAATGTCCGTGGAAAGATTGACCGAATTGATCAGATGATTATAGACAATCAACGTTATTTAGGAATTGTTGACTATAAATCAAGTAGTCATAAATTTAATTACCAAGATGCCTACTATGGATTGGCTTTGCAGATGTTGACATATTTAAATGCCATGTTACAAAATACAGACTTATTGCTTGATTTAAATACTGAAGAAGAGATTAAACCAGCTGGAGCAGTTTATATGCACTTGCAAAATCCAGTTATTAAGCAAAAGGATATTTTGAAAAATCCATATAGCGAAGTATTGTTAAAACAAAATAAATATGATGGCTTAGTTTTAGATGATCAAGAATTATTAAGTAACCTAGATACATCAATTGAAAAATCTGGTAATTCTATCGTATATCCTGTTAGAAAGTATGCAGATGGTCATTTTGGAGGAGTTAAGAATAGCGGTAATGTAATCACTTTTGATAATTTAATGTTACTTCTAAAACGAAACGAAGAATTAATTCAAGAAGCCGCAAAACTTATTTTTGCTGGTGATGTAGCATTAAATCCAGTTCTATGGCCAGATAGACGATCAGCATTACAATACTCACCATATAAGGCGATTATGCAATTTGATGAACTTTTAGGGAATCAATATTATCGTTTACCAAAGGAAAATACTGCAGATATTCTCCAAAAATTAGCACAAGAAAATTCAGCAGAAAGTGAGGTTTAAACTAATGGCGAATGGATTTAAGTTTACACCTGCTCAACAGAAAGCAATTGAAGATACAGGGAAAAATATTTTAGTAGCTGCTTCAGCTGGATCTGGTAAAACAAGAGTTTTGGTTGAACGTGTTATTAACAAAATCAAACAAGGAGTAAGCATTGATGAATTACTAGTAGTAACTTTTACGGAAGCTGCAGCTAAAGAAATGAAAGAAAGAATTCAGATTGCTTTACGTAAGGAATTATCAACGGCTGACTCTGAAGAAGAAAAGCGTAGATATCTAACTCAGTTATCAAAATTAAATGTAGCTAATATCTCAACATTACACGCATTTTGTTTACAGATAATTAAGCAATATTACTATGTAATTAATCTAGATCCAATGTTTAGAATGCTAACAGAAGATACTGAAGTTGCGTTGTTACAAGAAAATGTATGGGATGATTTGCGTGAAAAATGGTATAGCAAAAAAAGTCCAGAATTTGAAAATTTAGTAATCAATTTTTCTAACGATCGTAATGATGATGGTCTAAGTGAATTAGTGATGAAAACTTATCAATTCGCTAATGCCAATCCTAATCCAGAAGAATGGCTAAATAATTTAGTAAACGAATATGAATTAGGCGATCAACCTTTGATGGAAAGTAATTTCTATCAAAATAAGATAAAACCTAATATTTTAGACCAAATTCAATTAGCAAAAGATAATTTAAAACAGGGAATGGATGAAGCTAATAAGATAGGGTTAGAAAAACTTTATCAAACATTTGAACAAGATTGCGTAACAATTGATGAGTTACAAGATTTTGTAGTTGGATGTAAGGAATGGAATAATTTAAAGACAACTTTACAAAACTTTAAGTTCAAACGTGCTAAATCTGATAGAGGTCTAGATGATGATCAGAAAAAGCAAAAAGAAAGAATTAATAAGACTTTACGCGATGGTAGTAAAAAGATCATAGAAGATCTAAGTGTTAAATATTTTGCTTTATCTGAAGATGAGATCAAAGAGCTAACCCAAAAATCCAAACAAATTGTTGAAACTTTAAGTGAAGTTGTAAGAGAATTTGGAGCAGAATTCAGTAAAGAAAAACGCAGAAGACATGTTCTTGATTTTAGTGACTTGGAACACTTAACACTACAAATCCTGAACACTGATACTCCTGATGGTAGACGAGTTAAGGAAAGATTGAAAAATAAATTCAAAGAAATCATGGTTGATGAGTATCAAGATACTAACCAACTTCAAGAGACAATTTTAACAACGATTGCTCATAAGAATCCTGGCAACATGTTCATGGTAGGTGATGTAAAGCAATCTATTTATGGTTTCCGTTTGGCAGATCCAGGATTGTTTTTGAAGAAGTATCAAAGTTTCGCAACTGATGATAATGATGATGAAAGAATAATTCTTGCCGAAAACTTCCGTTCAATGGAAAATGTAACAGCATTTACTAACTTAATATTCTCTCAATTGATGGACGAAAAAGTGGGAGAAATGGCATACGACGAGGATGCTCGTCTAGTTTATGGAGCAAAATATTATCCAGAAGAAACCCCTATAAAAGCTGAAGTTTTGGTATATGAAAGTGAAGATTCTAGTCAAGAAAGCGATGATGAACCTGTAAATGAAGATTTTTCAATTGATAATAAAGCTCAAGGTCAAATTGTCATGACTGCCAAGAGAATTAAAGAATTAGTTGAAAATGGAGAAAAAATCTATGATAAGAAACAAGGGACTATTAGGCCAATCGAATATCGAGATATCGTAATTTTAGCTCCAACTCGTAAGAATAACTTGATTTTGACAGAAGAGTTTAAGCGTCTAGGAGTACCAATCTTTGTTCCTGATGCACAAAATTATTTCCAAACAACTGAATTAAAAATAATGATGTCATTCTTACAAATAATTGATAATCCTTACCAAGATATTCCTTTAGTAGCAGTGTTGCGTTCACCGATTGTTGGACTAAAAGAAAATGAATTAGCTTATCTTAGAATTAATGATAAAACGGGTGATTATTTCCAAGCAGTAGAGAGTTTCTACGATAATTTTGAAGTTGAGAAAGCTTCAGCATTTGCTCAAGGTTTGTATGAAAAGATTGCAATTTTCTTGAAGCAATTAACTGAATTTAGAAATATGGCTCAACAAAATGAGTTAGCAAGTTTAATTTGGAAAATATATGAAGAAACTGGTTTTCTTGATTATGTTGGAGGAATGCCAGGTGGATTGCAACGTCAAGCTAACTTACATGCTTTATATGAAAGAGCTGCAGAATATGAAGAAATGAGCTTTAAAGGTTTATTTCAATTTGTGCGTTTCATTAACAAGATGCAGACTAAAAACAAAGATTTATCAGAAGCTACAACGCAAGTTTCTGATGATGCGGTTACAGTTATGACTATTCATGGTAGTAAGGGATTGGAATTTCCAGTTGTTTTCTTATTGGATGCTACGCATAAATTTAATGTGGGAGATTTGAATAAACCATATTTGTTGAATGCAGATGATGGGATAGGAATTTCTTATCTTGATCCCGATACTCGAGTAAAGACAGACACTTTGATGAAAGTAATTGCTGGTGAACAAGCGTTGAAAAAATTAGCAGCTGAACAAATGAGATTACTATACGTAGCTTTAACACGAGCAGAACAGCAATTATTTATCGTTGGTTCATATAAAGATAAAAATGAAGCTTTGAGTAAGTGGGAGAAAGCTACGCAAAGTGAGTCCTTAGTTTTGAATGCAGGTATTAGAGCATCAGTTAGAAACTTCATGGACTGGATTGGTATGTGTCTAACAAGAAGTGAGATCTTTAAAGAAGTTGATGATACAGTAGATGCAAAGGAACCAGCATATATAGGTGAATTACCAGTAAAATTTGCGGTTAAGTTCTATAGTAATCAAGATCTACGTGAAGAAAATATTACTTTAGACGAGAATGGTGAATCATGGTTAAAACAACAGCTTAAGAAGATAGAAGGACAAGAGCCTTTAGAAATTAATGATAAGCAATATAGAATTATTGATAAAATTCTACAAAGTAAGTATCCTAATGAATCATTAACTAAAACGACTGCTTACCAAGCTGTGTCAGACTTAAAACGAGCTTTTGATGATCCAGATAATAATATGATGCAAAGTTTGGAGATTGATTGGCAAGATCAAGCACCACAAGGAATTAATAGATATGTGCAAAATGAGTTGAGTTTACCTAAGTTTATGACGACAAAAGTGAAAGTATCACCTGCACAAGTAGGGACGGCTACACACTTGCTATTGCAAAAATTACCACTTGATGATGAAGTAACACTTGAAGAATTAATGCAGTTATTATCGCAGTTGGTAGAAGATAAATTGATCACACCAGAAGTGGCTAAAGAAATTAATCTAGATCAAATTAAGAATTTCTATGCCAGTGATTTAGGTAGAACAGTTCTAGAGAATAAAGATAAAGTAAAACGAGAATTACCATTTGCGATGATTATACCTGCTGGGAGATTATTTAGTAATGTGGATAATGATGTAGAGCAGCCTATCTTAGTTCATGGTATTATTGACGGATTAATTGAGTTAGATGATGAAGTTATTATCTTTGATTATAAGACTGACCACCATACTTCCGAAGATAAGTTGATTGAAAATTACCGTGGACAATTAAACTTATATGCAATGGCGGTTGAAAGCATGTTGAATAAGAAAGTTTCACAAAAAATCATATATTCTTTAGATCTAGGAAAAAGCATTGTTCTCTAAAGTTGTGGTAAAATGGAACTACTATTCTAGTAGTAAAGGATGAGTGAAATGTCTAAAATATGGAAAGTCCTGCAATGGGTAATAGTGGTTATCTTGATGGTTGTAGGGTTAGCTTTAATTTTTAACGAGCAAATTAAAAGCTATGTGGTTAACCACATGAGTCAAACTGCTATTAGTAAGCCGGTTGATACTAAGACAAAACATAAAGGAAATTTTGACTTTGAAAGTGTTAAAGCCGTTGATATTAAAGGAGTTAGTAAGGCTACTCAAGATGATACAGCTGCAATTGGAAAAATTGCGATTCCAAGTATCGGTTTAAAGCTTCCTATTTTCTATGGATTAGATAATAATAATTTAATGCGTGGAGCTGGTACAATGAAGGCTGACGAAAAAATGGGAGCTGAAAATAATTACGCAATTGCCGGACACCATATGGAAGATCCTAATATCTTATTTGGACCTTTGAGTAAGGCTAAAATTGGCAAAAAAATATACTTAACTGATGAGAAGAAAGTTTATGTATATAAGATAACCAAGAAAGCAGTTGTAGACGAAACTCAGGTTAAATGGATTGATGATGTTCCTGGTGAAAGCTTGGTAACATTGGTAACCTGTGCTTCAGGTACAGAAGGAGAAGTCAATCGAATTATCATCCAAGGATCATTGGTAAGTACTGAGACAGCAAGTAAGAGTAATTTGAAGTATTTTAACAATTAATAATAATGCAATCTACTAGAAATTTTCTAGTAGATTGTTTGTTTTTGTAATTAATTTGCTTGCTAAAGATGAAATAAAGCACTATTCTAGTATATAGGAATAAAAAATCGGGGGAAATTCAGGAGAAGCTGAATGAAAGGAAAAATGGGAATATTTAAACAAAGTAAAATACAAATTATATCTTTGATATCGTTGGTAGCAATGATATTACTATTAATATTAGGTGGAAATATTGCAAAAGCTGATGATGTTAGCAGTTCTAGCAGTAGCTCTACAAGTGAGACATCATCAAGTGTAGTTGTTGAGAGTCAAGATTCTTCAAATGTTTCACGTGAAACAAGTAGTTCTGCTACTAGTTCCAACAGTTCCAGTAGCGTATCGTCAACTAGTGGAAGTTCTAGTTCAGTTCAGGGAAATGCTACTTCAAAAGCAAATACGCAAGTCTATGTAGTAGCAACAGTTGATAATTCTAAGGCTAATAATACAGATAAAGATACTGATCAACAAGCAGATGCTAGTTCAGTTGAAGTGGTAGTAGCTGATAACGAAAGTCAACCTAGTGAGTATGCTAGTGTAAAAGTTAGCAATAAGAATGTAAAGAAACATTCTGAATTATCAATGCCTAAGATAGAATCCACTAATAACTTTCCTAAAACAGGAGATAACGCTAAAGAATGGTTGCCAGTCTGGGGTGCAGTTGTTCTAGCAGTTGGAAGTATCCTAGCAAGTATTTTATATACACAAGAGAAAGAAGGTAAATAATATGGCTAAGAAAGTAGCGGTATTAATTGCAGATGGTTGTGAAGAAATAGAAGCACTAACTCCTGTCGATGTTTTACGTCGTGCCGGAATTCAATGTGATATGGTAGGATTAGACAGTTTAGACGTAATGGGTGCTCATCAAATTGCATTGAAATGCGATAAAGTTTTAGATGATTCATTATTAGATTATGATTTAGTAACTTTACCTGGAGGAATGGGTGGAGCAACTAGATTAAGAGATAGTGAAAAGTTACAAGCTTTAATGGTTAAGCGTGCGGAACAAGGTAAGTGGAATGCTGCAATGTGTGCTGCACCAATGGCACTAGCTAAGTATGGATTACTTAAAGGTCATGATTATACTATGTTCCCTGGTATGCATCAAGAACATGGTGATGCAGAAGGTAGATTCCATGAAGATATGGTAGTGGTCGATGAAGCAGCTCGTTTAGTAACTAGCCGTGGACCAGCAACAGCTATGCCATACTCATTTAAGTTAGCAGAAGTTTTAGGAGTCGATACAAGCGAACTTCGTGAAGCGATGCTTTATAATTTCTTATTGGATCAAAAATAATTAAAATCAAAAATCATCATTATTCAACTGATTTAGTTAAATAATGATGATTTTTTTATCTTGTCATGAAATTATAAATTTCTTCAAGTGAATCAGAAAATAGAAGTTTATTTCTATCTTCAGTTGTTAAGAAACCTTCTGTAACCATATGATCGAAGAAATCAGCTAGTTTGTCATAATAGCCATTAACATTATAAAAAGCACAAGGGTTAGGATTTTGACCAACTCTTGCCCAAGAGAAAGCTTCACTGATTTCTTCCAATGTCCCTGGACCTCCAGGTAAGGCTAAACAAGCATCAGCTAAAGAAAGCATCTTAGCTTTTCTTTCATCCATATCATCAGTAACGTAAAATTCATCTAGATGTGGAGCGGCAATCTCTCTATCTACTAAAAATTGAGGCATAATGCCAATAGTATAAGTACCATTTTTAATAGCTCTTTCAGCCAATACATTCATTAACCCAACTCCGCCACCACCATAAACAAGGTCTAAATGGTGTTGAGCCAACCAATCAGCAACATTGATTGCGGCTTGAGTATAAATAGGATTTTTACCAGGATTAGCTCCACAATATACAGCAACTCTCTTCATGTACAAATCAACCTCTCTTTGCTAATTTCATAAGATATTATATCATTTTAAAAATAAGTTGATTATTTATTAAGAAATTTATAAGTATAATTTCTACTGATAAAAAAATGATATAGTATAACTGTAAAATATTTTAAGGAAGAAGGTTAAAGAAAGTAAAAAATTTAAATTTTGGTTTTGTATATTATAAGCGTGAATAATTTCCTAACTATTTTTTATTTTGAAAGATTTAAGACATAAATTAGGAAAGGAAAACTTATGAAAGAACCATATCAGATAAAGAAAGAAGAATTATCTAACGTTTATAAAAATAATAATTTCAAGCAAGGATTGACTTCAAAGGAAGCATTAGAGAAGTTAAATGCAGATGGACCTAATACTTTAGAAGTGAAGCAGACTCCCAAATGGAAATTATTTTTACGACAATTCAATAATGTAGTTATATATATTCTATTGTTGTCGGCACTGTTGACACTTTTTATCAAACACTATACAGATGCAATCGTGATTATTGCGGTAGTGGTTATTAATTCCTTGATAGGATATTTCCAAGAGACTAGTGCTGCTAATGCTTTAGCTAAAATTAAGAATTTAATGGCTCAAAAAGCAACAGTTTATCGCGATGGAATACGTAAAGATATTGTAGCAGCTGATTTAGTTAAAGGGGATATCGTGTTTTTAGAAGCTGGAGATAATGTTCCAGCAGACTTGAGAATTGTAGAAGCAGATAATTTAAGGATAGAAGAGTCAGCTTTAACAGGTGAAACTAATTCTGTAACTAAAAGTGAGGCTACTCTAAGTGAAGAAAATATTCCATTAGCTGAACGTACTAATATGGCATATGCTTCAACTGCTGTAACAACAGGTAGTGGTCTAGGTGTCGTTGTAGCAACAGCTAATGATACTGAAATTGGTAAAATCTCTCGTGAAGTTTCACAAATAAAATCAACTAAAACACCATTAATTAAGGAAATTGATGGCGTTGGTAAAGTTGTATCATATATTTCAATTATCGCATCGATCATCATCTTTGTAATAGGGTTCATGTTGAAGATATATGCCTTGCCAGCACTAGCTTTAGCAGTTGTAGCGATGTTAGTAGGTGCTATTCCAGAAGGGTTACCAGCAACTACTTCTGTGATTCTGGCTTTTGGTGTAAGTAAAATGGCTCGTGAACATAAGACTATTATTAAATCGATGCCAGCAGTTGAAACTCTAGGTTCAGTAGACATTATCGCCACAGATAAAACTGGTACTTTAACTAAAAATGAAATGACAGTTACCGATTTATGGGTAGGAAATCAGAAATATCAAGTAACAGGTAGTGGGTATGAGCCTTTAGGTAAACTTCTACAGGACAAGAAAGAAGTAACTATGACTGATAAGATTGAACAGTTTATTGAAGCTGGCTATCAAGCAAATGATACAATCTTATCTGAACATGATGGTAAGTGGCAGATAAATGGTGAAGCGACTGACGGAGCTTTCTTAACTTTATACCATAAATTAAAAGGTAAGAATGCCAAGAGTCCATACCATGAAGTAGATTTATTACCATTTGATTCAGACTATCGTTATATTGCGAAATTGGTAGAAAACGATGCTGGTCAACAAATGATATTTGTAAAAGGATCACCAGATAAATTATTGGGAATGGCGCAAATAGCTGATAATAATTTTGAGACAAAACTATGGATAGATCGAGCAGCAACTTGGTCTAAAGCAGGTAAACGAGTGATTGCTGTGGGTTACCAAGAAGTGAAAGGTAAGAAATTATCAGAAGTAACCCATCAAGATTTGTACCAAGGAATCACATGGCTAGGAATGGCAGCTTTACAAGATCCACCAAGAGAAGAAGTAGTGGTAGCTCTTCAAAAGATGAATCAAGCTGGTGTTGCAGTTAAGATGATAACTGGTGACCATCCTGAGACAGCTCGAGCGATTGGGAAGCAATTAGGTTTAACTAAAGGTAAGATTAAAGCAATAACTGGGCAACAATGGGATGCTTTAACTAAGGAAGAAAAGCAGAAGGCAGCACTTGAAAATCAAGTTTTTGCTAGAACTACTCCTCAAAATAAGCTAGAAATTATTACGGCTTTACAAGAACAGAAGAAAGTAACCGCAATGACAGGTGATGGTGTAAATGACGCACCTGCCTTGAAAAAAGCAGATATTGGAATTGCGATGGGGATAAAAGGTACTGATGTGGCTAAAGATGCTGCTGATATGATTTTGGCAGATGACAACTTTGCAACAATGGCAACTGTCATCAAAGAAGGACGTAGGATTTACGACAATATCAAGAAAAGTATTCTTTTCCTATTGCCAACATCTTTTGCTGAAGGTTTAGTAGTGGCTTTCTCAATCCTGACAGGACAACAAGTACCGCTACAACCTGCACAATTACTGTGGATCAACTTGATTTCAGCAATTACAATTCAATTTGCTTTTGTTTTTGAAGAAGCAGAAAGTGATTTGATGGATAGAAAACCACGTTCATTGTCACAAAAGTTAATGAATATGAGTGACATTAGACAAATGGGATTTGTTGCAGCTCTAATGGCAGGTTTTGCCTTAATTGCTTATGAGTGGTTCATCAGTATGGGAGTCAGTGAGATCAGTGCCTCTACAATGATGGTTAACATGATTGTCATAAGTAAGATTTTTTACTTCTTTAGCATTCGAACAGATGATTTTGCACTAGGTAAAGCTATCTTAGAAAATAAGCATGCTTGGTGGATAATTGGATTAATGATCTTATTCCAATTATTCCTAACATACACACCATTTATGCAAGTAGCATTTAAAGTGACGGCGATGTCACTATTAGAATGGGTAGTAGTAATTCTATTTTCTATTTTGATTTTGCTCATAGTGGAAGGTAAGAAACGATTAACTAAATAATACAAAAAGCAGTTTCTTGAGTAGATTAGGACTAAAAAATCCTAAAATCTCAAGCAAACTGCTTTTTAGCTATATAGTAAAACTTGTAATAATCTTTCGGCGTCACTCCAATGTTGAGCTTCTTTAATGGCAACATGTAGTTGAGAAACATTATCAGTAACAATGCCATAGACACCTAAACTCAAAGCTTTATTAATGGCTAATCTGGAATTAGGGGTCCAAGCATAGACTAATTTATGTTTCTGACGATTAATTGCCACAAAATCTGGTGATAAAGTTGAATAACGCATGCCATATGCATGGATATTTTCTTCGGGAATAGTTAAGTTATATGGCATTAGATAATTTAAATTTTCCTTCGGAATATCATTTTGTAAAATCATCAAAGTTTGAAAATCTAAAGTGTGGAGTTGATGATGATTTTCAATGATATTAGCGTAGTATCTCTTAGCAAAAATATTAGCGAAATCAGTAGCGTTGTTAGGAGTAGTTTTTAGTTCAATTAACAACTTTTGATGATGCTGATTTGCATATTTGAGATATGTGTCAAAATCAGTTAATTTAGTCTGGTGATTATTAGCTGTGACATTAAGCTTTTTAAGTTCAGCTAGAGTTAAATCTTCCGGATGAGCTCTAATGCCAGCTAGTTTTTTCAAATTGTTATCGTGTAAGACAATGAATTTATTATCTTTAGTCATATGAACATCCATTTCGATGTAATCAGGATGATAATTAATCGTCTTTTTTAGTGATTCAAGTGTATTAGGTACACCATTTTTCTGATTAACACCTCTATGAGCAATTGTCACAGGATTAATAGGGTGATTGAATAAAACCTTTCCTGTTGCAAAGCTCAAAGTGAAGGTGATAGCTATTAGTAAAAATTCTAATAAGAATGTTCTTCGCGAATTAGTAATCTGAACTTCTGTATAAGCCAGAGTTATACTTATGCCCAAACTAACGATGCCCCAAAGATTAAATAAAGCATAATTAATAGCTAGTAAATTATATGTTGGTAAAATCCAATCGGCTACAACTTGAAGTAACAATATTACTAGATATCCACTCCAAGTAATAAGGAAAACTTTGATAAGAGCTAGCCAGAACTTTTTCCAGAAATTCTTAGTGCTAGTGGTTTGCCAACTTATTTTTAAAGAGGAAAGAATACCTTCATTTTCCAAAACCATGAGTGGTAAGACAAGGTAAAATCTAATTAAAAAATATAGCAAACATATATAAAGTAGTTGCCCTCCAACTAAAGAAAAAGGATTTCTAGATACAAATTCAGTCACCATAGAAGTTAAAGTTAGATTACTTAGCCAAGGTGTCTTAAATAAAAAGTGTAAAAATGGCAAAAATCCTAGTAAATAAACTCCAGTAATAATTCCACCTAGCAGATGATATCTACCAAGAACTTCTAATGACTTTTGAAAAAGAGTATCCCAATTAAAACTCTCTGTAAGCAACATTTTAAAGCTAATGATGGCAATAGTAGCTAGCCAAAAAGTCAATAGTAAGAAAACAATAAACTCTGTTACTAATCCAGTAGCTACAAATGGATGTTTAATAATAATATTAGTTATGTTGGTAAAAGAAATTAATGGAACAGCAGCTCGTTCTAAAAGAAAAGTTGAGAAAATTCTGAATAGAAACAAGCCTATCCAAGCAATTAAATTAATTAATAAACATAGCGTAAAAATGCCATGTTTAAAGTTTTTAAATGAATGAAAGATAACTACCACAACCTTTAGACATTTTCTTAAATTATAGCATTTATATATAGAAATGAGATTGAAAAAGTTGTACTATATTGATAACAATAAAATTAAATAATGATTAGGAAGGATAGATTTCTATGAGAAAAATGGCAGTAATTGGTTTAGGACATGTAGGAGCAACAGTTGCTTATACTTTAGTTTCTCAAGGAATTGCTGATGAGCTTGTATTAATTGATACAAATGAGAAAAAAGTAGTTGCTGAAAAACTAGATTTTGAGGATGCAATGCCTCGTCTACCTTACCATGTAGAAATAAAGACACAAGATTATGCTGAATTAAAGGATGTTGATGTAATTATCACAGCCTTTGGTGACATTGATGCAAGTGTTAGAACTGGAAATCGTTTTGCAGAGTTCGAAATTAACACTAAGAATGCAGTAGAAGTAGGTAAGAAGATTAAGGAATCTGGTTTTAGTGGTGTTATTATTGATATTTCTAATCCTTGTGACGCAGTTACTTCTATCCTTCAAGAAACAACAGGATTACCACGTAACCAAGTGTTAGGTACAGGTACATTCTTAGATACAGCAAGAATGCAACATGTAGTTGGCGATGCTTTAGGACAAGATGGACGCAATGTAGAAGGTTTTGTCTTAGGTGAACACGGTAATTCTCAATTTGTAGCATGGTCAACAGTTAGAGTTAATAACAAGCCAATCACTGAATTCTTTACAGAAGAAGAATTAGAAGAATTAGGTAAGAAACCAGTAGAAGGTGGCTTTAAGGTAGCTAACGGAAAAGGATACACATCTTACGCAATTGCAACATGTGGCGTTAAGTTAGCACAAGCAGTATTATCAAATGCTCATTTCTTTGGACCTGTATCAACATATGTTGAAGAAGTTGGAACATACGTTGGATATCCAGCAATAGTTGGTGCTAAGGGTGTAGAAAAGGTAGTACCTTTAGTGCTTACTGATGAAGAAAAAGCAAAATTAGAACAATCTGCTAACTATATTAAAGAACATTTAGATAGCTTAAAATAAGAAAGAATGGTAGAGAATTATCGTGAAGATAGTTTTCTACTATTTTTTTGCAAGCATTTGCGATAACGGTTGTAATTTTAGAACAAATAAATTAAACTTAACTTGATATGTGAAACATGTCAGCGATGCCGTGTTTCACAAAATTTTGCAAGGAGTAATTTAATGACACCAGAAGAATTCCGTCAAAGTTTAGCAGAACAAGGATTGAATCTAACAGATGAACAAATGCAACAGTTTGAGCTGTATTATGAATTTTTAGTTGAAACCAACAAAAATTTGAATTTAACAGCAATCACTGAAAAAAATGAAGTGTATCTAAAGCATTTCTATGATTCTTTATTATTAGCTTTGACAGTAAAGGATTTACAAACAGAAGAGTTGAGTTTATGCGATGTCGGAGCAGGAGCAGGTTTCCCATCTTTACCAGTCAAAATAGCATTTCCACAATTGAAGATTACAATAGTTGATTCATTAAATAAGAGAATTAAATTTTTACAAGAATTAACTCAAAAACTAAATTTACAAGATGTTCATTTTCATCATGCACGTGCTGAAGAATTTGGTGGTAAACGAAGTGTTCACCGCGAACGCTATGATCTTGTAACAGCTAGAGCAGTAGCTAGAATGTCTGTATTATCAGAATTATGCTTGCCATTAGCTAAAGTTGGTGGAAGATTTATAGCTTTGAAAGCACAAAAATCAGATGAAGAGTTGAAAAATGCTCAAAAAGCAATCGAAGTTTTAGGTGGAAAAGTAATAGCAGATTACGCTACAGAATTACCACAAATTCATGATGAACGTCATATTATTGTTGTTGCAAAAGAGAAAGAAACCCCTAAAAAGTACCCTAGAAAAGCAGGAACACCAGCGAAATCTCCGATTGAATAAAGATTAGTCGCGAAAAGGGAGTGATTCGGGATGGCATTTTCATTTTTTAAGTCTAAAAAAGAAGAGAAAGTAGAAGACGATACACAAGAAAAGGTTCAAGAATTGCCAATTGAACAAGTAGAAGTTAATGAAGATCAGCCAAGACAAGTTTTTTCTGAAGAAAGTATCGCTGAATTAGCTGAAACTATCCAATCTCATGGCTTGTTACAACCAATTATTGTTAGGCCAATTGGTGACAATAAGTATCAGATTATTGCGGGGGAAAGACGTTATCGCGCGATTAAAAAGTTAAATTGGCAAAAGATTCCAGCAATTGTGAAGAAAATGGACGAAAAAGAAGCTGCTTCAATGGCAGTTATTGAAAATCTACAACGTGAAGGGTTAACTGCAATCGAAGAAGCTGAATCCTATCGAAAATTGATGGATTTAAATCAACTTACACAGTTAGAATTGGCACGAGCAATTGGAAAGAGCCAAGCTTTTGTAGCTAATAAATTAAGGTTATTAAAGTTATCTCCATTAGTACAAAGAGCCATTTTACAAAGAAAGATCAGTGAACGACATGGTAGAAGTATTGTTTCTTTACCAGAAAAGAAGCAAGTAGAAATCCTAAAAAAGATTGTAGATAAGAAATTATCTGTCAAAGAAACTGAAAAGATTGTAGCTCAGTTGAAGACTCCACCTGTTAAAAAAGAGAAAAAGAAGACTAATCGCAAAGGAACAGCATTAGATTGGCGCTTAGCCGAAAATACAATCAAAGAGTCAATTAAATTGGCAAGTGAAAATGGAATCGAATTAAAAACTAGTGAAGAAGATCATGGTGAATTTCACCGGATTATTATCGATATTCCAGTTAAATCAAAGAAGAAATAAGGAGGCACCAGAGTTTAATGGGAACAGTTATTGCAATTGCCAACCAAAAAGGTGGCGTTGGTAAAACAACCACAAGTGTTAACTTGGGTGCTTGTTTAGCTAGAGCAGGACAAAAAGTATTGTTAATTGATACTGATGCCCAGGGGAACGCAACAAGTGGTATTGGTGTAAGAAAACACAATATTGAAAATGATGTATATGATGTGATTGTTAGTGAATTACCGATTAGAGAAGCAATCATGCCTACTTATATCGATAATTTAGATGTTGTGCCGGCAACAATTCAGTTAGCCGGAGCAGAAATAGAGCTAACAGCACAAATGGCTCGTGAAAAGAAATTGTATGATGCAGTTCAAGATGTTAAAGAAGAGTATGACTTTATTTTAATTGATTGCCCACCTTCTTTAGGACTATTAACAATCAATGCTTTTACAGCCAGTGATTCAATTTTAATTCCAGTTCAAAGTGAATATTACGCTTTGGAAGGATTGAGCCAATTGATGAATACTATTCAACTTGTTCAAAAACACTTCAATCCTGATTTACAAATTGAAGGTGTATTAATGACAATGTTGGATGCAAGAACTAATCTAGGTAATCAAGTTGTTGAAGAAGTAAAGAAATTCTTCAAAGAAAAGGTATATAAAACAGTTATTCCAAGAAATGTTAGATTATCTGAAGCACCTAGTCATGGAATGTCAATTATTGATTATGATCCTAAATCACGAGGTGCAGAAGAGTATGAAGCTTTAGCCAAGGAGGTGTTAAAGGCTCATGGCAAGTAGATCTAAAGGACTAGGACGAGGAATCGATGCTTTATTCCAAGAATCTAAAGAAGAACAACAACCAGATGAACAAGTGGTAGAACTTGAAATTAGTGAGATTAGACCTAATCCCTATCAACCACGTAAAACTTTTAATGAAGAGGCATTAGAAGAATTAGCAAAATCGATCAAGAAATCTGGAGTTTTTCAACCAATTATTGTGCGTAAATCTTCAGTTAAAGGATATGAAATCATTGCTGGTGAACGTCGCTATCGTGCATCTAAGTTAGCTAAAAAGACAGAGATTCCAGCAATAGTTCGTGAATTTAACGAAGAACAAATGATGGAAGTGGCAGTGTTAGAAAATCTTCAACGAGAAGACTTAACACCACTAGAAGAAGCAGAAGCCTATAACACTTTGATGGAAAAATTGAATTTAACTCAAACTCAAGTATCAGAGCGACTAGGAAAATCTCGTCCATATATTGCTAATTATTTGAGATTATTAGGTTTACCAGGTAAAGTAAAACTAATGCTACAAGATGGAAGCTTATCTATGGGACAAGCTCGTACTTTATTAGCAGTTAAAGATGAACAAAAATTAATAGAATTAGCTGAAAAAACTGTTAAGGAAGGCTTAACTGTTAGACAATTAGAACAGTTAGTAGCACAAATTAATGGTAAAAAGCCAAAGAAAGCTAAGAAACAAGCTAATCCATATGAACCTTACATTAAGCAAACAGAAAACTTACTTCAAGAAAAATTTGGAACAAAAGTTGCTGTTAAAGCTAACTCTAAGAGTGGTAAGGGAAAGATTGAAATTGATTATTTAAGTATTAATGACTTCAATCGGATTATGGATATTTTAAAAATTAAGTTAGACTAGTGAGAGGATGAGGGCGATGTACGATTTACATGATATTGTTGAAATGAAAAAGAAACATCCATGTGGGGTAAACCGCTGGGAAATTGTACGAATGGGTGCAGATATTAAAATTAAGTGTACTGGTTGTGGTCGTCTGATTATGATGACTAGACGAGACTTTGAAAAACGTATGAAAAAAGTTCTAGAAAAAGCAGAACAAGAAAATAATTAGAAAGAGTGATTTAAGAAATGGCATTAACAGCAGGTATTGTTGGCTTACCTAACGTTGGTAAATCAACATTGTTTAACGCAATTACAAAAGCAGGAGCAGAAATGGCAAACTATCCATTTGCTACAATCGATCCTAACGTAGGGATGGTTGAAGTACCAGATAGTCGTTTAGCAAGAATTGATGAAATTATTCCTGCTAAAAAGATTGTACATACAACATTTGAATTTACCGATATTGCGGGAATCGTAAAAGGTGCTAGCAAAGGTGAAGGTTTAGGAAACAAGTTCTTGGAAAATATTCGTCAAGTAGACGCGATTGTTCATGTGGTACGTGCTTTTGACGATGATAATATTACACACGTGGCAAACAAAGTTGATCCTTTGGAAGATATTGATACTATCAACATGGAATTAACTTTAGCTGACTTGGAATCTGTAAATAAACGTTATGCTAGAGTAGAAAAAGTTGCTCGTACTAAGGATAAAGATGCTGTGGCTGAATTTGCAGTTTTACAAAAAATTAAGCCAGTTCTTGAAGAAGGTAAGCCAGTTCGTAGTATTGAATTCAACGATGAAGAAAAGAAGATTGTTAAGGGCTTATTCTTATTGACTTCTAAGCCAGTATTATATGTGGCAAACATTGCCGAAGAAGATATGGCAGATCCAGAACAAAGCGAATACTACCAACAAGTTAAGAAGTTCGCAGAAGATGAAGGTTCTCAAGCATTAGCTGTATCTGCAAGAACTGAAGAAGAAATTGCTGAACTTCCTGATGATGAAAAGCAAGAATTCTTAGAAGCTGAAGGTGTAGAAGAATCAGGTTTAGACCGTTTAATTCGTGCTTCTTACAAGTTATTGGGTCTAGCAACATTCTTCACTGCTGGTGGTAAAGAAACTCGTGCATGGACATTTAAGCGTGGTATGAAAGCACCTCAAGTTGCAGGGGTTATCCACTCTGACTTTGAACGTGGATTTATTCGTGCAGAAACTGTTTCTTTCGATGATTTAGATAAGTACGGCAGTATGCAAGCTGTTAAAGAAGCTGGTAGATTGCGTCTTGAAGGTAAGGAATACGAAGTTCAAGACGGAGATATTATCGAATTTAGATTTAACGTCTAATAGCGTAAGAAGGGAAGATTTTTAAATAGATGGCTGAAGAAAAAACAGTTCGTGAAAAGAATCAGGAAGCTGCCAAGAAACAAGCTGAAGCAGTTTCTCAACAAAAGAATAAACAAATCATGGAATTCAATGAAAAATTTGAAGGTTTAACAAAGCGTAATCAAGACTACATGTTCCATTTAAATAAGGCGTTAGCTGAAAAGAATTATGCAGAACGTGAAAAAGTTGTTAGTGAAATGTACAATGAATTGATGGAAAAACAAAAGCAAGGCGTTGTAGCTAACAAGTTATATGGAACAGTTAATGAAAAGGTTGAAGCAATTCTTGCTGGTCCTAAGAAAGAACCTAAGATGCCTACTTTATGGGAATTATCACTTGATAATGGATTGATGATGTTAGCTTTATTCTGCATCATGTACGCTTTCTTAGGTATGTTCTCTAAGAGCAATCAAAATGCAGCAAATGGTGGAATAATCACATTGATCGTTACATCTATTGTTGCTGGTGTTGGTTTAGGTTATTTCTACCGTGCGATGATGCCAGGCCAAAGCAAACGTCGTGGTTGGTTAAACATTATCTTTATGATCGCAATCTTAATGGTAGTATGGGTAGCAGCATTCGGTATTGTTGCAATTATTCCACCAACAATTAACGTTGTTCTTCCACCATTAGCTTATGCAGTGCTTGCTGTTGTTGCTTATGGTGTTCGTTGGTACTTAAAGAAGAAGTTAAACTTTATTAGTCCAGCAGATTTTAGAAGAAATAGCCAAAACTAATACGAATTATAAGAGGAAGAATGTAACAAATGTTGAATTCTAAACGTAATAATATATGGATAAATCTAGGGATAATTTTATTTTTTTGTTTATTTACGTTATTGCTAACTGGTATCTTTATAAAGAAAAATTTACTTTATCCTAGTGCAGATTCAGTGTTTCATTTTTCAAGAGTTGAAGAAATCTATAATAATTTGAAGAACGGAGAAGGTATAACATATATAGCTAGTCATACGTTTAATAGTACTGGGGTAGCATCATTTCTATTTTATCCAACGGTGTTTTTATATCCATGGGCGTTGTTAAAATTCGTATTAGCCCCTGTAACTGCATTTTATGTATGGTTTAGTATAATGATGTTACTAACGATGGTAGTAGCTTATTATTCTATGTATATTTTTTCAAATAATAGATATAGATCGATATTATTTTCTATAATGTATGTGATAGCTCCATATCACTTATTTTTAGGAATATATAACTTCACTTTAGGAGAATTTATAGCATATACTTTTATCCCAATCGTTTTTGTAGGATTACATCAAGCTTTAACTGATGGAAAATACTGGTATTTATTGGGAATAGGTTGGTCTTTATTGATATATAGTCATATTGTTAGTACATATATAGCTTCGTTAACAATAGCGATAGTAAGTTTAATTTATATGATAACTAACATTGACAAGATAAAGAGAGTCATCATAAATTTGGTGAAAAATGGAATTTTAGCACTATTATTATCTATGGGAATAATTATTCCATTTATAACTGATTATATAAATCAAGGAATATCCGCACCAAGAAAGGATTTTTACTTCCTTGAAAGTTTCCAAGAATTATTTTTAAGTTCTATAGTTAACATGGCTAATGATAATAAGTCGTTGGGGATAATTGTAATAGCGACAGTTATAATAGGTTGGTGGTTTATAAAAAGATCAAGAACAGTAGAAAAAATAAGTTATCTATTAGGAATAGTTTTTATGCTGATAACTACTACAATAGTTCCGTGGGAAATGATGAGAAGTACACCACTAAGAAATATTTTGGGGGTTATACAGTTTCCTTATAGATTTTAACTCATATACAATATTCTTTGTTTTAGTAGTGACTTCACTAATTTTTAGTAATTTATTACAAAACATGAAGAAACAAGTAAGAATATTGACGTTAGCTTTAGTTGTTTTTGGATTATTTGTGAGCTATGTAGGGTCAATTTCTGATGTTTATTCAAGGATAATAACTGCCCCACAAACTAGTTTATCTAAGGCAAAGCAGACAGCACAAATATTACCAAATGCAGTAGTTGATAATGATAGTTATAAAAATATGTTTAGCTATGTAATGACATATGGAGAAGCAGACTATTTCCCTAAGACATCATTTGATGGGGAAATGAATGCGTCAGCAGCCATTTTACTAAGTTATCCTAAAATAAATAGTATATTATCACATAAACTAATTGTTAATGGCAAAGAAAGGGTAGGGATACCTATTAGCGAGCCTAATCGAGTGATATATAAGATTAAGTTAAAAGAAAAAGCTGTCGTGGATGTACCTGTTGTAGCGTATAAGCATACACAAGTTATTTTGAACGGTAAGTCAAGTAAATATACTGTTAGTTCAAGAGGTACTGTACAGGTTTTAGCTAAAAAAGGTAACAATCAAATAGAAGTAACATATCGACCAAGTAAGCTATTTTTTGTAGGAATAGCAATATCCATTTTAACATGGGTTGCTTTATTGATAATTTGGATGATTAAAAAATTGCAAGATAATAATAAATAAGGCAGGAGAAACTAATTTTTAAAGAAATTAAGTTATCTATGCCAATAAAAAATCGTCAAAGATTTATAGTCTTTGGCGATTTTTGAATTTTTAGACTTTTTTGGTCTTACTTCTAGTTTTTTATAGTTTTAAGCCACTTAATAAGAATCTGGGCGACTTGTTTTTGTTGTTCAGAATTAGAAATTTTAGTGGTTTTATCCCCTTTTTGATGACCATAAGAACCAAAGCCACCATGATTTCCACCGGAGATGGTTGAAAAAGTCGTATCTTTTGGTAAGTACTTTTTGTTAGCGTGATAATTAGTCCAATTTAGTACACCATCTTGACTGGCGGTGACTGATAGTACTGGAAGTTGGCTGTGGTCAAGTCGGCCTTTTTGATCGGCATAAGCAGCCAATAAAAAGAGACCTTTTAAGTTGGTTTTATCTGCTTTGGCAGCGTAGCGAGCAGCTATGGCTCCACCGAGTGAATGGCCTCCGATAACGTACTTTTCATGGGGACCAACTACTTGCTTAGCCTGATTAGGAGCAAGAACGGCTAAATTCAAGGGAAAATGGACAATCTTGACAGTATATCCTTCTTTAGAAACTTGATAAGCCCAATTGGCGTAACTATCGGGTTCAACTAAGCCTCCTGGGTAAAAGACTAATGTTAGCTTGCTATTTTTTGCTTTAAAGGTGGTCACATTCTTAGTTACAGTTGCATGCTGACTAGCTTGTTTAGCTGAACTAGTAGGTTGGTAGGTGTTCATGTGGAGAAAAGCTCCAGCTAAACCTAGTAGCAGTGCAAGTATAAGCAAGACCCCTAAGAAATAGTGCTTATATTTATTGCGGATCGGAGTCACTTAATACATCCTTTCTGTTTTAGTATAGTTAATGATAACTTTTTTTGAATTTTGGTTCAATCTAATATGGACTGTGAATTAAGTGAGAGCATAGCAGAATTTAACTAATTTAAATATATGAAATATTGTTTATCAGAAATTAAGGAAGATGATTAATTGGTGCTTAAAAATAAATTAAGTTGGATTATTGGTTTTAGTGGTGGTATTTTAGCTGATGGACTATTGAGAATATTAACCGGTGAGGAAGGAAATCTTTTAGTTCATTCTGTCATTTTTGGATTTTTTGCTAGGCTATTTTTTACAGGAAGTAAATTGTTTTTGAGATTATTCAAGAAATATTTCAAGAATAAGAATTTTCAATAATTATGACAAAATAAAGTACAATATTAAGTACAAAGAGGGGTGAAGGGTAATAACAATAGCATTAACTCAAAGCGATTTTAGAGCTCATATAAAAAAGTATTTAGATCAAGTAAATGATGATGACGAAACGGTATATATAGCTCGGTCGAATAGTCGTAGTGTTGCGGTAATTTCTCAAGAAAAAATGTATTGGATGGAAAAAGCACTTCAAGTAAAAGAAGATACTTTAGAGTATGCAATTGCTCGTGATCAATTGATTAAAAGACATGTCCTGCCTGATGATCCGATTGTTGAATCTAACAATAATTATTGGGAGCAGTTTAAATAATGGTAAAATTAAAATTTCGACCACGTGCAACATTCAATGCTGATTTAAAAATACTTGGTCGCTTAGACCCAACGATTATTGATGAAGTTAGAGCAGCTATTGATGAAATATTGGGAACTAGAACGTTACCAGATGAATATAATGATCACCCATTAGGGCGAAAGTTAGCTGGTTATCGAGAATTTCATGTTAGAGATGCATCTAGTGGTGAGAAACCAAATGATATAAACGATGTCTTAGTTATTTGGTATATTGAACGTGATGAATTGGTTGCAGTCGGTGTTAGGGTAGGATCTTATAATCGACTTTTCCCTAACCAAAATAGCTCAAAGAAATATCGCAAAAATAAAAATCTTAACAAATAAAGAGACATGCTAGTTGGCACGTCTCTTATTTTGATTATTTACTTTTACTATGCGAACGAATAAATATGTAAAGCCAAGAAATTGCTGCTAGTAGAAGCGAAAAATAGCTTAAAGTAGTTGGAAATCTTGGTCTGATAAGTACTCCAGTATAGGTAATTGTTGTAAACTGGGCACATGTCCATGAAATAAAAATACTCGCTCCCAAGAAAAGCAAAGGTATTTTATATTTTTTCATACGTACAGTTTAACACTAATTTTCAGTTTAAACATTAAGAATTGTAGAAACTCTGTTAATAGTTTTCTTTAAAAATAGTTTCTAACAAGGTATTATAGATATTGAGAAGTTTTTCAAGATAAAGTGGGAGTGTTTTTTTATGAAGAAAAGTATCAAAGTATTTATGGCTACATTGGTAGCATTAACATTAGCTGCTTGTAGCAATGAAAATAATAAAAAATCTAGTTCAACGGAGACGAAAACATCACAAAAATCAAATATTTCTAAGAAATCTGAAAAAGCAGAAGAAAATAGTGAAAGTTCTTCAAGCTCCTCAAGTTCTGAAAACTCTAGTAGTGAGACTAATTCATCGAGTCAATCTGGTCCACAACAAGCTAAAGTTACAGGGGATAACAATACCCAAAGAATGGCTCAAATTGCAGGAGCATTAAAGTACTTTTTAGGGAAAGATGCCTTAGTTCCAACTAAAGCAGGTATTAATAGTGGAATAGTAAATGCCTACTACACTGGAGATGGTAATAATTTTTCTGTTTATTATATTAAAGATACAGAAGGAAAGAATTTTAATGATCCTAGTTTAAAAGATAAAGTATCATATATAACATTTTCCAAGAAAACTTACGGTTCTGAAGAAGAAGCTGAACAAGCTGTAAATTACATTTCAGGCGAGTCAGAAATGGGTCTACCTAAGGTTCCATTAAGTGGAAATGTAAATGCTACATTGAATTCTGGTGCTGGACAAAGATATCTACACTGGAATTCTGGTAAATGGTCAGTAACAATTCATGGTACAGCCGGTAAAGATCCTGTTCCTACAGGTCGAAAGGTAGTTGCCTTATTAAATAATGCCTACTTACCAGCTCCTGATTCTAGAGGTGCAGCCAGCTTTACAGCCGGTTCTGGTTCTGGCAACCAAAAGATTGAATGGAATAGTGGTAAGGCTGTATATACTATAAAGGGTTCTAACATTAATTCTTTAATTGAATTAGCGGGATCAATTCAAAAATAATCATCAATTATCAGCGTTAGTAGTGACTAAATAGCTACTAGTGCTGTTTTTTATATATTTTTCAAAATTTTTAAATCGTAATGTAGAAATAAAAAATCCCCAAATAATAGTAAATTAGAATTTCTAAATCGTAATAAGCCGAAATGCTGCTATTTCAAGCAGTTGACAAGTTAATTTTATTTTATTAGGATATAAAAAGTAATGATTACTATATAAGAAAGAGTGATTTTTTTGAAAAAAATACTAAGTTTAAGTTTAGGAATAATTGCATTATGCTTATTCTTCCTACCTAGTAATGTTAGAGCAGATAAAATAAAAGTTGTAACAACGACAGATTTTTATGGACAAGTTGCAGAAGAAGTTTTGGGCAATAAAGGGAAAGTAACTTCAATTATTAATAACCCTAGTGTAGATCCACATGATTATGAGCCAACTACACAAACAGCTAAGCAAGTTTCAAATGCAAATATTGTTATTTATAATGGATTAGGATATGATTCATGGATAACAAAACTTAGTAATGGCAAAAAGAAGATAGATGTTGCGGCAGATGTAATGCATGCTAAGGATGGGGATAACGAACATTTATGGTATAACTCAAAAACAATGGGTAAGCTTGCAGATTATTTAGTTAAGGAATATGCGAAGCTAGATCCTAAAAATGAAACTTACTATAAAAAGAATGCAGAAAAATATAAACAAAAATTAACTAAATTACAAACTTTAATTGCAAAGATTAAGAAAAATAGTGATAATAAGGAAGTTGCAGTAAGTGAACCTGTTTTTGATTATGCTTTAAAAGATATGGGATATAAGATTGCTAATAGACATTTTGCTAAAGCTACAGAAGATGGTAGCGATCCTTCCTATAGTGATATTAAGAAATTACAAAATGATATTAAACACAAAAAGATAGCATTTTTTGTAGAAAATACTCAATCTGATAGTAAAGTAATTTCAAGTATTGTTAGTCTATGTCAAAAGTATGATGTTCCAGTTATAAAAGTGACTGAAACAACACCTAAGGGAAAGGATTACTTACAGTGGATGAGTTCAGAATATGAACAAGTTCTAAAAATTCAAGAAGACAGGAAGTAATTATGGAAAATATAGTTTCAGTTGATGGTCTGAATATAGATTTGCCTGATCGTCGTTTATTTGAAAATTTAGCCTTTGATATTCCTAGAGGGGCTTTAACATGTATAACTGGAGAAAATGGTGTTGGAAAAACAACATTAGTTAAGCACTTATTACGTGATTTAAAAACTAATTCGCATAACCATTTTGTTAAATTTACTATTGAACGTGATGAAGCTTTCTATATGCCACAAATTAGAAATATTGATGAGGATTATCCTTTAGCAATTAAGGATTTTGTATCATTGGGTTTTAAGCATCGATTATTACCATGGAATACAGTAGTAATGAATGATAAGTTAAAACAGATTTTAAAAGAAACAAAACTAGAAAATCTAGCTAAAAATCCACTAGGTAAATGTTCTGGTGGTGAAAAACAAAGAACATACTTAGCACAAGCGTTATGTTCAGATCCCAAATTATTGATCTTAGATGAGGCGACTGCTAATTTAGATCAATCATCTAAACATGAACTGATGCGACTTTTAAAAAAGTTGATGCCAATTCATGGAATTACAGTATTATTTATTACACACGACGCAGAGTTAATAGAAGATTATGCAGATTATGAATTACATTTAGAAAATAAATCAGGTAAATTGATGAAGAGAGAGGCGAGATATCGTGTTTGATTATGATTTTATGCGTTATGCATTTATTGCAGGGATTTTTATTGCCTTAATTTCTTGTGTGATGGGAGTCTTTGTGGTTGCACGTCAAACTTCTTTTTTCACGCATACATTATCTGAAATCGGATTTTCAGGAGCAGCATTTGGAGTTTTTGCAGGTATTTCTCCATTGACAGGGATGCTAATATTTACGATGACATCTGCTATTTTTGTCGGATTATCTGGAGAAAAGGTAGGTAGACGAGAAGCATCTATTTCGGTGTTCTCCGGCCTATTCTTAGGGTTAGGTATCTTATTTTTATCTTTGTCCGATAAGCAAGCGAGTTATGCAACCAATATCTTATTTGGAAGTATTGTGGGAATTGATATTAATAATTTGTATACTTTAATAGGATTGAGTGTACTTTTATTAATCGTTGTTAGTGTTCTTTTTAGAAGATTAGTTTATAATTCTTTTGACTCTCAGGGAGCTGAATACAATCAACGATATAATCAAATTGTATCAATCATATTTTTAGTGTTATTAGCATTAACTATTAGTATTACAGCACAAATTGTAGGAGCTTTATTAATTTTTGTTTTACTAACAATACCTGCTTCTGCCGCTAAGTACTTTGCACATACACTTTGGAAAATGATCGGTCTAACATTTATTTTTGTATTAGTCGGAATCTGGTTAGGTTTGTATCTAAGTTTTGTTACAGACTGGCCAGTAAGTTTCTTTATTACAGTTATCGAAGCACTATTTTATGGGGCTGCCATCGTTAAGGAAAGAATGTCCGCTTCTAGATTATAAAAATAAATTCATGTTTTTAGTAATGTTCGGATATAGATACTAGGAATTAGATGTGTTTCGTGGTATAGTTAGGACCTAAGGGGTAGGAAATCTTGCGTAACGGACTAATGGAACGGAATGTGAACATTAGTAGATTAAGTCTAATATGACTTAGCGTTTGGTTTCCGCATTCACCATCAATAATTTAATATCAGTGGTGCTTGTCTCTACCCTAAAAAATTATTAGGGAGATGTCTATTATGACACTATTATCATGGAAAAGTCCGAAATTAACCGCCCGGACGATAGCAATGGCGGCAATTTTAATTGCGATGCAGATTGTCTTATCTAAGCTTTCAATTGGACCTGACAATCTAGTTAAGTTTTCATTTGGCTTTATCGCTACAATGTTAATGGGTTATTATTTAGGCCCATGGTTGACAGGTGTAGCAATGGCAATAAGTGATATTCTGACTAACAGTGTTTTTTCAACGGGTGGTAATTTCTTTATAGGCTTTACTTTCAGTGCAATTATTTCTGGGATAATCGCCGGAGCATTTTTGTATAACCAAGAGATAACATTGAGAAGATTATTCATTTATGAGTTTATACAAACTTTGATTACGAATATTTTCTTTACAACTCTTTGGATTCATATTATGTATAAAGCACCTATTATGGCTTTGTTAGCTGTTCGAGTACCTAAGAACATTATTACGTGGATTGTGTATTCAATTGTAGGATTTTTAGTTTTACGTGCAGTTTCAAGGTTAAATTTACGTAGCAATGATAATACGTATTAATAAGTGAATTTGATGCCAATGAGAAGTAATTCTTGTTGGCTTTTCTTTTAGAGGAAAGGGGATTTTCCAATGGTAAATGAATATCCGCAAGTAATGACAATTGCTGGTTCTGATTCAGATGGATCTGCAGGAATGCAAGCTGATATGAATACTTTTTTGGCTCGCAAAGTATATGGCACTTCAATTCTAACAGCCGCAGTTGCGGGGAATTCTTATGGAATCCATGCTAGTCATGCTTTACCAGTTAATTTTATTAAAGCAGAGTTTAAGGCAATTGCAGATGATTTTAAAATTTTAGCAACTAAAACAGGAATGTTAACAGATACTAAAACAATTCATGCAGTAATTGAAAGTTATCAAAAGTATAACTTTGGACCATTAATTGTTGATCCAGTTATTATTACTAAACATGGAGCGATGTTATTGGAACAAGAAGCATATGAAACAGTACGCGATGAATTGATCCCATTAGCAACAGTCATTACACCTAACTTTTACGAAGCACAAAAATTAGTAGAGTCTGGACTAGAAAGTGAAGCTGAAATTGTTGAAGCAGCTGAAAAGTTACAAGCTATGGGTGCTAAAAATGTAGTTATTAAAGGTGAGCATAATGGTAACTCTGAAACTGTTAAAGATTATGTTTTACTCGAAGATGGAAAGAATTTTTGGTTGGAAGATGAATATATCGATACAGAACATATTAATGGAACTGGTGATACTTACTCAGCATGTATAGCTGCGGAACTTGCTAAAGGAGCAAGTATTGAGGAAGCAATAAGGATATCTAAAAAATATACTCATGACGCAATTAAAAATGAGATAGCAGTGGGTCACAAGTTTGGACCGATTAATCATTGGGTATAGTTAAAAGATCACGTCAAATTAATGTTATAATAAAAAAAGTAACATTAATTGGGACGTGATTTTTTTGAAAGTACTAGGTATTTTAGGTTCGCATAAATGTAATGGGGTTACTAGAATGATGCTGGATACAGTTTTTAATGGAATTGAAGATTCAAATGAAGTAGAGTTACTCAATCTGAATGATTATCAAGTTAAGCCACGTATTCCAGGTGAAGATAATCCAACGCTAGATTTGATAATTGAAAAGCTCAAGGCAGCTGATGTATGGATTCTGGCAGCTCCTACATACTGGGGTGGACTATCTGGAGTGATGAAGAATTTTTTAGATTGTATTAGACAAGAAATTTTACGATTTGATCGAAAAGGTGATCCACATCCTATTCCAGAATTTGCACATAAGCATTACATTACATTGACAAATTGTTACGTAGGCAAAGCAGAAAATATGCTGACTGGAATGACAGACTCAGCTTTTAGAACAATGGATAAGGCGATGACAACAGCTGGTCTAATTAAATTAGGTGAAGGGGTTCAAACTGCGACTTATGGTTTAAAACAATTGACCGACAAAAAACAAGCAGAACTAGAAAAATTAGGCAACAAGATTAATCGAACACAGAGAAAGGATGACCAAACCTTGAAACGTTATATTGAATTGTTCTTTATTGTAGCAGCGATGGCATTAATAACAATGGTAATTCAAGCAGGAATATTAAAGCTATTAGGACAAGCACTTAGTTTTTGGACAAATTATATTTCCTTTGTCTTGATATTCTTTATTTTATTAGCAATTACGCTCCATTTCTTTACAGTAGTTAAACATAAAAGAAAATAATATAATAACCCATGGAGTCAATCTGATTTCATGGGTTATTTATTACTATTCTGATAACTTCAAATCATCCGCAACTTTAGTAAGTTTAGATTCGTAGATATCAATTTTATGCTGCAAGTAGGCTTTAGTTTCTTGAAGATTAGCAATTCTTTCATCTAACTTTTCAGCCTCTTCTTCCAAAATTTTTTTACGTGCTGGAATAGTACGATCATCATTCAATGAGTAAAGATGAACGTATTCATGTAGACTTTCGATAGATAAGCCAGCATGACGCATACATTTGATGAAGTCTAATCTTTGGATGTCTAAGTCGGTAAAATCACGTACACCATTTTTGTTGCGATTAATAGGTGGAACAAGTCCAATGCGTTCGTAATAGCGGATAGTATTAGGAGTGATCTCTAACTGTTCACTAACTTTTTTGATATTCATATTAACTACCTCGTCTATAATTCTTACTGTCTAAAGTTTACACCTTGGAGCAGACTCTAAGGCAAGGATTTTAAGCAAGAGAATTCCATTCATTTTTAAATTCAGTTAGAAAATCAAGCATGACTTGTTGGCGATGTTCAGCAATTTTCTTAGCAGTTAGGGTATTTAACATATCTTTCAACTTCAAGAGTTTTTCGTAAAAGTGGTTAATGATAGTTTCATCATCAAGGTTACGGTATTCTTCTCTAGTCATATTGGTGCGTGGAGCTAATACCGGATTATAGATTTTTTCGCCATGATGACCACCGTAATAAATTGCTCGAGTGATGCCAATTGCGCCAATCGCATCTAGCCAGTCAGCATCTTGTACAATTTGTCCGGATAGGGGAAGTTGGAAGTCATCATCTTGTAATGAATGTGCAAAAGACATATGTGTGATGATAAAACTAATTTCTTCAATTTGTGCTGAAGTAAATTCTAAAGATGCTAGAAATTCTTGAAGTTCGGCCAAAGCAGATTTTGGATCAGAGACAAGTTTATCATCAATCGTATCATGTAGATAAGCGGCAGCTAGTGTAACTAACTTATCGGCAGCTTCACTTTCTAGAATTTTTTCTGCCATAGTTACAACACGCTTGATATGATCATAGCCGTGTCCGGTTTTATCAGTTCCTAATTTTGATTTAGTATATGTTTTAATTTGAGATAATTTGTTAAATTCATCCACTTAATGAATCACTTCTTTCCTAGGAAATATTGTAGCCAAAAAAAGAAGTTGAATTTATATCCAACTTCCACGTGTTTATTATAATCTGAAAGAAAGCTTAGGTCTAGGAATAATAAGCAAGGCGATAATTAGAAGGATAATATCGATGTATTTTTTAGCATCATACTCGCCTAAATAACCAGAAAACAGCACAAAAATCATGATACCAACTGAGAACAATAACCGTAGAGTCTTACCATTCATAATTATCACCATCCTTAAAAAGCTATTCTATTCATATAAATTATAGCATAAAATTATCATCGTTGGGAACCGTTTACATTTAAAAATGAGAATAATAAAGATTTTATTTACAAAATTACTAATTTACAAAATTTCTAAATAGAATTATGATAATAGTGTAAAATTTATTGAAGAGAGTTGAGAATATATGATGACTAAAGCCCAAAGAAAAGCTTTTGTATTTACTTTATTGTTAGGAACTTTTACTATGTCGATTAGTCAGTCCTCTTTATCGACAGCTTATCCTACTTTAATGAAGTTTTTCAATGTAGATGCACCAACGATTCAATGGTTAACAACCGGTTTTATGCTGATTATGTGTATCATGATGCCGGTTAGTCCTTGGTTGTTGAATAATCTATCTTTTAAGAAAATGTACTTAACGGTACTAGCAATCTTCGAATTAGGAACATTGATGATTATTTTGGCTCCTAATTTTCCAATCGCTTTACTAGGAAGAGGTCTAGAAGCAGTTGCGGTAGGTATTTTATTTCCATCTTATCAATCAGTCTTAATGACAATTACCGCTAAAGAAGGACGTGCTGAAGTCATGGGATTGGCTGGTTTAGTTATGGGATCAGCCTTAGCTTGTGGGCCAATTATTTCAGGTATTATTTTAAATTATATTAGTTGGCAAGGCTTGTTCTGGTTCTTCTTGTTAGTAATTGCGTTAATCTTTGTCAGTGCGATCTTTAATATGCGCGATGTAATGGAACGTAAAGAAAGCCAGTTAGACTTCATCTCCGTTATCTATTCACTTAGCTTTATCGGATTGTTGTATTTTGTAAATGAATTAGGCACTAAGCAGTTAACTTTGCCATTATATTTGATTTTAATTGTTAGTGTAATCTTGTTCATAGCCTTCATTTTGCGTCAATTTAGAGTTAAGGATCCCTTACTTCAATTGCGAGTTTTGAAAGTAGCGAACTTTGATATTGGCGTTCTATTAACAGGTTTTGCTTACATTTCATTGATTGTAGTAACAATCGTATATCCATTGTATTATCAACGAATTTTGCATGTTAATCCGTTAGTGTCAGGTTTAGCATTAGTTCCACCAGCAGCTTTATTGAGTATTTTGAATCTAGTTTCCGGTCGTTTAGCTGACAAAGTAGGATTTAAAATCACACTGTTGATAGGTATGGTAATGCTAGTTGTAGGTTGGGCAATTCTATTTATCTTCAGCTACCATCTAAATGTACTGGGAATGATCCTAATTGCCTGTATCATTGAAGGAGGTAACGCCTTTGTCATGATGCCAGCGACAACTATGGGAGCCAACTCACTTCCTGAAAATATGATTCCTCATGGAACTGCGATAACTACGACTGTACGTCAGTTGTTAGGTAGTCTAGGGGTAGCTTTGGCGATGATTATTATAGTAGCTGGCGGACACACATTAAGTGAAATAATTGGTTATCACTATGCCTTTGGATTTTTCTGCATCTTGGAAATTGTAGGATTAATTTTGGCAATTATCTTGCGTGATGACAGTAAAAAATAACGAATAGAACATATCCTGCGACCTTTCTAGTGAAATTTGTTAGAATGATAATAGTAACTTTTAGATATTAATCATGGAAGGGTAGGACTATGAATTTGGATTTAGTAATATTTGATATGGATGGCGTTATTTTTGATTCAGAAAAAGTTTATTTTGAAGCTAATCAAATAGCTGCTGATAAGCTTGGCATGGATTATTCGTTAGCTTACTATAAGCAGTTTATTGGTGCGGGAACAGATGCGATGAGAGAACAAATGATTGAGGATTATGGTGGCGATGCTCAACTCATTGATGACTTTTTGCGTATTAGTGAAGAAAATGTTCATCCTTTAGTTGAAGCAGGAGAATTGAAATTAAAACCGGGTTTCGTAGAGCTATCACAATATCTTCAAGCAAATGACATTCCTTATACTTTAGCTTCAAGCAACTACAAAAGTGAAATTGAATTTTTCTTAGAACATACAGATGTTGATCCAGCAGCTTTTAAAACGATTATTTCTGCAGATGATGTAGCTGAGGCTAAACCAGCACCAGACATATTTAATAAAGCTTGGAAGAAGAGTGGCGCACCTGCTAAAGAAAAAACGATAGTAATAGAAGACTCTTTTAACGGAATTAAAGCTGCTAATAACGCTGATATTCCAGTAATCATGGTTCCTGACATCATCCAGCCAACAGAAGAACAAAGAAAGACAACAGTAGCTGTTTTGGATGACTTGATTTCTGTGCGAGAATATCTAAAAAATAATTATTAGAAAAGGACAGTCTATTTTGAAGAAACCATACTTAACAATTAAAGAAAACGGTGAAGCAACAATTGAAATAAAGAAGTCAGAATTTATCTGTTCCTTAGCTCGAACGGAGACTGAAGAAGAAGCAAGAGCATTTATAGATAAGATTAAGACTGAACATCGTAAAGCTACACATAATTGTTTTGCTTATATGATTGGATTGAATGATGAAATTCAACGTGAAAGTGATAATGGTGAGCCTTCTGGAACTGCAGGAATACCGATTCTAGAAGTGTTGAAAAATCTTGAATTGCACAATGTAACAGCAGTGGTTACTCGCTACTTCGGTGGTATTAAACTTGGTGCCGGTGGTCTAATTAGAGCTTATAGTAATGCGACTTCTAATGCCATCGAAAAGGTTGGTGTAGTAAGGAAGGTTGTTCAAACAGAATTATCATTGAAGGTAAGTTATTCTGCCTGGGGTAAACTGCAAAACTATCTTGAAAATAATCAGGTAAATGTAAGTGATACGGTATTTATGACTGATGTAACAGCAGTAGTTTATGTTGATACGCCAGAAGTTGAATCTTTTACTGCTACAATTGTTGATTTGATGAATGGACAGGTTGAAGTAGAAGAGGGCCAGGAAAAATATGTCGAAGTGCCATATGAACTATATAAATAAAAATGAGGTTGGGATTTGAGTCCCAGCCTCATTTTTTAATTGAATAGCACTGAAATAAATGGAGCGTTATTTAAGATATGAAGGGTTAAACTGTTAGAAAGATTTTTAGTATGTACATAGACATAAGCTAAAATCCAGCCCATTGTAACGTAAATTAAAGCAGAGATGAAGTTTGTACTAGAATGCATTAAACCAAAGATAACACCACTAATAGCAACTTGCCAAAATGGTTGGTTTTTGAAGAAGAAACTAGTAAATACACCACGATAAAGCAATTCTTCGGTAATTGGTACAAGTACAACTACTAATATAGTCATTAACAAGGCGGTTTTATCAGTAACTAATGAATTGATAGCTTGATCATTAGCACTAATTGTTTGATGATAAAACTTCGTCATTAAAGTCAATAGAATACCCTTAGCGAGAATCATGACAACATAAGCTGCAAGAATGAATCTTATGTTTTTTCCAGTAACTTTTTTAAATGGAGATTTACCAGTTGTTCGTTTAACGGTGTAAAATAATATTCCAATTAGTATTAAATAACATACAATAATAAGTGGTGCAATTATCCATATTGGATAACGTGCAACAATTTGACCACTAATGAGTGGTAATAATGGTAATTGTGATAGCAAGATAAAAATGATAAATAAACATATCTTACCAATTAATGATAAAAAATTTCGCATAAAATACCTCACTTTCGTATAGATATATCTTACTAGATTTGGATGGATTAGTGAAATATCCTTTAATAAAGTTTAAAGAATAATATACATGACAAAATTTTTTAAATACAATTTGCTAATATTATGATATAGTAGTGAAGGTAGTAATTAATTTTCTGAAATTGATTACATGATAGATTTCTTAATGAAATTTTATTTATATTATTTGTATATCTAAGTGAGGAGAAATCTCTTGGAAAAAAAGGTAGAAGTAGTGATTGCTACTCATAAAAAATATGAGATGCCTACAGATGATTTATATTTACCAATCCATGTAGGTGCCGAATTAAATAAAGATAAAGACTTAGGATATCAAAAAGATAATGTTGGAGATAATATTTCTGATAAAAATGATAGATATAGTGAACTAACGGCTCTATATTGGGCTTGGAAACATGTGGATGCAGAATACATTGGTTTGGCTCACTATAGACGTCATTTTGGTGGAAAGAATTATCATCATGGTAAAGATAGGCTTAAGTGGGTAGTTACAAAAGCTGAATTAGGACCATTGCTAGATAAATATGATGTGATATTACCTAGAAAGAGAAGATATTATATTGAAACTCTGTATTCACATTACAAGCACACACACTATTCCAATCAGCTAGATGTAACCTTTGATATTATCAAAGAAAAATATCCAGAATATGCTGATACATATGAAAAGATAATAAATAAAACTTCGGGATATATGTTTAATATGGTTATTATGAGAAAAGATTTGCTAAATGCCTATTGTACATGGCTATTTGATATCTTATTTGAACTTGAAAAACGTCTCGGAAATCAAAATTTAGATGCATTTCAACAACGATTCTATGGACGTGTAAGTGAAATTATCTTTAATGTTTGGCTAGAAAAACAATTTGAAGACAATGTTATTGATAAGAAACGTGTCAAAGAGCTACCAATTGTATATGTAGAGGGAGTAAATTGGTGGAAGAAAGGTACAGCATTTTTAAAAGCTAAATTCTTTAATAAGAAATATGAAAATAGCTTTTAAACTTTACTAATAAGGGGAGAAGAGCTAGCAAGTTTGCTGGCTTTTTGTTTATTAATGCAAAAGATTAGGATGTGGAAATATGGGTATCACATTTTCTTTTATAATACCTACATATAATTCGAAAAAGACAATTATTAGGGCGATTGAAAGTATTATTAAACAACTAGATAAATCAGATTATGAAATTATCATAGTTGACGATGGCTCTCAAGATGGAACGGTTGAGTTGGTGCATAATTTTATGAAAGATAATAGTAGTATACACTTTACTAGTACAATCGGTGGCGTATCTTTCGCAAGAAATAAGGGAATTAATCAAGCACAAGGTGAATATATCTTATTTTTAGATTCTGATGATTACTACTTAGAAGGATCATTAAAGAATTTAAAAAATATAGTTGCGCAAAGTAATAGTGATTTGGTGATATTCAACTTTGAACATGGCAATACACCAGTATTACTAGCGGAAGTACCTAATACTAAAGTTGAAGCTTTATCTGTAATGTTGAGTAATCCAACTAAGTATATGACGGTTTGGGGAAAAGTTTATAAAGCTGAAACGGTTCATGAAAATAATATAAAGTTTAATGAGAATTTGAAATTATCAGAAGATAGTGAATTTTTAGTAAGGTATTTACAAAAATGTAAGAAGATAACTTCTAATAACACTATTTTGTATCATTACTCAATAGATAATGTTTCGGTAATGAGAGGAAAGAATAAGCAAAGTAAGATTCCAGGATATTTGGAGTCTTTAAAGGTTGTACAAGAAGATATTTTTAATAATACTCCGGAATTAAAATCAGCATTTTATCAATATACAGTAATTCAAATGAATATCATGATGGTCAGAGAGATATTTAACTATGGTGATAATAGTGACTTTAGTTCTAAAGTACGCAAATCTAATGAGTTACTAAAAAATAAAATAATTAATGAAGCTATTGATCAAATGAAGGTAAGGGATTGTATGTCACCAAGATTTTTACCAGTGTTTTTCATTAAGTTGGGAATGCGACCTCTAGCTAGATTGATGTTTCGATTACGAAGTTGGAGTAATTATAAGAAGGAATCGAATAGAGTTAAATAGTATATTTAATAAAAGATGAGGAAATAATAGTGAAACTATCAATAGTAATGACGACATATAATGGCATGGAATATATAAAAAATCAATTGGATTCCAAGCTAATCAAAAAAGAAAAGCTGATGAAGTTTTGATATATGATGATGGCTCTCAAGATGGAACAATAGGATTTATAGAGGATTACATCAATAATAATGGATTAAACAATACTTGGAAGCTAATAGTTAATGAAGAAAATAAGGGTTGGAGAAGAAATTTTGTAGAAGGAATATGGGCATCTATAGGTGACCTAGTTTTTCCTTGTGATCAAGATGATATATGGCATGAAAATAAGTTAGAAACCATGGAAAATATTATGATTGAAAATCCTCAAATACAAGTCTTAACTACAAATGTAACAAATTTGTATGATAATGGGGATAGAAAATCAAGTAATAATCAGAATGGAAAAATAGTAAAAATTTCATGGAGAAAACGTATATTTAGGGTTGATGCACCTGGATGTGTATACTGTATTCGAAGAGGAATAGTTAACAAAAGTAAGAACTATTACAGAGTAGAATATGCTCATGACGATTATTTCTGGAAGTTAGGATTATTTGCTGATGGACTATATAATTTCAATAAAGATTTAATAGATTACCGAAAACATAATGATAGCACCTTTTCAGTTGAAGTTAGGAAAAATAGAAACTCAGAAGCACGTATCAAATGGATTAATATGGCATTGGATTATTGTAAAGATCTAACTGATTATGTAAAGGAAGATGATACAATAACTGAAAAAGATAAGAAATTAAAAATTATAAAGAGAAATAGAAAATATTTAAAACTAAGGAACAAATTTTATAAAACAGGTAATCCATTACTAATAATACCTATGTCAATGTATAGGGATTGTTATCTCCAATCTAGACAATTGCTAGGAGATATATATATAAAATATATTTCTAGATAATTAGTACCTAGATTATATAGTAACGTTATAGTATTATATAGAATGTATTATTAATAATTAATTAGGGTAGGTAGTTATATGAAAGGAATAATTTTAGCTGGTGGTAGTGGCACACGTCTTTATCCTATAACTAAGGGAATTTCTAAACAATTGATTCCTGTGTATGATAAGCCAATGATTTATTATCCACTATCAACTTTGATGCTAGCAGGTATAAGAGATATTTTAATTATCTCTACTCCAGAATACACTCCATTATTTAAACAATTATTAGGAGATGGGTCTGAATGGGGGATTTCACTTACATATAAGGTTCAAGAAAAGCCTAATGGATTGGCAGAAGCCTTTATTTTAGGTGCTGATTTTATTGGCAACGATTCAGTATGCTTAATCTTAGGGGATAATATTTACTACGGATCTGGCTTATCTAAGCTTGTACAAGAAGCTGCTCAAAAAACAAATGGAGCAACTGTTTTTGGTTATCATGTAAATGATCCAGAACGTTTTGGAGTTGTGGATTTTGATAGTAATATGAAGGCTTTATCAATTGAAGAAAAGCCTAAAAAACCTAAGAGCAGTTATGCAGTTACTGGTTTGTACTTCTACGATAATACAGTTGTAGAAAAAGCTAAGAATTTAAAGCCTTCTGATCGTGGTGAATTAGAGATTACAGATATTAATAAATTGTATTTAGATGAAGGTAAACTTGATGTTAAATTAATGCGACGTGGCTATGCTTGGCTAGATACTGGTACCCACGATTCCATGATGGAAGCGGCTAGTTTTATTGCTACAATTCAAAAACGTCAAAATTTGAAAGTAGCTTGTTTAGAAGAAATTGCTTATCGAATGGGTTACATAAATAAAGAAAAATTGGTTGAACTGGCACAAACAATGAAAAAAAATGATTATGGCCAATATTTGTTAAGATTAGCGAAGGAGCAATAATATAATGGGAAAATTAATTGTAAAAGAAACAAAATTACAAGATGTTAAATTGATTACACCAGCAGTATTTGGTGATCATCGTGGATTTTTCACAGAAAGTTATTCAGATCGTGATTTTAAAGAAGCAGGGATTGATTTTGACTTTATTCAAGACAATCACTCTCTTTCTACTCAAGCAGGTGTCTTACGTGGGTTACATTTTCAACGTGGTAAAGCTGCACAAACAAAGTTGATTCGAGTAGCAACTGGGGCAGTACTAGATGTAATTGTCGATTTACGTAAGGGATCTCCTACATATAAGCAATGGGAAGGATATATCTTATCTGAAAGCAATCATCGTCAATTATTAGTACCTAAGGGTTATGCTCATGGATTTGTTACTTTGACAGACAATGTTAATTTCCTTTATAAATGTGATAATTACTATGACGCAGAAGCTGATGGTGGTATTTCCTTCAAGACTCCTGAACTTAATATTGATTGGCCAATCGACTTAGATAAGGCTATTACATCTGAAAAAGATGCTAACCAACCTACTTTGACAGAATTTGAAAAAGACAATCCGTTTGTCTATGGTGAAATTTAGGAGGTAATTTGATGTTTAAGAATATTATTGTAACTGGTGGAGCTGGCTTCATTGGTTCAAACTTTGTACATTATGTAGTCAATAATCATCCTGAAGTTCATGTGACAGTATTGGATAAATTAACATATGCTGGAAATAAAGAAAATCTTGCTGGTTTACCAGAAGATCGCGTAGAGTTAGTGGTTGGAGATATTTGTGATAAGGAATTAGTAGATAAGTTAGTTCAAAATGCTGATGCGGTGGTACATTATGCTGCTGAAAGTCATAATGATAACTCACTTAGAAATCCTGATCCTTTTATTCAAACTAATATTGTTGGGACATCAGTTCTAATTGAAGCATGTACTAAGTACGATGTACGTTTCCATCATGTTTCTACTGATGAAGTTTATGGTGATTTACCATTACGTGAAGATTTACCAGGCCATGGTGAAGGTCCAGGAGAAAAATTCACGCCTGAATCTCCATATAAGCCAAGTAGTCCTTACTCATCTTCAAAGGCAAGTTCGGATTTGTTGGTTAGAGCATGGGTACGTTCATTTGGGTTAAAAGCAACTATTTCAAATTGCTCAAACAACTACGGTCCTTACCAACATATTGAAAAATTCATTCCACGTCAGATAACAAATATTTTAAGTGGTATTCGGCCAAAATTATATGGAACAGGTAAGAATGTACGTGATTGGATCCATACTAATGATCATTCAAGTGCTGTTTGGAAGATTTTGAATGAAGGTAAGATTGGCGAAACATACCTAATCGGTGCTGACGGTGAAAAGAACAACAAAGAAGTTTTAGAATTAATCTTGAAATTAATGGGACAACCAGCAGACGCTTACGATCAAGTTAAAGATCGTCCAGGACATGATTTGCGTTATGCTATTGATGCAAGTAAATTACGTAATGAATTAGGTTGGGAACCTCAATATACTAACTTTGAAGAAGGTCTAAAGGCAACAATTGATTGGTACACTAATCATCGTGAATGGTGGCAAGATCAAAAGGATGCAGTTGAAGCTAAGTACGCTAAAAACGGGCAATAAAAATTTCCCCAGGTTTTCCTGGGGTTTTACTTTATCATTGGAAGGAAGATATTAAATGAAAGTTTTGATTACTGGTGCAAATGGACAATTAGGTCAAGAAATGCAACATCTGTTAGATGAACGTGGACAAGAATACCTAGCAGAAGATTCACAAGGATTAGATATAACAGATAAGGAAGCGGTAGATGCTTACTTTGAAAAGAACAAGCCAGAAGTAGTTTATCATTGTGCAGCCTATACAGCAGTGGATAATGCTGAAGGAGAAGGTAAAGAACTTAACTGGAAAGTTAACGTTGATGGAACAGAAAATATTGCCAAGGCATGTCAAAAAGTTGGGGCAACATTACTTTATGTAAGTACAGATTATGTCTTTGATGGTAATCGTACAAGTGGTGAATATTTACCAGATAATCCTAAAGGTCCACGCAATGAATATGGTAAAGCAAAACTTGCTGGCGAAGAAGCAGTACAAAAATATTGCGATAAGTACTACATAATTAGAACGGCTTGGGTATATGGACAATGGGGACATAATTTCGTATACACTATGTTAAATCTAGCAAAGAATCATGATAAGTTAACAGTTGTTGATGATCAGGTAGGACGCCCTACATGGACTAGAACATTAGCAGAATTTTTGACATATTTAGTAGATAATAAGGTTGAGTATGGGGTATATCATTGCTGTAATGATGGTCAATGCTCATGGTATGAATTTGCTAAAGAGATATTGAAAGATACAGATGTTGATGTACAACCTGTAACTTCAGATCAATATCCAACAGCTGCATTTAGACCACATTATAGTGTAATGAAGTTAGCCAAGGAAACAGGCTTTGTATTTCCAGATTGGAAAGAAGCGTTGGATGAGTTTTTAAGTGAAGTTAAGTAAAATTAACAAGTGAATAATTTTGTTAGAGTCTATTATTATATCTATAAAGTAATAATAGGCTTATTTTAGTTATTTGCGTATTTAGACACCGAAGAAATATAAAAATTTATGCAAGTAAATATTAAATTTGCAGAAATTAGAAAATTGGTCCTGTGTCTAAAATGGAAAATATGGATATTATATAAAATAAAATTAGCTGTCAATAATTAAAAAGTTTTGTATCCATAATTAATAAGTATTATTTAACATTGCTTGTTTAGTAACTATGTAATAAAATAAAAACCAGGTTACAATTTGTATCGTGAAAAAGGGAAAAGGGCATTATATGTATCATATAAATGTTTTCAAAATAAAATTAACGTACAATCAATTAATTATGAGAAGGAGTTATTAATGAAAGACGTATTTATTGTTGGTTCAAAGGGGATACCAGCCAATTATGGTGGTTTTGAAACATTTGTAGATAATTTGGTAACAAGACAAGTTAATCCAAAAATAAAGTATCATGTGTCATGTATGACTTTTGATAAATCCGTAAAACAATATGATTATAATGGAGCTGAATGTCAAGAAATATATGTTCCTAACATAGGTGGAGCAAAGGCTATATTATATGATTTGAGAAGCTTGGATTGGGCATTAGATACTATTAAAGAAAGAAACTTAACAGATGGTATTGTTTATATTTTAGCTTGTCGTATAGGACCATTCTTACATAAGTATATTAAAAAGTTCCATAATCATGGTTTTAAAGTATGGGTTAATCCTGATGGACATGAGTGGAAACGTGCTAAGTGGTCTGCACCAGTTCGTAAGTACTGGAAAGTTTCAGAAAAATTAATGGTAAAGAACGCAGACTTTTTAATTTGTGATAGTAAATCAATTGAAGAATATATACATGAAGATTATAGAAAATATAATCCACAAACTACTTTTATTGCATATGGTGCAGATATAACACCATCTACTTTGAAGCAAGATGATAAAAAAGTGGTTGATTGGTTTAATAAACATGATGTGAAGTTAAATGAGTATTTCTTGATTGTTGGGCGATTTGTTCCAGAAAATAATTATGAAACAATGATAAAAGAGTTTATGAAAAGTAAGGTAAACAAAGATCTAGTTATTATAACTAATGTAGAAAAAAATGCTTTTTACAATAGTTTGAAAGAAGAAACTCATTTTGAAAATGATAAGAGAATCAAGTTTGTAGGAACTGTTTATGATGCAGAATTATTGAAGTTTATCCGTGAAAATGCTTTAGGATATTTGCACGGACATTCTGTTGGAGGAACAAATCCTTCATTGTTAGAAGCTCTTGGAAGTACCAAAATTAATCTACTCTATAATGTAGGATTCAATAAAGAAGTTGGAGAAGATAGTTCACTATACTGGTCTTTAGAAGACGGAAGTCTAGCCAATAAGCTAAATGAAGTTGAAGAAATCTCAGTAGAAAAAGAAGAGAATTTTGGTAAGTTAGCTAAGCAACAAATTATTGATAATTATTCCTGGGAAAAGATTGTCAATGATTATGAAGAACAATTTATGCGAGGGTAATGATGAAAAACATATTATATTTACATGCAGGTGCTGAAATGTATGGTGCGGATAAGATACTATTGGAGCTAGTTACTGGTTTAGATAAAAGTAAATTTCATCCCATTGTTGTCTTACCTAATGATGGAATATTAAAAGACAAGTTGATTGAAAATGGTATAGAAACATATGTTGTTCATTATCCGATACTAAGACGTAAATACTTTAACTTAAAGGGTATTATAAATTACGGACTGAACTATTTTGGCAAATCCAATGAGATAGTGAAACTTCTAAAAAATAAAAGAGTAGACATCATTCATGCGAATACAACTGCTGTATTAGAGGGAATATATTTAAAAAAGAAACTAAAGTGTAAATTAGTATGGCATGTTCATGAAATTATTTTAAAGCCAGCTATAATAAATAAAACTATCAGTTATCTAATAGGTAGGTATGCAGATAAATGTGTAGCAGTATCTAAAGCTGTAAAAAAGCACTTGATTGATTCGAAATTCATAGATGAAAATAAGGTAGAAGTTATTTATAACGGAGTAGATACAGAACGATTTAATCCTAATGTAGAAAATAAGTATTTATACAAAGAATGGAACGTGCCTGATGAGGCTATTAAAATTGGTATGATAGGTCGTGTTAATGCCTGGAAAGGACAAAATGACTTTCTAGATGCAGCTGAGGGATTGCTGAAGAAATATTCAAATTTATATATTTTTATAGTAGGTAGTGCATTTGCTGGTGAAGAGTGGCGTGTGGACGAATTAAAGAAGAAAATAGCAGATAGTAAAAATAGAGACAGAATTGTCTTTTCTGAATTTAGAACAGATACGCCGGAGATACATAGTTTTTTTGATGTTTTAGTATTACCAAGTACTAATCCAGATCCTCTTCCAACAGTAGTTTTAGAAGCTATGGGGTGCGGAACCCCTGTTGTCGGATATAATCATGGCGGAGTCACTGAAATGGTTGTTAGTGGTGAGACAGGTTTATTGGCGGAAGTTAAAAACAGTAAAGATTTAGGAAGAAAGATTCAGCAGGCTTTAGAGTCCGATTACAAATTGATGGGGCAAAAAGCACGTGATAGAGCAGTAAAGAATTTTTCAGAATATAGTTTTATTAATAATTTTTCTAAAGTATATAATATTTAAAGAGGAGAAATGATACCAAGAATTAATAAAAAAATTTCGAATATAGATAAGCTAAGTATATATGTGAAAACAGCTTTTAAACTTTTTAGAGGGGGGATCAAAGGCGTAGGAATAAAGAAAAGATTTCCCATTTTTATAGGTAGAAGGGTAGAAATTACACATAAGAAAAACATATATTGTGGGAAAAATGTGAAATTTGAATCTTATTCAGAAATTCATGGTTTAGCAACTAATGGATTGAGATTTGGAAATAATGTGACAATTGGAAGATTTACTAGCATACGTCCTTCTAGCTACTATGGCGTAGGGCAAATGGGATATGGTTTAGAAATTGATGATAATTCTTCAATTGGGCCATATGGCTATATCGGCTGTTCAGGAAAAGTTAAAATTGGAAAGAATGTAATGATAGGCCCAAGAGTATCTTTATTTGCCGAAAATCATAATTTTTCAGAAAAAGATAAGTCTATAAAAGAACAGGGCGTTAATAATAAAGGAATAATCATTGAAGATAATTGTTGGATAGGCAGTGGAGTCATTATTTTGGATGGTATAACAATCGGATCAGGTTCTGTAATTGGAGCGGGAACATTGGTTACAAAGAACATTCCTAAAAATACAGTTGTGTATGATAAAAGGAATAAAAACGTGAAGGATAGATTTTATCTGTAACTTATGATAAAGAAGATAAGATTCATCCTATTATTAATATATCAAATCTATATTGAAAGTATATATTAAATATACTAATTTTTATTATATTAGAAAAAACGATTATTTTTGCGTTACCTAAATATATAATGGTTTAATTTAGAAAATTGAGGAGAGTTATATGAAGATTGTATCCTTTACAATGGTTAATAATGAAGCAGAGATAATAGAGTCTTTCGTTCGTTATAACTATAATTTTGTTGATCAAATAGTAATAATTGATAATGGATGTACAGATAATACTATAGAAATAATAAATCGATTGAAAAGGGAGGAAGACTATAAAATTGATGTATATGATGAATCTTTAGAAGTATATGATCAGTTTAGATTAGATAACAAGTATTTAAAGAAAATATTGGCAGAATATAACGCTGATATTATACTACCATTAGATGCAGATGAATTTATTTCAGGTGAGGATAATCCGCGAAAAATATTAGAAAATTTGTCATTGGATAGTATTTATTATGTTAATTGGAAGTGGTATGTCCTTACGGGTGATGAAGATTATTCAGAGAATTTTATTCCTAGGAGAGTAATGTATCATTTAAAAAAAAGAGCATGGAATTTATCAGATGGTACTTTAGTTACGAAAGTAATTATACCTGCCAAGTATTTTAAGGATAATAAACTGACATTAACTATGGGGCATCATGATATTTTTGGTAGTAACCATATAAATAAGAAACAATTAAAAAATATGTGGATTGCACACTATAGAGCTGTAAGTTCTAAGCAAATAGTTTCAAAGACGTCAACATATGTTATTAGGGATATTGCTACTATGTCTAACAATATTGAAACGGCTCAAAGGACTAATCAATTATATGATATAAAATATAATAATGGGGATGTAGACAGTATTGCACGTGAAGTATCTTATGGTGGATATGAAGGTGAGATAGAGTATGAACCATTAGATTTAAAGTTTTGTTCTGAAAATACAAGTAATATACGGTATAATTCATTATCTAATGAATCAATGTCTGATTTGCTAATGAGGACAGGTCAAGAAATGGCGATGAGAGTATACAATTTAGAAAGGAAAATAAAAAATAGATCTTTATTCAAACCAACTATATTTTGGCTAGATGGTGTGAGAGGAGAAGAAAATTTATTTCCTAATCCGTCAGTAAAATTAACATTGTTAACCTTTAAGTATAATGTACAAGCGTATATAACTGAATATAAGCAAATAGAGTTTTTAAAATACAATTATCGATTAATTATAACTCCTAAGAATATAAAATTTTTACCTCATAAATATGTAGTTATACCCGATGAAAATTACTTAGAAATTAAAAATAAGCTTATTGATGCAGGAGTAGGTAAGAAGAGTATTGTTTCGTTAAGAGAGTACAAAAAGAAAATCGGTATACTAGGTAATATCTATGCAAATTTATGCTTATTACCAAGATTGACTAGTAGGATAATGCAGTATGTAAAAAGGAACGGTGTATCACATGCTGTAGAGAAAATAAAAAGTAAACTAGATAAATAATATTAGCAAATGGAGGATTAAGGATGGATTTATCAGTTATTATCCCAATATATCATGGAAGAAAGTATATACCTAGTTTATTAAAAATGTTGGATGAAAACATTTCAAATGCTAAAGAGTATATGATAGAAGTAATATTAGTTAACGATTCTCCAGATGAAACTATAGATGATTTAATTATGGGATATAATAATATTTTTGTAGTTAATAATAAAAGAAATCTTGGGATACAAGGAGCCAGAATTCAAGGTATAAAAGAAGCACATGGGAAATATATATTAATGCTTGATCAAGACGATGAATTAAAGGAATATGCTATTCAAAGTCAATTAAGTAAAATTAAGGGTTACGATGCAATTTTGGCTAATGGATATTCGGAAGATAAGGATAATAATAAAGTTTCTTTGTATAAAAATAAAAGACAAAAAAAGTTAGTAAATAGTTTTAAGTATTATTTGTATTATGGTAACATGGTTGCTTCACCAGGAATGGTTGTTATAAAGAAAGATAAAATACCTAAGGTTTGGTTGGAAAATATTTTAACAAATAATGGTGCAGATGATTGGTTACTGTGGGCATCATATGTAAAAAAAGGTTGTAAATTTAATATGAATGCAGATTATATATATACACATAGAAATGTTACAACAAATTTTTCTAATGATGAAGATAAAATGCTTACATCATCTATGGAAGCTTTGAATATGATGAAAAATAACATGAGTTATAAAGAATATAATATTCATAAGCGAAGGTTAAATATGAGAAGAAAAATTTTAAACAATCCTAATTCCAAACTGTTAGAGTATTTAAAAAATATAGATATAGCTACATATTTATTATTTTATAAAATGATTTAGATTATAAAATAGGAAGGGGGATGCTAAGAATGATAGTTGTGAAAAAAGAAACAGTAGGGAATATTGCCGTTTTTTTAATGTTTTTCTTCATAACATTAGGAAATTCACAATTTTTTACTGAAATAGGAATTAATAATTTTTTCATTTATATAGGATATAGTATTGTATTAATGAAAATATTATATGAGTTTAAAACAAATCTGACCTCTTATTTTGTAAAGAGATTGTTATTATTTTTTGTATTAGTATATTTATTCAGCATAGGAATTATAAAGCAAAATAATTTAGAAAATCTAACAAAATTAAATTTAATTTTGTCCATGTGTTTAATTGCTTTAGTAGCAGTATTATCTGAAGGGATTCTAAATAGTACTGAGCAATTTAAGTTTATTAGCTATGCAATATTTTGGGCATGTATACTTGCTACTTTTTTAGCTGTAATCAAGGGAGTATCTGTAACATCTTTGGCAGTAGAGGGTGCAGGTGGATCAAATTATGGTTTTACAGGTGGATTACAACATAAAAATTATTTTGGAGTAGCCTCACTCGCAGGATTTATTTCTGCGTACATCAGTAATAAGAAAGAAAATAAATTCTTATTATGGGTATATTTGATATTTATCATAATATCAAATGCAAGGACAGCATATATACTATTTATTTTATTTATTATAATAAGTAATGCAACAAAAATTAAGAAAATTAATATGACCAAAGCACAATTACGGCTTGTTATGATGCTATTTTCAATATTTATTATATTATTAATGATTTTAATGTACAAAAAAGTAACATCTGGTAGTGAATCTTATCAATATAGATATCAAGGATTAGTTAATTACTTAAATATGTATGGCGAAAATAAATTTTATATGACTTTTGGTAACGCTGAAATGGCATTTAGAAATTCTGGTCAATCGTATACATATAACATACGCTCTGTGACTGGCTGGAATGGAACAACAGAATTATCGTTGCTGAGTATTTTAGTAAAAAATGGTTTAATAGGTATGATTGGATACATAATTATTTTTGGATATCGTCTAATACAGATCTTATCGATGAGTTTTTCAAAAATAAAATATGATGTTCTAGCTATCTGGGTGATATTCTTTACATCTGGATTTGTAGAAACGTATGTAGCAAATATTAATTTGGTGTTTAATCCTTTTTGTTATATTGCTATGGGTTCTTTATATAATATATATGTAAAGAAGTATTCTTTGAAATGATCTAATATTCTGTGTTTTTAAAGTAGTAGTTAAAAATAAATTGTACAATTATTTGAGTCTAGAAAGGAGTAGATATAAAGAATGAATAATTATAAGATATATATTGTATCTCCATATAAGAAGACAGGTGGCCCTAGAAGTTTACATCAATTAGCAAATATGTTAGTAGATAAAGGAAAAGAAGTCTATATGATTTATGGGGACCACGGGCCAATAATGGATGTGGATAAATTACTTTACTCCGATTGTAAGGCTGAATTAGCGAATTCTATTGAGGATAGAGCAGAAAATATATTGATTACGTCTGAGTACGATACAGGTTGGCATTTACGTTATAAAAAAATAAAAAAAGTGGTATGGTGGCTTTCCCTAACATCTTATTTCCAAAATAATCCGAGGATAGCTGCAAGAGACTGGACTGTAGGAAAGGGAAGAAGCAGACTTTTAATCCCTATCATGTATATAAAATGGAAAATTAAATGTTTTAGAACCAAAAGAAATATGAAGTACTTGAAATCTAATGGAGAGTTACAAAAATGTTATCATTTATACAATTGCGATTATGTAAGAGATTATTTAGTGTCTCGTGATATAGATAAAAAAAATATGCAATATTTGTGTGGACCAATTGATATTCCTAAAATTAATAAAGTTGATACTATAGCAAATAAACAGGATATAATTTGTTATAGTCCAGCAAAGATGGATATGAAGAATTTCCGTCATATAATGGAATTAGTCAAAAAAAAGAATAGAAGTTATAAATTTGTAGAATTGGCTAATATGAGTCATGAAGAATTGATTAATAATTTAAATAAAGCAAAGTTATATGTAGATTTTGGATACTTTCCGGGGCCTGAAAGAATACCTAGGGAGGCGGTTAGTCAATTTTGTAATATTTTGACTTCTAGAGATGGTAGTGCTGCTAATGAAGTTGATATACCAATTCCAAACGAATTTAAATTGGATTACAGAAACCTATCATTTGAGAAAATAGCAAATATAATTAGTGATATGGTGAATAATTATAATAGTAATTTATCTTTTTATGATAGTTATAGAGAAAAAGTAGCAGATCAAATTGTACGATTTACAAATGATATTGACAGAGTGTTAATTTATTTAGAAAAATAATATGGTATATATAATTTTTGTTGAATTGTAATGTTGTACAGTAATTCATTAGAGAATGAGACCAGAAAGAAAACAAATATTAGTTCAATAGGCCTATTTAAAACTAATTGGTACAATGATTATAGTTATAGTTGCAAATAAAATTATGTGTAATTTTATCTACTTGGGAATATGCTGGCCTAATCGGTAAGAAATTAAATTTAGGAGTAAAAGATTTTATTGATATAGAGAGGTATCTAACTCTTTGTGATACTACAGAAGTAAGGGAGTCTGCTATTTTGAAAAGAAAGTCATTAGGGCTTAACGCATTATTAAATAGTTTACAAAGCCTATTAAATTTAATATTTCCATTAATAACATTTCCATATATTTCGAGGACATTGGCAGTAGATGGTGTGGGAAAATATAATTTTGCTAACTCTATTGTAAGTTATTTTATTTTATTAGCTGGACTAGGAATTAGTAATTATGCAGTTCGTGAAGGCTCTAAATTACGCAATGATAGGAAAGCCATTAGTGGTTTTGCGAGTCGGGTTTTTACTATTAATATGATTTCTACAATTATTTCATATATATTATTAATCATGACAGTTATTTTAACACCTAATTTACATAAGTATACTATAGCTATTTTTATTTTTAGTATTCAAATTTTTTTTACAACTGTAGGTACAGACTGGGTATATACAATTTTTGAAGAATACGGGTACATTACAGTTAGGAATATAATTTTTAAAATTTTTTCTATAATCTTATTGTTCGTATTTGTACGACATTCAGATGATTATTTAAATTATGTTGCTATCACTGTTTTTGCTTCAACAGGATCATATATATTAAATTTTTTTCATGCCAAGAACTATTGTGATATTAAATTTGACTTTAATTTTAATTGGCGAGAATATTTAATCCCAATCTTAATAATTTTTGGTTCACGAGTTGCAATACAAATATATCTTAGCTCTGATGTAACGATGCTAGGTTTTTTGCAAAATGAGTATGTTGTTGGTATCTATAGTACTGCAACAAAGATTTATGGAATTGCAGCTGCTATTCTAACAGCAGCTACTGCTGTAACTATCCCACGTCTTGCAATGCTTATGGGCCAAAATAGAATGGAGGAGTACAATAAGCTATTAAAACAGGTACTGAATGTAATGCTATTGATTATTTTGCCTGGAATAGCAGGATTATTCATGGTGAGTAAAGATGTTATCCTTATTCTTGCTGGTGAAAAATATTTACGTGCATCTTATGCATTGAGAATTAGCTGTTTTGCAATGCTGGGCAGTGCGATGAGCGGTATATTTAATCAATGTGCGTTGATACCTGCAAAAAGAGAAAAGAAGACTCTAATTTCTTCAGTAATTAGTGCTTTACTAAATATTGGGCTTAACTTTATCTTAATTCCAATTATTGCTGAGAAAGGTGCTGCTTTAACTACTGTTTTAGCTGAATTTACAATGATGTTTATGAATTTTTACTTTAGTAGAGATATAACAGGGTTTGTCTTTAAAGACAGAGAAACCTGGAAGAATATTATTACTGTGTTATTAGGATGCGTGGGAATTATAGCGGTGTGTGCACTTTCATCGGCTCTTTTTCAACAGATGTTTATTAGGTTAGTTGTTTCTGTAATTAGTTCAGTTATTGTTTATTTGGCTATATTACTAGCAACTAAAAACCAAGTGGCTTTAATATTTCTAAGTAAGGTAAGACATGGATAGTCTCTTGGAGATAAATTATATTTAGGGAGAGAATTTGATGAGCAAACGGATAGATAGAAATTCTTCGTTAGAGTTATTACGAATTATTTCTATGCTTTTTATAGTTATGAACCACTATTCTGGAGAAGAGCCTTGGAATATGAAAGGTGCCAGCTTAGTGAATGTTATAAGTTATCAACTTTATAAACCGCTTGGGCAGGTAGGGGTTGATATTTTTGTTTTGATTACTGGATATTTTTTAGCATCTAAGGTTGATGCTAATTATGCAATTTCCATGAAAAGGGCGAGTAAAGTATGGCTTGAAGTTTGGTTTTATTCAGTAGTGGTATTTTTTGCGGGGAGTTTTTATTATGGTCATTTTTCCATTGCAAATATGGTTAAAGGATTTCTACCAATAGTATTTAACAATTATTGGTTTGCTACAGCTTATATTATTTTGGTACTTTTAGCACCTTTTATTAATAAACTTCTAGAAAAACTTTCTAAAAGAGAGTACATAGTATTGCTAATTATAACAATATTTTGTGGAGAAGTTATACCTGTCATAGGTAATACAACCTTCAGTTTAGATAAAGGATTTGGTGATATACTAGCGGTTTATTTAGTTGGTGGATATATTAGACGATATGATATAGTAACTAAAAAATTTCATCTGATCTTTGCAGTAATTGCTACTTATTTATTTATGCTAGTGTCAATACTTATTTTGTGGAAGATAGTTGGTTATGAAGGAAATATAACCCGATTTACATATGGAATTCTACCTTTTACAATGGCAATATCAATTTTTTTAATATTTGTCGAGATACCTTCTTTTACTAACAAAACTATAAATTGGTTTGCTAGTTCTGTATTTGCGACGTATTTAATGACAGAAAATATTTATGCTGACAAATTTATTTGGACGGAGTTGTTTAATACTACTAGTTACGAAAATCTCTTATTAATTTCTGGCTTTGGATTACTAATAGCAGTATTTCTTGTAATCATCACAGTTTTTGTTGACAAGTTTAGAATACTTCTTTTTAATCATTTAAAATTGGAGAGACGTATACATAGGATTATTGATAAAATTGTCTTTTAGCAAATTACACTATTACAATAACGGTTGTATAATATTTAGGGCTGATAATGTAAAATTTTTTTGCATTACGGTCCTTCTTTTATTTTCTCCATTTTTACGGCAAAATAAAAGAGATGGCCCACAACGCCAATCTAATTAAAGAAAGGACACCATCTCTATGGATAATAATATCAAATTTTTACTTGGAATTACAGACCCTAATTTAACTATTGACCCTAAATATCAATATACTTCGTATATTGAAGAAAAAATTATTAAAAATAGTAAGGCTTTGCTCTGTCATCTATATTTGTCTTACCTTATGTATTGCCCTAATTGTAAGACTTTGATGTTACATAACGGCACTAAAGTAGTTAATAATGTTCATCTTTCTTCTGTCGGTAAAAAGCTTGTGCTTTCTATAAGGAAACAGAAGTATCTGTGTCCTGAATGCAAGAAGACTGCGACAGCTAAATTTAAAGATACTAACTATCATGATCATTTTTCTAATGCTGTTAAAGCCAAACTTGTACGTGATTTAAGTTTATCCAGACCTATGTGTGAAATTGCTGCGGACTCTTTTACATCTTCAAACACAATTATTAGATCTTTAGAGAGTGTAGAAAATAATTTTAAAGTAATCGTAACTGGCTTCCTAGTCACTTATCCTTAGATGACTTTAAATCTGGTAAAAGATTTTCATCTAGTGGTATGAGTATGTGTTTAATCAATGCAGTCAATCATCGAATTATAGATATAATTCCAGAAAGAAATAATAAATTCCTTAGGAATTATTTCATTCAATATAGTTACAAAGCTAGATTATCAGTAATAACTATAACTATTGACTTATATGCACCTTACCGCAGTTTGATTAAGGAGTTATTCCCTAATGCATTTATTATTGCAGATAAATTTCATGTGGTTACACAGGCATACAGCTATGAATAAAATTAGAATTAGGGTTATGAAAGAATATGGAGCTGGAACCCATGAGTATCGAGCTTTGAAACGTTTTTGGAAACTACGTCTAAAAAATCAAGATAATGTTGATTATCATAGATATTATCCAAGGATAAATTTTAAATATGCTGAATTAAGTGATTCTGAAGTTTTAGATCGTTTATTTGATATGTCTTCTGAATTGAAGACAGCCTATGAATATTATCAGTTACTTCTATAAATATACCGTAAAAATAGTTGTCAATTACTAAATTTATTAACTGATACATCTTCTTGGAATCTTCCACCAGAAATGAGACAAGCTTTAAAAACTATTAAGAAACATAAGGTAGAAATAGAAAATAGTTTTGCTTTACCTAAACTTACCAACGGTCCTATTGGAGGCGTCAATAATCACATTAAAGTAATTAAGCGTATAGCCTATGTCTATAATAATTTTAAGCATTTTAGACTCAGGATTTTGATTTCGCTAAAAAATAATGTAATTTTCTTCTCCACTTAAAACAAAAAACTATTAGACTTTCATCTAATAGTTTGAAAATAATAATTAAAATTTTGGCATCAGTCCTTTTTGACAAAGAACCGATTTTTTGCCATAAGGAGGTTATTTTATAGTTAATAGCTAGCCTTATAACCGTCTCTATTTTGTTAACTTAATGACATTGAATAAATTATATGATCCTTTGTTTAGATGATTATATAATTTATTGAATATAGTTTCATAACCTATCAATTTTACTGTATGATTACTATCTAATTCGATAGAATTATTTGGTTGCCATATAAAGGTGTCTTCATACCATTTGCCATTTACAAACAAAAATTCAGGTTCTAAAGAAAGGTCGAAACTAGCAGAATTGTCAATATCCCCATACATTTTTCTAATAAGGTTCATGCTTGAAAACAATTACTTTGGATTTTAAATATATTTAGATGTTCCTCTTCATATTTATCTATAAATTTCTGATTAAAAGCGTATCTAAATGTATCAGAATTTGGGTCTGCCTTTGATAAAGAATTAAAATATTTTGATAACCATTCTTCTTTCGTAGCGCATAATGGGGTTCCTGAGACAGCTTTATATATGTTAAATAACTCATCTAAGTCATGAGAAATTATCTTTTTTAAATCATCACTACTTGAATAATTACGCAAAATAAGTGCCTTTATACTAAGTTCAAAAGCATTTCTTATTAAGAATAAGCCTACAAAGAAACAAATATCAAGATTTCTAGTATTATTATCCTCTTTAATATAGTTAAAAGTATGACAACTACATTTATAATAATCGTAAGCTAATTCTTTATAATCTTCAAATATGCGAGTATTCCCTCTCCATTTTATATTTACTGTATTATTCGTATTTTTATCAAAAATACTTTTATCTTTATCAGGTCAATAAAATTTAGAATCTTCTTCAAAGAGTATCATAAATATCACTCTTCTAATTAAATAATTTTAATCACGTTTAAAAATATCACGAGTATAAACCTTATCTCTTACATCATCTAAAATGCTATTATAACGGTTCGCAATAATAGAGTCACTTAATTTTTTAAATTCATTTATGTCATTGATAACTCTACTTCCAAAGAAGGTAGTATTATTTTTAAGAGTTGGTTCATAGATAATGACTTCAGCACCTTTGGCCTTGACGCGTTTCATGATACCTTGAATAGATGATTGTCGGAAGTTATCAGAGTTTGATTTCATTGTGAGACGGTAAACTCCAATAGTGACTTGCTTTTCTTCTTGTGGGTTAAAGTTATTTGAATAGCTGTATGAGTAATAACCAGCTTTTTGAAGAACTTGGTCAGCTATGAAGTCTTTTCTAGTTGAATTTGACTTTACAATAGCTTCGATTAAATCTTCAGGTACATCTTTATAATTTGCTAAAAGTTGCTTAGTGTCTTTTGGTAAACAGTATCCACCATAACCAAAAGAAGGATTATTGTAATGAGAACCAATTCTAGGATCAAGACAAACACCATTGATAATTTCTTCAGTATTAAGACCTTTTGATTCAGCATAAGTGTCTAATTCGTTGAAGTAAGAGACACGAAGAGCTAAATAAGTATTAGCAAATAATTTTACGGCCTCAGCTTCAGTAAATCCCATGAAAAGTGTGTCTATATTTTTTTTAATAGCACCTTCTTGAAGTAATGAAGCAAAATCATGAGAAGCTTTGACAATTTCAGGATCGTTTTTATCAGTAGAAACAATAATCCTACTTGGGTAAAGATTATCATATAAAGCTTTAGATTCACGTAAGAATTCAGGACTAAAGATAATTTTATTAGTTTGATACTTTTTACGTATATGCTCTGTATAGCCTACAGGAATAGTTGATTTTATAACCATATTAGCATTAGGATTGACTTCCATAACAAGTTCTATTACAGCTTCAACAGCACTTGTATCAAAATAGTTGCGTTTACTATCATAGTTAGTAGGTGCTGCAATTATAACAAAATCAGCATCTTTATAAGCTTTTTTACCATCTAACGTAGCTGATAAGTTTAAATCTTTTTCAGCCAAAAATTTTTCAATATATTCATCTTGAATAGGTGATTTACGATTATTTATTAAATCAATCTTTTCTTGCACAATATCTACCGCAGTTACTTGATGATTTTGTGCTAAAAGGGTAGCTATTGAAAGGCCTACATACCCTGTACCAGCTACAGCTATCTTTATATTAGATAAAGTTTCAGTTTTTTTAGCTGTGTTAAGTGGTTCAATGAATAAGTCTGTTATATCAAAATCTAGTGCCTGGCTAAGGCTCTCTAATTGAGGAATAGAAGGAATAAAATCTTTTGCTTCTATTCTACTAATAGTTGCTCTATTTATATTAGTTACATCAGAAAGTTGTTGTTGTGTTAATGATTTTTTCTTTCTATTAGCAATAATAATTTCAGCTAATTTAGAGAGTGATAATTGTTTCATAGTTATAAAATCTCGTCCTTTTTGTTATTTTTATTAACAATAGTATTGCTTTTAAGTAATAAAATAGCATATAAAGTATATTTTTGCAAAATAAATACTAATTTTGTTACATCAAGTAACAACAAATAAGTCAATAGTATATTGACAAAATAGACAAAAATAAATTATTATTAAGCCTGTAGATTTTATTTATGGGAGAAGATTATGAGTAGAAAAGACGATGAAACGATTATTGATTTAAGACATCTAATTATTGTTTTGAAAAATAACATGATATCCATTATTATTTGGGCAGTATTAGGATTAATAATATCTTTGGGAAGTGTGTTTTTACTTGTTGAGCCTAAGTATAGTTCTAGTATTGATATTTTAGTTAATCAAAAAGCAAGTAATGAGCAGGTACAATATACAACGCAACAAGCTGATTTACAGGCTATTAATACATATAAGGATGTTTTGACAAAGCCAATTATTTTGGCTCCAGTACTTAAAGAAGTTAAACGCACAGATAACTATCAGGGAAATGTAAGTACTTTAGAAAATTCTATCAAGGTAACAAATCAAACCAATTCGCAGGTTGTAACAGTGACTGTGACTGATAAAAATGCTTATGTTGCTGCAGATGTGGCAAATACAATTGGTAAAGTGTTTTCAAAAAAAGTTAAAAAGATGATGCAGGTAGATAATGTTACAATTGTATCTAATGCTAAAGTTAATAATAGTCCAGTGTCACCCAATAAAAAGGTATTTGCCTTAGCAGGAGTAGTAATAGGTGCATTTGTTGGAATAGCAATTGCTTTTATTAAAGAACTTACCGATAAAACTGTTAAGAATAGTAGTTTCTTAACTGATGAACTAGGCTTAACCAACATAGGTTCTGTTTATCATTTAGACATTAATGATAACGACTATGGTGTAGTTAAGGTTATTGCTAGAAATAAAATCTCTGATGATAATGGCGAAGAAGAGTTTGATACTCCTCGTCGACGTAGAGTTTAGAAAGGGGGATAAGAGACATGGCATTATTTAAGAAGAAAAAAAAGTTAGATAATAATAGTATGGAAAAAGGTGTCTATTTAGTAACAGTTGCAAAACCAACATCTGTAGATACTGAACAATTTAATACCATTCGTACGAATATTACATTCTCCAGTGCAGATACAGAGTATAAATCTTTAATGATTACATCCTCTGTTGCTTCTGAGGGTAAGTCTACTACGGCTGCAAACATTGCTGCATCTTTTGCTAAACAAGGTTTATCTACTTTGTTAGTTGATGCGGATTTACGTAGACCAACGATTGCTTCTACCTTTGGTATAGCTGATCCAAGAGGATTGACCAATTTCTTAACTGATAGAGAATTTGATATTAATGATGTTATTTATGAAACGACTGTAGATAATCTTTTTGTTATTCCAGCTGGGCCTGTTCCTCCTAATCCATCTGAATTAATGGGTTCTAAACGTATGGATAAATTACGTGAAGCACTGGAAGAAAAGTTAGATTTAGTTATCTATGATGCACCTCCAGTTTTATCTGTAACTGATGCTCAACTTTTATCAGCTAAAGTTGATGGAACAATTCTAATTGTTCGTCAAGGATTTGCGGAAAAAGAGGGTGTTCGTCAAGCTGTGGATTTATTGAAACATGTTAATGCTCATATTATAGGAGCTGTATTAAATGATGTAGATGCTTCTACAGATGGTTATTATGGTTACTATGGATACGGAAAAGAAAAATAAATTCTTTAAGAATCGACAATTATTGTCGATTTTTTATTTGCTTGTAATGAATTTAAGGATAGTGTTTGGTATAATATATGTGTTTTTATATTATTTAATTATCAGAAAAGGATTATTAATATGAATTTTGAGAAAATAGTAGATTTACATTGTCATATCTTACCAGGTATTGATGATGGTTCTCCAGATTTAGAACATTCTTTGCAATTAGCACAAGAAGCAGTTGCTGATGGAGTTACACATATTTTAGCTACTCCACATCATCTTGATCGTAATTATACTAATCATGCACAAGATGTTATTAGACTTGCTGATGAGTTTCAAGCTGAGTTAGATAGGCGAGGAATAAATTTAACAGTTTTTCCAAGTCAAGAAGTACATATTAATGGAGAACTTCTAGATAAGTATGATGATTTGCTAGGAATAGATGAAGATAAACGATACATGTTATTAGAATTTCCACATGATGGGGTTCCTAGATATGCCGAGAACATGATTTTTAATCTAAAGAAAAAGGGAACAATTCCAGTTATTGTACACCCAGAACGTAATCATGAAATTCAGAATAATTTAAATATGTTGTATGATTTTATTAAAGCGGGGGCTTTAGCACAAGTTACAGCTACAAGTTATGTTGGTGGTTTTGGCTCACATGTAGCTGAAATATCGCATACATTGGTTGAACATAATTTAGTTCAAATTGTTGCGTCGGATGCACATACTTTAAAGGGACGTAAGTTTGTATTAAGTGAGGCTTTAGATCAGATTGCTAAAGATTTTGGTGAACAAAAAGCAATACAATTTGAGAAAAATGCTGAAAATCTAATTAACGGTGAGTATGTCGTAGCTAGAGACTATACACCAATTCAGAAAAAGAAGAAATTCTGGTTCTTTTAACAGAAAGTGGGAGTAGAAAATGAATAATGAAGAAGAAAAGTTAAATAGAAATCACAGTCATCATAAGCATCATCACCATCGCTCATTTTGGCAAAGACATAAAATTTGGAAATGGGTTTTAATTGTTATTGGGTTATTTATAGTTGCTGATGTTGCATTGTTTGGTAAGATGTATTTTGATGCTAAAAAGTCAGCTAACAGTACATATAAGCAAGTTAAGACAAATAAATTACGTAATACACCAGATTTAAATAATGGTAAACCATTTACAGTTCTTATCTTGGGAACTGATACAGGAGAATATGGACGTACATATCGTGGACGCTCAGATACTATGATGTTAGCAGCAGTTAGCCCTAAAGAAAAGAAGACTACTTTAGTAAGTATTCCACGTGATACTAAAGTAGCAATTCCAGGATATGGATATAATAATAAGATTAATGCTGCCTATTCATATGAAGGTACAAAAGGTGCAGTTAATATTGTTCAAAGTTATTTAGATGTTCCTGTCGATTACTATGTTGAAATGAATATGAAAGGTCTGGAAGAACTTTCTGCAGCAGTAGGTCCTGTTAAGGTTGAGAATGATTTAGAATTTACTAATTTACACAAAAAATTTAAAAAAGGAACTGTAACTATTGACAAGGATAACATCTTAGCTTATACACGTATGCGATATGAAGATCCACGTGGTGACTATGGCCGTCAATTACGTCAACGTATGGTACTTGAAGCCTTAGTCAAGAAGATTGCAACGATTGGAAGTATTACTAAGTATCAATCAATTTTGAATGCAATTTCTAGTAATATGAAAACTAACTTGACTTTTGATGATATGAAGGCAATTGCAACTAAGTATGGTTCTGCTTCTAAGATTGAACAAGTTCAATTACAAGGGAAAAGTAGAATGATTGATGGGGTATCTTACGAAGTTGTGCCACAAAGTAATTTAGATAAGGTAGTTAGCCAATTAAAATCGGCTTTGAATGAATAATGTTAACTTTTTGTTAAGTTTTTGTCGAAGTTCAATGATATAATTTTTGGAGTTAATAAAAAATGAGGAGAATGCGTTAATGGAAAAAATTGGAGGAACGGTTAGCATGAAGAAACTGGATAGAGAAAATATTAATAAAAGATACATCTATCATCTTTTCAAACGAGCATTTGATTTTCTTGCTAGCTTAGTAGGATTAATTGTACTATCACCGCTATTTTTATACATAGCATTTAAGATTCATAATGAAGACAAGGGACCTGTATTCTATACTCAAACTAGAGTTGGAAAAGATGGTAAAAAATTTGAAATGTATAAATTTCGTTCAATGATTGTAGATGCAGATAAGAAGTTAGCTGAATTAAAATCTCAAAATGAAGTAGAAGGTCCAATGTTCAAGATGAAGGAAGATCCTCGTATCACAAAAATTGGTAAATTCATTCGTAAACATAGTTTTGATGAACTACCACAACTTTTAAATGTACTTAAAGGTGATATGAGTTTAGTGGGGCCACGTCCACCTTTGCCAAGTGAGGTTGCAGAGTACTCTGAATATGATAAGCAAAGATTGTTAGTTGTCCCTGGTTGTACAGGACTTTGGCAAGCAACAGTTAGAAATAGTGTAGGCTTTTCTGAAATGGTTGAATTAGATTTAGAATACATTCAAAAGAGTGGATTTTTCTATGATTTATATTTGATCTTTTTAACAGTAAAGATTGTGTTATTCTCTAATGATGCGTATTAATGGAAATAAAGACAAAAGCATGTTTGAGTAAGCATGCTTTTTTACTATGTATGTGGTATTATCAACTAGTGAAATTAAAAGTAATAGGAAGTATTTTAATAAGAAAGGAATGGACTATTTATGCTTAATAAAAACTATTTAACTATTGTAGTCCCTTGTTATAATGAAGAAGAAGTTTTACCTGAAACTGTAAAAGAATTAGGAAAAATACTTGATAAGTTAATACAAGATAAGTTAGTTAATAAAAATAGCAAAATACTATTTGTAGATGATGGTAGTAAAGATGATACTTGGAAATTAATAAAAGAGTATGAAGAGATTAATGAGCATGTAACTGGTATAAAGTTTAGTAGAAATTATGGACATCAGAATGCACTTATTGCAGGAATGACAGTATCAGTAAAAAAATCAGATATGATTATTACAATAGACGCGGATCTACAAGATGATGTTACTGCAATTTTTGAAATGGTTAGAAAATATCATGAAGGAGTAGATGTAGTTTACGGGGTTAGAAATAGTCGAGAAACAGATACTGTTTTTAAGCGAAGAACAGCATTAGCATTTTACAAGTTAATGGAAATGTTAGGTGTGAATATGGTTCCTAACTCTGCAGATTATAGACTGTTAAGTAAAAGAGCGGTAGAGGGATTACTGGAATTCCACGAAAGAAATATATTTCTACGTGGGATGGTACCATTGGTTGGATATAAATCTGATAAAGTATACTATGCACGCAAGGAAAGATTTGCGGGAACTTCTAAATATCCTTTGAAGAAAATGATAAAATTTGCGATGGATGGAATTACCTCTTTTTCTACAGTTCCAATTAAATTAATAATGAATTTAGGATTGTTATTGGTTATTATAGGTATTATTTTGTTTGTATATACAATAGTTCAAAAAATTTTAGGTCATGTAAATGCTGGTTGGTCTTCACTGATGGTTTCAATTTGGGTATTAGGTGGAGTTCAATTAATCTGTTTGAGTATCATTGGAGAATACATAGGTAAGATATTTACAGAAGTAAAACAAAGACCGAGATATACTCTTGAAGAAGATGATTATTCAGAAGTTAAAAGTCAGGAGCAGAAAAATGATAAGAGATAAGCATTATTTAAAACAAATGATAATTAATATTGGAGTTTTTTTATCATTTTGTGTATTGAGTTATCTATATATACGTCCTTTGTTAATTACAGGTAATATTTATATGGGTGATGATGCGTGGTATCACATAAATAGAATAATAGAAGTAAAAAGAAATATTGAAGTAGGTAATTTCTTACCTTATATATATTCTTATACGTTTGGACAAGTAGCATTTCCTTTAGGAATATTCTATCCTGAAATTACTTTGATACCGATAGCATTGATAAGTACATTGTTTAAGAATCAGATTACAGGAATATACATGGGAATTGCATTATATACATTATTAACACTATGTATAATGTATTTTGTTGTAAGAAAGTTGAATAAAAGTAGGTTGGCAGCATATGTTGCGTCAGTATTATACGCATTTTCGATATATCGTACGATAGATGCCTATAGTCGTTTTGCTTTAGGTGAATATATAGCAATGACTTTTCTTCCACTATGTTTTTATGGCTTCTATGCTATTTTAAAAGGAAATAGCAAAGACGGTGTATATTTAGTAGCAGGTTTTTCATTAATATTAATGACACATGTATTAAGTGCAGTAATAGTATTTATTACAATGATGTTAATTTGGATTATAAGTTTAATATTTATTGATGAAAAGGTGAAAAAGACATTTAATTTGCTTATTGTAGGTGTTATAGCAGTTATTAGTTCGATGGCATTTATTGGGCCATTTTTAGAACAAGAGTTAACACAAAAATACGCAAAACCATCCCCTTGGATTTTAGCTGAAACTGCACGTAGTTTTAATAGTTTATTTTTAAGTGCACTAGATAATAGTATTAATAGGACTGGTTTTACATATAGTATGGGTATATTTTCTATAATTATAATTTTATTAGGATTAATATACTTGAAAAAAATTAGTGAATTAGCTAAGTTATGCTTAGTTATAGGAATATGTTTCTTTTTATTTTCAACAAAACTATTTCCTTGGGAATGGCTACAAAATACACCAATTTCTGTGATACAGTTTCCATCTAGACTATTAATAATTCCGACGCTAATGTTTAGTTTTGTTGGAGCAGAACTGATTGATTTGTTTAAAAGTATATATTTCACAAGAGAAAGATCAAAGTTGGTATTTATTATAAGTGTGATAACTGCTATTTTTGCATTTTGGAGTTCGAGTGTCTATCAATTTAAGTTAGAGAATAGTGGATTAGTAGTATTTAATAATAGTAGTGATGTCATAAAAAGTAATCAATATATAGATCAATATACACCTAAAAAAGCTAAAAAGTATTTGGATGACATTGAAAAGCACATAGCAGTGATAGATGGTAAACATATTAGACTGACAGAGATAAAATCAACTCCAGGAGAAGTGACCTATAGTAGTAAAATGTTTAAAAGAAATATAATAGTAGACGTCCCGGTTAGTTTTTATAGAAATTATGTAATTTATCAAGGAAATAAAAAATTAAAAGTTACTAAATCTAAAAGAAATACTCTAGAAACAAAGCTAGTAAATAATGGTAAGATTACTATTAAATATCAAAGAAGCATAGTGGACTTGATAAGTTATGCAGTATCTTTAATAATGTGGATAGGTATTATTATTTATATAATAAAAAATAGTTGGAAATAGAGGGAAAATAGTTGATAAGAAATTATTTAGAAAAGCTAACCTTATTTATATATGCAATCCTTATATCTATAACATTGTTAGGTTCAATAAGATCAATAAATTTTTCAATAGTAAATGTTAAGTTTACAGTAATATTATTTACAATAATTATACTTTTATGTTTATTATTTAGTAATAAGATTAAGATTAATAGACTAGTAACAATATTATTTGTATTAGTGACAATTAGTATGCAAATAATATTAGTGGAGAATATAGCTACAAGAATTGGATTAACTCCAAATGGGTTTGATCCAGATCACATTTTTGAAGCTAATAAACATGTTACGACATATTTAAAAGGGTATTTTAGTGTATATCCTAACAATATTAGTATGTTGTTAATGGAACACTATATATTAAAAATAAGTAACTTGAAATTAACTTGGATGAATTTAGCGTATATATCAGCCCTTTTTGTTGATATATCAGCTGTATTGAATGTGTTAATTATCAAAAATATAAATAGAAATTTAGTTAATACATCTATTGTGATTAATTGTATATGGATTTTATTATTTCCGATGGTTATAGTACCTTATACAGATACTTGGGTATTACCCTTTGTATCAGGATACTTATTATTATATGTCTTAATAAAAAGAGAAAATAAAAAGATTTTACTATTTTCTTTTTTAATGTCGATATGCGCAATAATGGCATACTTTTTGAAACCATCTGCAATAATACCATTTTTTGCAATAATTATTTATGAACTTACTCGTGTAATAGATAGGAAATTTCATTTAAAAAAGATAGATTATTTAATTTTTATTTGTTGTTTATTGGGAGGAGTTGGAACATATATTTCTGGAAGATATATAATTAATAATCAGAGTGTTATTAATATTATTCCTGGTAGATCTGTACCAATCGTGCATTATGTAAATATTGGTATGAAAGGTGAAGGAAAATATAACTTCGAAGATGATATGAAAATGTATTCCCTAGAAGATAAGAAAGATAGGGTTGATTACTCTGTTAGAGAAATAAAAAAGACATTGAAAGGATATGGTGTAGGGGGATATCTTAAGTTTTTAATTTTGAAACAACAGTTAAATACATCTGATGGAACATTTGGATGGTTACAAGAGGGAAATTTTATTACTAGAAAAGCTAGGTCATCTTTACAACAAGTGTATTATCCTGATGGAAAATATTTAGATGATTATAAATATATAGCTCAAGGAATATGGACATTGGGAATTGCAGTATTATTTTTAACAATGTTCAGTACAGGAAAGTATCAAAGTGTTCTTAAGCTATCACTAATAGGCGGTTTTATATTTCTACTGATTTTTGAGGGAGGAAGATCGAGATATTTAATTCAATATCTACCAGTACTGTTAACAATATTAGCAATTTCGTGGGATAATTTTCTTATTAAATTAAATAAAATAGCTGATTTTCATAAAGATAAGATGTGGAGTTAAAGAAAATGAAACTGAAATATGGAAAACAACAGATAATGGTATATATGATATCGATAATTTGTTTTATTTTTTACATAGTAACAACATATATTAATCTTAAGTCTAAATACATAGTTAGTGGAGCAGATACTTTTTTTCATGCACAACGAATTTTTGAAGTAAGAGATGCTATATCTAATGGAACGTTGCCTAGTTGGAGTAATTTTCTAACATTCCATCATGTTGGACAACCAATAAATGGTATGTATCCTGATATAAGTTTATGGCCACTAGTACTAGTAACTAATTTCTTAGATCCTGTACAACAAATAATATGTATAAGGATGATTATTGGTATTCTTACATACGTAGTAACATTTAAAACTTTGAGTAAAAGATATGATATTGTTAGTAGTGCTTTTGCTGCTGGTATATATTGTACATCTGGAATAGTGTTAAAAAGTTATTATTTTGAATTACAAGTAGGAGTGGCAATAACTTGTATTTTTTTGGTGCCTATAGTAATAAATTTTAAAGATTTAGTTTGTAGTATGCATATTGATAAAAGATTAGTCGTAAAAACTGCTATATTAAGTACTGTAGTAATATATTCTCATTTAATGAGTATATTTGTATTGTATTTGGTCGTTTGTATATCTTTAGTAATAGTAATGATGACAAATTGGAGGAAATATAAGGCTTATGGAGCATTGAATTTACTGTTGTCATCGATGATTTTATTACTAACTTCCTTACCAATACTTTATAGGTATTGCATAATTTCTGCTTCGCATTTACATCCAGCTTTTTCATATAAAAACGTAGAAGCTATAAAATTTATAGATTTGTTTGTACAAGCTACATGGGATTCAAGAGAATATTTAAGCATAGTTTCAATTATACTACTAATGGTATTTGCACTAAGTATAAATAAGAAAAAGATAAATATTTTGATGCCATATATATGTATAGAATTATTGTTAATAGTATTGGGTTCGGATTTGGCACCCTGGAATTTACTAGAGAAAATGCCGATTCTTAGTAGTATTCAAAATACAGGATGGAGATTCATTGTGTTTACAGGGATAGTACCATTATTATTAATTCTTATAAATTATAGTAAAAAAGTAAGTCGACTAATTTTAGGTTGGACGTTTGTAGTATCTATACTAGTTGCTTGCAATTTGTGGATTGGTTTTTATAGATCTACTAGTGAAAATTTAGTTCCATTAACTAATAAAGAAAGTAGAACATTAAGCATAAATGATTGGGTTAAATTGCAGTCATCAGGAATTAATAGTGATAAAATAACAAGAAATATAGTTCCAGATTACGGACCTAACAATATAACAGTAGCTCCTAATACTAATGGAGCAAATTTATCCGCAGATATACAAAAAATTATATTAAATAACCAATTAAGAGCTGGACATAAAGAAATACCTGCAAAGTTAAAGTATACATATAAAAGTGTATCATTTAAACTACTAGAAAGAAGAAATTATCATAGTATTGTTCTTCCGGTATATGGGTATAAAAGCTTAAACTACACGGTAAAAGTAAACAATAAGAAAAAAACTTATAAAATTGGTAAAAATGGATTTATAAAAATCAGCAATACTAAAGAAATTAGATCGATAAGTGTTGAGTATACTTATCCTAGGAAATATCTATACATTGTAGCATTTTCATTAAGTCTATTAATTTTATTAAGTATAGATATTTATTTTCACGATAGGAAGGTAATAAGAGATGAATCAAGAATCTATAATTGATAATATGAGATTGAAAGTGGAGACTAAATTACCCAAAGTTTCTGAGTACTTATTTTTTGCTTCTTTTTTTATCTATATAATTACTCAATATTTGGGTGGAACAATGTTTACAGTAGATGGAACGGTTAGTTTTCTTTTATTGACAATATCATCAATATTAGCATTTATTAAAATTATAATATTTGATAACGAGTCTAATTTATATAAATTAACTATAGTTTTACTACTAATTATATTGTTTGCGGCAGGTAAAAATTCTTTTGACTATAACTTTTATTATTATGCATTTTTGATATTTGCAGCAAAAAACATAGAATTCAGAAAAATTCTTAAGTATTACATAATAGTATTAGTTGGTGGAATCATAGTAACGGCTATTTTTGCATTAATACATGTGATTCCTGCTATTGTTATAACAAGAAGTAATTCAAGTGCACTAAGGTTAGCCTTGGGTTCAGTTTATCCTAGCGATTTAGCAGCAAGAATATTTCATCTTATGGTGGGATACGCTGTATTAAAGAAATTCAAACTAACTTTACCAGAATATTTGTCAATTATAGCTATTACAGTTACAACATATATAGTAACTGATACAAAACTGGATTTAATATTGATGATACTTTTAATTATATGTTTGAGCTTTTATAAATATATAGTTATACTCATGTCTATGATTAAGCCATATATTTTTAATTTGCTTATTTTAGGATTTATAGCTATTAATATTTTATTGGCATATTTTTACAATCCTAAAATATCAATATTGAATAAACTAAATAGTGCACTAACAGGAAGATTGGATTTAGCTAACAGAGGATTTAATGATTATAATGTAACACTATATGGACAATATGTTTATCAAAATGGCTGGGGAGGAATTCATAAAAAAATTATTGATTATTTTTATATAGATTCGTCACTAGTCAGAGTTTTATTAATGCAAGGATTAATCGTATATATTATTTTGATATGTTTGATGTTACGAGATATGAAAATATTTGTTAAAAATAAGCAATTTTCTTTGGCGATTGCATTATTCTTTATTATAGCAAGTTCAGCAATAGATCAGCATTTAATAGAAATCACATTTAATTTTGTATTTTTAGCTAGCTTTGCTAATATAGATTACTTCAAAGATGACAGACTTAGTTAGAAAGGAAAAATAGTTTGAAATATATTTTATCATGGCAAGATAGTGCACATAATACTGGTGGAGTAAAAGCAAAGAAAGATGTAGAACTTTTTTTGAATGAAGAAGGATTTACCGCTATAAAGATTCCTGCAGGTAGGGTAAAAAAATTACTATATGTACTATTTAAGTTGCCATTTGTCCTTATGAGAATTAGATCAGGTGTTATAGCTGTACAATTTCCAACAGGAACATGGACAATTTTAGATTTAATAACAAGATATGTAAAAAATTTATCTGGTGCAAAATTAGTATATATTATACATGACATTGAAACACTTAGATATTGGAGTGAATCTGACAATGATAGAAAAAAAGAAATAGAATTAAGGCTTTTAAAAAGAGCAGACGGAATAATTTCTTTAAATGCTAAAATGACAGAATGGCTCAGAAGCAAAGGAGTTAAAGCTCCTATAGAGAATATGTGTATCTGGGACTATGACAACCCACAACCTATTAGGGAAATAGGGAAATATAATAGAACTGTTGGATTAGCAGGTAATTTAGATAAGGTACAATTTTTGAAAAAGATACCTAGTGATATCAATATATATGTGTATGGCCCTAACAAGGAATCTGATTACCCTGATAATATAAAATATGTAGGAAATTTTTCTCCAGATTTACTGCCATTAAAGTTTAAAGAAAGCTTTGGACTTGTTTGGGATGGAGATGAAATAAATACTTGTTCAGGTCCCTTGGGGAATTATTTGAAATATAATGATCCTCATAAATTGTCAATGTATTTAAGTTCAGGTATTCCTGTGGTAATTTGGTCTAAAGCAGCGACAGCGGAGTTTGTAAAGAATGTAAAAGTAGGTATCTTGATTAGTAATTTAAATAGTTTGAATACCGAACTAAATAATATTAATGAAGATGAGTATAAAATAATGTGTTCTAATGCTGTTAATTTATCCAAAAAAATGCGAAAGGGTTATTTTTTAAAAACAGCCTTACAGAACTTGATTAAGCAATTATAGAAATAATCAGTGAAAGGTTTATTATTATGAATAATTATCTATTATCAATTTATGATAAGACTGAATATAATGCAGGTCCAAAAGCCAAAAGAGATATAAGTAAAATTTTAAGTGAAAAACTAAGTTTTAAAAATATAGAGTTTTATTTTAGTTTAAATAATACTATTTCTTCTAAAATTAATAAGATTAAGTATTTAAATTGGGACATACCTAAAAAATTAAAAAATAAAAAAATAGATAATATCTTTATCCAATACCCTATATATTCAACTGTAGTTACTGAAAAGATATTATCTTTGTTGGATTCGCATGTAAAAGTTTATTATATAATTCATGATTTAGAGTCTTTGAGGTTGTTTAAAAATGACGCTAACTATCTAGTAGAAGAAATAAATAGATTAAATAAAGCAGATGGGCTTGTTTCTCATAATTCAACAATGACAAAATGGTTAAGAGAAAATGGTGTAAAAACTAAGATATCTAATTTAGAAATATTTGATTATTTAACGGAAAATGTAGCACCAGAATCCAATAGTTATGAAAAGACACTGTGTTATGCTGGAAATCTACAAAAATCTGATTTCTTAGTTAATGAATTTTATCCAATAGATGTGTATGGGCCTAATCCTAAGAAGAAATATCCTAATACTGTAAGCTATAAGGGTGTATTTGCACCGGAAGAATTACCTAAACATTTAAAAGAAAACTTTGGTTTAATATGGGATGGAAATAGAATAGATGAATGTAATGGTGTTTATGGTGAGTATATGAAATATAATAATCCCCATAAAGTTTCATTATATTTAAGTTCAGGTTTACCAGTGATAATTTGGGAAGAAGCAGCGTTGGCAGAATTTGTAAGTAAACATCAAGCCGGAATTGTAGTTGAAAGTTTAGCACAATTACAAGATAGACTTGGCTCACTAACTGAAGAGGAGTATTTGAATTTGAGGCATAATGCTCGATTAATAAGTGAGAAATTAAAAATTGGTTACTATATTGTAAAGGCAGTATCAAATCTAATAGATAATAAATAGAGAGGTTAACCAGCCTCTCTATTTATTATTTCTATTAAGTTGAGTTATCAAATCCTTGGAATATGGACCGTCAAATTTTCTAGCAAAAATATAATCACCATTAATAATATTATCAAAATCAGACATATCAAGAATAGCTGGATAACTTCCATGTTGTTTTTGCCATTTAATATACCGGTGATGATTTGTAACAATTCTTTGTTTAAATTTAGGGGAATTGCAGAGAATGGTTTGCATCCAAAATTCGTCAGAAAAACAACCAGTTTGAAGCATTTTTAGAAGATTAGGATGAGAATCTAAATAACTAATACAATATTCAACAGCATCTCTAGGCATATCTACCCAATTTTCACCAGAGTATATTTCTAAATCAATTCCTAATTTTTTCAGCTTATTAACTCTGAATAGAGTCTGAACTAGTAACAATCCTCGATGATAGAATTTACCAAATGTTGAGCGACGATTAATTCTATCGTAATTAAAATAATACTTTTGCCACCAAATAGTAGGTTCACCAGCTTTTTTAACTTCAGTAGCCTTAAAATACGTCATATAAATTTTATCGTCATTTTTAAATCTATCATAAATATTTTGAGAAGTATCTGTAAGCCAATCTTGACCTGAAATAACATGAATATATTCAATTTGACGATTTTTAAGCGCTTCTTTCATTAGCAGTACAGTAGCAGCGCCTATACTCCAACTTCCCCAGTGAACATCTATTTTAGACATATAATGAATATTTTTTTTATCAAGAATCTGTTTATAATTTTTAGGAATATTCATCTTTTTATCAAAATGAATATAAACTTCAAAATTATTATTTAAAATAGTTGCCAATTTAGTAACTTGGTCAATATTCTTATGAGCAAGTATAAGTATTGCTTGCATAATACATAACTCCTATTGCTATAATTTTAAATTATTATATCATGACTTATTATTATTTGTTAAATCGCTATATATTTAAGGAAAAAGTAAAAAATATAGGGTATAATGTGACATAGAATTTCAAATTAGATTACTTAAATAGAATATTTATTGATGGAGGATTTAGATGACAAATTATTTAGTAGTAGGGGCAGGCCTTTTTGGTGCAGTATTTGCACATGAAGCTGCTCAAAGAGGACATAAAGTAAGGGTTATTGAAAAAAGAGACCATGTTGCTGGAAATATTTATACAAAAGAAGTACATGGCATTCAAGTTCATCAATTTGGTGCACACATTTTCCATACTTCTAAGAAAGAAATTTGGGAATATGTAAATCAATTTGCTGAATTTAATCGTTATACTAATAGTCCAGTAGCTAATTATAATGGTGAAATTTATAACTTACCTTTTAATATGAACACATTTAATAAACTTTGGGGAGTTGTAACTCCTAAAGAAGCTATGGCTAAGATTGAAGAACAACGTGCAGTTCTTAATGGCAAGAAACCAGAAAATCTTGAAGAACAAGCTATTTCATTAATTGGAACAGATATTTATGAAAAATTAATCAAGGGTTATACAGAAAAACAATGGGGACGTAAAGCTACGGAATTGCCAGCTTTTATCATCCGTCGTTTACCAGTACGTTTAACTTATGATAACAACTATTTCAATGATACATATCAAGGTATTCCAATTGGTGGTTATACACAAATTGTTGAAAAGATGTTAGATCATGACAATATCACTGTAGAAACAGGGGTAGATTTCTTCGATCGTAAAGAAGAATATCTAAAAGAATACGATAAAGTTGTCTTCACAGGCATGATTGATCAATTCTTCGGTTACAAACTTGGAGAATTAGAATATAGAAGTTTACGCTTTGAAACAGAAGTATTAGATGAAGATAATCATCAAGGTAATGCCGTAGTAAATTATACAGATGCTGAAACACCTTATACTAGAATAATCGAACACAAGCATTTTGAATTTGGTAAAGGTGAAAAAGGTAAGACAGTTATTACGCGTGAATATCCTGCCGATTGGAAACGTGGCGATGAACCTTACTATCCAGTAAATGATAGTAAAAATAACAGTCTTTACAAGCAATACCAAGAACTAGCAAGTAAAGAAACTGAAAATGTAATATTTGGTGGACGTTTAGGACAATATCGTTACTACAATATGGATCAAGTTATAGGAGCAGCTTTAATAACTGTTAAGAATGAATTTGAGGGATAATTATGAAGGTAATCAAAAATTATCTTTACAATGCAGGATATAATATTTTAGCCTTAATCTTACCATTGATAACAGGTCCTTATATTGGACGTGTTTTAAAACCAGAAGGGGTAGGGATTAATTCATATACTAACTCTTTAATCCAATGGTTTGTATTAATTGCGGGTATTGGTATTTCTTATTATGGTAATCGTGAGATAGCTTATGTACGTGAAGATAAGAAAAAAATGACTCAGACTTTTTGGGAAATTCAAATTCTTAAAGTAATAATGACAGTTGTTGCTTTCTTCTTATTTGCACTATTTATTCAATTTTACCGAAAGTATTATTGGTACATGATATTACAATCTTTGAATATTGTTGCAGCCGCAATAGATATTTCTTGGTTGTATATGGGAATTGAAGATTTCAAAAGAACCGTTATCAGAAATACAATGGTAAAATTAGCATCTTTAGCGATGATTTTTATTTTTGTTAGAGACGCTAGTGATGTAGGTGTATACATTGTAATTCTAGCTATATCCCTAATTGGCGGTAATTTAACTTTATGGCCTCATCTAAGAATTTTATTAACCAAGATAAGCATCAAAGAGTTGCATCCACTAAGACATTTTATCCCAACAGTGTCATTGTTTGTTCCACAAATTGCGACGCAAATTTATTTGATTTTGAACAAAAATATGCTAGGTATTTTTGCTGGAGCTACTTCTGCCGGATTCTATAACCAATCTGACGCTCTTGTTAAGGTTGTCTTAGGTCTAGTAACAGCAACCGGAACAGTTATGTTGCCTCATGTATCAAATGCTTTTGCTAAAGGAAAAACTAAGAAAGTAAATGAATTATTATATAATTCTTTTGATTTTGTATCCTGTTTAGCTATTGCGATGATGTTTGGTTTAGCTGCTGTATCAAAGTATTTAGGTACGATGTTTTATGGACCTGGTTTTGGCCCAGTTGGTTTAGCTTTAATGATTGAATCAATAGTAATTGTTCTAATAGGTTGGAGTAATGTTGTAGGAACGCAATATCTTTTACCTACCAATAAAGTAAAATCATTTACAGTGTCAGTAGTATTTGGAGCAATTGTTAATATTATTCTTAACTTCCCATTTATTTATTTCTGGGGTTTATATGGAGCTGTATGGGCTACTGTGTTATCAGAATTAGCAGTTACAGCTTATCAATTGTGGGTAGTTAGAAATAGTGTCGATTTGAAAAAGATGTTTGAGAATTTTATTAAATATCTAATATCTGGAGTTGTAATGTTTGTTCCAGTTTATTATCTAGAGTTACTTTGGAAACCAAAAGACATGAATCTACAAGGAATCATGTATACAGGGCTAGAAGTTATTATAGGGATAGCAGTCTATGCTATAGTACTTCTAATACTAAGGCCTACAATTCTAAGCAAAATTAAAATGATAAAAAAATAGTATTTTTTAGTAGCAATCTGTTAAATAATACGGATTGCTATTTTTATGACAACAATGTAACACTAACCTAAAGAAATAATACAAACTTTGGTAAATATTGAGATTGATATTTGCATAAAGTATAATAAGAAAGTATTCCTGTAAGCTCTTATAGGAATAGCTACATAAGTTTAGAAAGAATTTAAGTTTAGATAAGAAAAAGGAGGACGTTTTTTCTTGGAGAATTACGAAACAAAAAAACGTTATAAGATGTATAAAGCCGGTAAAAACTGGGTTGTAGCACCTTTAGTTTTCTTAGGATTGGCAATGGGCGTTAGTTTCCATAACCCTAAAGTTATGGCTGATACTAATGTTCAAACTCAAACAGATAGCAATAATGATAATCAAACTAATAAGCAAGAAGTAACATTACAGGCAACACAAAATACAGAATCAAAGACAGTTGTTAATCAAGAAAATAGCAGTCAACAAGCAAGTGTTGAAAATAATCAAAGTGTAGAAACTAAGTCAAACGAAGTTGCAAATACTACTCAACAAACTTCTGCAAATCAAGAAGTAAAGCAATCTACACCAGTAACTGTACAAGCTCAAAGTGCCCCTGTACAACAAGCAACTCCAGCAAATAATAATGTAACTACACAAGTAGCAGAAAATAAAGTAGCTACTGCACCTGCTACACCAGCAACTACTTCCGAACAAAAGCAAAATACTCAAGTAGTTAACAATAGTGAACAAAGTAGTTCTACCCAAAGTTCAACTACACAAAAGAGTGAAGAACCTAAAGTAGAAACACCAGTAAATACTGCTGATAATGCTAGCCAAAAGAATGTCAACGGTAACTGGTATCTAGTAGATAACAATACTGGTAAGAACTTGACAGGATTCCAAGAAATTAAGGATCAAAATAAGGTAGTTTACTATGCACCAAGTAATGGCCAAATGCAATATGGTTGGCAATGGGTAAATAATGCTACACGTTATTTTGATAATGCGACTGGGGCAATGGCAATAGGCCAAAAGAATATTAATAATCATTGGTATCTATTTGATAATAATGGGGCAATGCAACGTGGTTTTCAAAATTTAAAGGATTATGGTCAAGATAAGACTGTGTATTACAACCAAGATGGCTGGATGCAATATGGTTGGCAAAATATTAATAATAGTAAATATTATTTTGATAAATTTAGTGGTGCAATGACGACGGGACAGAAAAATATCGCCGGTAGTTGGTACTTATTTAATAATCAAGGTGTAATGCAAACTGGTTTTCAGAAGATAGCAAATCAAGATAAGACAGTCCATTATGATTCTAATGGTAAGATGCAATATGGTTGGCAGTGGGTAGATAATGCTACACGTTATTTTGATAATGCAACTGGAGCAATGGCAACAGGTCAAAAGAATATTAATAATCATTGGTATTTATTTGACAATAATGGAGCAATGCAACGTGGTTTCCAGGATTTAAAGAATTATGGTCAAGATAAAATTGTTTATTATAATCAAGATGGTTGGATGCTCTATGGTCAACAAAGAATTAATGGAAATTGGTATAATTTTGATAAAAAGACTGGCAAAATGTCGGTAGGATTCACCAATATTTCGGATCAAAATAAAACTGTTTACTACAGTGAAGATAAGACTAAGTTAGGCCAAATGCAATATGGTTGGCAGAACATCAATAATAATAATTTTTATTTTGACAAAATGACAGGTGCTCTTCAAACAGGTCAAAAAAATATTGATGGTCATTGGTACTTATTCGCCAAGGATACTGGAGCAATGAAGACAGGATTCCAAAATTTATCTTCATATGGTCAAAATAAGACTGTATATTATGCTTCAAATGGCCAAATGCAATATGGTGTTCAATCGATTAATGGAAGTAGATATTACTTTGATAAAGCAACGGGATCTATGGCAAAAGGCTTAGTATATAATAAGGAGTCTAAGACATTACAATATTTTGCTAATGATGGTAAGCAGGCTGTTGGCAAGTTTGTAATTAATGGTAAAAGCTATAACTTTGATCCAAAGACAGGTAATTTATTAGCTTCTGGTGAAGTTGATATTGATGGGAATAAATACCTATTGAAAGATAATAAAGTACAAGTAGGATTCCAAAGTGTAAATGGAAAAGTTTACTACTACGATACTAATAACGGTCAAAAACAATTTGGTCAAAAGAATATCAATAATAATTGGTATTTATTCGACAAAAATAGTGGTGTAATGAAGACTGGATTTCAAAATTTAGCACCATATGGTCAAAATAAGACAGCTTACTATGCACCAAATGGTCAAATGCAATACGGTCAACAGAATATTGGTGGCCATTGGTACTTATTTGATAGAGCAACAGGAGCAATGAAGATAGGATTCCAAAATTTATCATCTTATGGTCAAAATAAAACAGTTTACTATGCTTCAAATGGCCAAATGCAGTATAGACAACAAAATATTAATGGTCATTGGTATTTATTCGATATGGCAACAGGAGCAATGCAAACAGGTTTTCGTAATTTAGCACCATATGGTCAAAATAAGACAGTCTACTATGCTTCAAATGGTCAAATGCAATATGGTTGGCAAAATATTAGTGGAAAGAAATATTACTTTGATACATTCACAGGTGCTATGAAGACAGGTACTGTTAACATCAATGGTAAGAACTATACTTTTAATTCTGATGGTACATTGAAACAAGATACATGGGGATGGCCATTCCCATCTGTAGGTCAAGGTAGCTTTACAGGTGCTCAATTATTTGGTGTAAATCCAGGTGGAGAATTCCGTATGAATGGATTCCATGATGGATTGGACTTTGGTTCTTATGATCACCCTGGTTCTTCAGTTCATGCTGTACACAGTGGTGTCGTTACACAAATTGGTTATATTGCTGGTTTGGAAAACTATGTTGTTGTTCAATCAGACGAATATAGCTTTGTTTACCAAGAAGCATTCAGCAATCGTGGTAACATCAAGGTAAGCGTTGGTCAACAAATCAATACAGGTGATGTAATTGGTTATCGTGATACATCACACTTACACTTAGGTATAACTCGTGAAAAGAATATTATGAGAGCTATTGCCAACTCATTTAACAATAATGGTACATGGTTGAATCCTTTAGAGTTAATTAGAAATGGTATTGCTAATCAGTAATGAAGTTTTGACAGGTAGATTTGGAGGATAAAATGAAATTAAACAAATTAATTGTTACTTTTAGTAGTGTACTCTTAGTGGGAACATTAGCTGCATGTGGCAATAAGAGTGCCGAATCTCAAGCACAGACTTCTGCACATGAAAGTAGCGTTGTGGTAAAGAAATCTCATAAGAAGAGTGCAATTAAGGCTAAGGCAGTTTTTGCTGAAGATGCAGATGTTGCAGATAACACATCTAAGTCTAGCAAGTCATCTAGCGTAGATAGTGAAAAAGTTAATCCAGATAGTAGTAGCAGTAGTAGTAAAGCATTGGCTTCCTCTGCAGATGAGTTAACAGAACAACAACAAGCTGCACTAACAGGTTGGTATGCAGGAAACTATGCTAAAACAGACGGACAACCATCAGCAAACTCTAAAGTTGGTGTAACTAAAGCATCTCGTTCTCAAATGGGAACACCTGCTTTACCAACTGGTGGGGATACTTATTATCAAATGTATTGGCAAGATGGTTATGGTGATAAGTCATTGACTTACACTGTAAAAGATGGCCAAGTATACATTTATGATAATAATGGAAATTGGCAACAAACATCTATGCAAGCTATTTTAGATAAGGCTAAGAGCGAAGGTGCAACTGGACAAATCAGTACAGTGGCTGGAAATACCCAAATTACAAACGAACAAAAGTAATAATTTAGATACAAAGAAAAGCAATTTTGAAAGAGAAATATCTCGATCAAAATTGCTTTTTTATTGAATTAAATTTTATAAATTCTTTGATAAAAGATAGAACAAAGAAATGCATTTAGTAAAGCAAGAAAAGATAGTAAGAACGGGGCTTGTGAACTGAAATTATAAATAATTCCAGCTAGATAAGCACCTAAAATTTGTCCCAATGACTGTGTTGATTGATAAAATCCTAATACTAAGTTACGTGTCTCAACTTGAGCTTCTTGTGTAATTAAATCTTGAAGTAGTGGTGTACTCAAAGCATAGAAACCATAGAATATACAACTACTGATAACGTAAGCTGTTAAATGATGGCTAAATAAGATAAGTGCCATTAAAGTTGAAGCACCTAATAGTACATAAATTAAACTTTTACTAATCTTAGTATTTTTCATCAAATACAAGCCAATAGAAGTATTGACAATCAAAGAGATAATCCCAATTGCTCCTTTGAAAATTCCATTAAAACTACTGGAAAGATTAAATATGTCTTTTAAATAGTAGTTAAAACTTTGATCAAAGGCAGTATATCCCAAGTAAAGTAAGATTGAAACAGAAAATAATAGGACAAAAGCTCTATTCATAAATAAACGTCCATCTTCGAGGCGTTTGAGTGGATTTGATTCCTTCAATATAAGAGATAATTGCAAACTATCAGTGTTTTGCGAATCTTTTTCAAGTAAAAGATAGAATAATATTCCGACTAAAGTTAGTTGAATAACTTGAACTGCAAAAGATAGATAAACATTATACGCACCAAGCATTCCACCGACAAAATAACCTAAGGCGCTAGCAACCGTTTGAATAGTAGCATTAAGAGTTAAGTTAGCTCCTCGATTTGTTTCACTAGATAGATTAACAATATAGTTAAGCACACCCACAAAGAATGCACCACATGCTAGTCCGGCAAGTAATCGTCCAATTAAGATCAGGCTTGTTGTATGTCCAACTGCAAATAAGAATTGTGCAATAGCGTAGCCAATACATCCTATTGCAATAACAGACTTGGAGTTAACTATACCTGCAATTTTACTCCAAAAGGGAGAGGCGATAAAGATACCAAAAGACATTACAGCAAAGGCTGTTCCAAAGACAGAATTATCAAGATGAAGCATCTTAAAATATGTAGGTGTAACTGGGTGGGCATAATTAGCTGCTAGATTAAATAAAGCAACAAGAAAAAATAAAGTTTTTTTCTTCATATATTAGACATCCATATTAAAACGTTTCTTTAACTTGTTTTCACTATATTCAAGTAATTCATCAGATTTAATATCATATTTAGCAGCCAATACTAGCACTTGATCAATAACATCTGCCATCTCTTCTCTTAAATTGTCTTCTTTTTCAGCTTGATTTAGAACTTTTTCACCAGGATGATCGCGTCCAACTTCGATTGTCCGAACAGCACGAGATAATTCTCCAAGCTCTTCTGTCATGTAATTAACTCGATCTTGAGGTGGATACTTAAACCAATCTCTTTTTTCATAGAATTTAATCAACCATTGTTGATGTTCATTAATATCCAAAATACATTCACCCCTTCATAATAATAAAATATACAGGAAACAAGTATATTTTTCAAATTAGGCGAATTTTAGAAGAAATGAATTTTTTTGCAATTGTAAACTGATAATCAGTATAGACTGTATGAATATATAGTGAATATTGTGTTTTAAAATTCAAATTTATGGTATAAAAAATGAATTTTTATTATAAAACAATAAAAAATCTATCATAATTAGTACAAATTGTAGAAAAAAGAATATACTTTAGTAGTTAATAATTATACAAATATGGAGTGGAGATTTTGGAAGGAAATAAAAAGAAAATCACAACATTTGGCTTAGTTATGATGATTATTACCGCTATCTTTGGCTTTGGTAATGTATCTAATGCTTATGCACAAATGGGTTATGGTAGTATTATTTGGTATATTTTAGCAGGGGTATGTTTCTTTTTCCCTTGTGGTTTAATGATGGCAGAATATGGTTCTGCATTTAAAGATGCAAAAGGTGGTATCTATTCTTGGCTAGCTGAATCAATTGGAGAACGTGCAGCTTTCATCGGAACATTTATCTGGTTAGCCTCTTGGATTGTTTGGATGGTATCAACAGCTTCACGTATCTGGATAACATTTTCTGCATTAATTTTTGGGAAAGATACTACTCAACATTGGTCAATGTTAGGTTTGTCTTCCACTGAAGTTATTGGTATTTTAGGAATTTTATTCATTTTAATTTCAACATTCTTTACCACACAAGGAATGGATTCAATTTCTAAAGTTGGTTCTTTAGGTGGAATTTTTACAGTTGTAACTAATATTATCTTCTTAATTGCCAGTTTAGTTATTATCTTTGCTAATCATGGGCAATTAGCACAACCTATCCACGGAATGAAAGATTTCATCACTTCACCTAATCCACAATTTCAAACACCAATCGCCATTATTTCATTCGTTGTCTATGCAATTTTTGCTTATGGTGGAATGGAATCTTTAGGTAGTGTAACTGATAGTATGGATAAACCAGAAAAGACATTCCCTCGTGGATTGATTATAGCTAGTTTATTTACAATCGGTGCCTATGTAATCATGATATTTATGATAGGTTTCAGTGTTAACTATAATTCTGTTGTTGCTAAACACGGTGTAAACTTAGGAAATATTACATATATTGTCTTTAATCAATTAGGTGTTTATTTAGGACAGTCATTAGGTTGGTCAGCAGCTACATCTCATACAACAGGTATGTTAATTACAAGATTTGTAGCTTTAACACAAGTTCTAGGATTCTTAGGAGCTATGTTTATCCTATTATATTCACCAATCAAGTCATTTATTTTAGGTTCAGATAAGAGATTATGGCCTGAGAAGTTAACTCGTTTAAATAAACATAATATGCCTGCTAATGCAATGTGGTTACAAGCAATTATTGTTTGTGTAATTATCTTCCTAGTAGCCTTTGGTGGATCGGCAGCACAAAGATTTTATTTGATCTTAACTGATATGGCAAATGTATCAACTAGTTTTCCATATCTGTTCTTAGTTGGGGCATTCCCATTCTTTAAGAAAAAGAAGATTGAACATTCATTTGTAGCCTTTAAGAATCCATTCTGGACTAACTTATTAGTAATTATTATTGAAATTATCTTATCAGCAGGTATTATCTTTACTTGTGTTCAACCAATTTTAGATGGCGACTTTGAGACAGCCTTCTGGACAATTGCTGGTCCAGTCTTCTTCGGATTAGTGGCATTCATATTTTATCAAGTTTCATCAAAGAAACATAAAATGAAATAATTAGAGAAACATCAATGAAGTTTTGTAGATAAACAAGCTCATTGATGTTTTTATTTTATAGAAAACTGTTACATAAATATATTTTATTCATTTTTAATGCGATTTAAACATAAATTATGAATAAAATATACAAAATTACAAAAAATACTTGCATAAATAAACAATAAAAAGTATACTAATCATATCAACTTGAAAACTATAGATTATATTAACGAGGGAGATTATGAGTATGAAAATTTTTAAGAAGATAGTAATGCTTTTAGCTGTACTCATGATGGTAGTTACACCATTTGCTGCGATTACTGCTGATACAACTTCTAGCAGTTCTTCCGCTGATACAGCTAAGACAACAGACGATTCATTGAAAAAAGTAAAAGAAAAGGGAACATTAGTAGTTGGTTTAAGTGCCGATTATCCACCTTACGAATTTACCACTAAGCAAGATGGTAAGACTGAGTATGTCGGAATTGATATTCAAATTGCTAAGAAATTTGCTAAAGATCTAGGTGTTAAATTAGTTATTAAAAATATGAATTTTGATTCTTTACTAGTTGCACTTGAAACAGGCAAAATTGATACAATTATTTCTGCGATGAACCCAACTGATGAACGTCGTAAGAGTGTTGACTTCTCTAATATTTACTATTCTGGTGGTAAGTACATTGTTATCAACAAGAAAGACAAGAGCAAGTATACATCTAAGGAAAGTTTTAAAGGTCAAACAGTTGGTGCTCAAAATGGTGCTTTGGAATACAATTTGGTTAAACAACAATTCCCTGGAGCAACAGTTAAAGGATTAGCTAAGTTAAACAACTTAATTATTGCTTTACAATCTGGTAAGGTATCTGGGGTGTTGATGGAAGAACCAACAGCTAAGGCTTACGTACAAAATAATCCTAACTTATATGCATTTAACTCTAAAGTAAGTGTTGATGTTAACGAAACAGGGGCTGCGATGGCTTTCCCTAAAGGAGCGACAGCTTTAACTCAAGCTGCAAATAAGACAATTGCTGATATTAAGAAGAAGGATTTATTAGATAAAGAATACGTTCCAGAAGCAGCTAAGTATATGAAAGAATCTAGCAAAAATAACACAATGGCTAGTTACTGGACATACTTCGCAAAAGGTATTGAATATACATTAATTATTACAGTTGTATCTGTATTGATTGGTTTTGTATTAGGTATTATTCTTGCCTTAATGCGTTTAGGTCATAACAAACTTCTACATGGTTTAGCAGTTGCGTATATTGAATTTATTCGTGGTACACCATTAATGGTACAAGTAATGTTTGTATACTTTGGAATTGGTGCAGTTATTCAATCCTTACCAGCTTTAGCAGCCGGTATCATTGCTGTATCTCTGAACTCTGGTGCTTATGTAGCTGAAGTTATTCGTTCAGGTATTGAATCAATTGCAATTGGTCAAACTGAAGCCGCTAGAAGTTTAGGTATGAGTCAAAAGCAAACATATCAATATGTTGTTATTCCACAAGCAATTAAGAATATTTGGCCAGCCTTAGGTAATGAATTTATTACTCTGATTAAGGAAAGTTCAATTGTATCAGTCATCGGTGTAGGTGACTTGATGTATCAAACACAATTAGTTCAATCCGCTACTTATAAAGGGGTAGCTCCATTGGCTATCACTATGGTAATTTACTTTGTATTAACCTTTACATTATCTAAGGGCTTGAATTACTTTGAAGGGAAGATGAAACATGAGTAACAAAAAGATGATTGAAGTACAAAATCTTCAAAAAAAGTTTGGAGATAATCTCGTTCTTAAAGACATTTCTGAATCAGTAGAACAAGGTCAGGTTATTTGTGTAATCGGTCCTTCTGGCTCTGGTAAGAGTACATTTTTAAGATGCTTGAATGTGTTGGAACGACCAACAGGTGGGAAAGTAATTTTTGAAGGAAAAGACTTAACTCATATTTCTGAGAAGGAATTAGATACTTTACGTGAAAAAATGGGCATGGTTTTTCAAGGATTTAACTTATTCCCTAATATGAGTGTATTGGAAAATATCAAGTTAGCTCCAATGAAAGTTAAGAACGTTGATGAAGTACAAGCAGAAAAGACAGCAAAAGAATTATTAGCTAAAGTTGGATTAGCTGATAAAGCAAATCAATTCCCAGATAGTTTATCTGGTGGTCAAAAACAACGTGTAGCGATAGCTCGTGCTTTGGCGATGGATCCAGAAGTAATGTTATTTGACGAACCAACAAGTGCGTTAGACCCAGAAATGGTAGGGGAAGTATTGAAGGTTATGCGTGACTTAGCTGATTCCGGAATGACTATGGTAGTTGTAACACACGAAATGGGCTTTGCTAAAGAAGTTGCCGACCAAATTTGGTTTATGGCAGACGGTTACGTACAAGAAGTAGGAACACCAGAAGAAGTATTTGAACATCCAACTTCTGAACGTGCTAAAGATTTCTTAGCTAAGATCTTATAAGATTAAAAATAAAAAAGTAGCTTATAAAATAGCACTTGCTTCAACTAGGTTAGTTTGAGTAAGTGCTATTTGTGTATAGTCATTGATTTTCTAGTAAATCTTTTTCTTTATTTTCCATACTGATTTTATCTTTAGCTTCGATTAAAGGAACTAGTCCTTGAACTAGAAGCTCGTAAGCTTTTTTAGAATAATGAATATCATCAACTTGAAGTAAGTCACTAGATTTATAAGTGATTGCGACACTATGCCAATCATAGTAGGTAACATTAAGTTCTTTAGCCAACGCTACTATTCCTTGAGCATATTGGGATAACTTTTGATTAGGATAGAGTGTCTGTAAGCTAGTTCCAGTAATCCCAGGAGTGATGAGAATACATTTTTTAATCCCAATTAAAGTTACCATTTCTTTGATATTAGAGATAAAAGTTTGATAATCTGGGCCTTCATCTGTTACATCATTTGTACCAAAGAAAATAGTAACAATATCAGGACTACTTTGAATGACATCGGCTTGGATACGAGAAAGAGCCAAGTCAGTACGATCTCCAGGGACACCACGGTTTAAAATTTCAATATTTGGGAAATATTTTCTAATTTCGTTAGAAAATATTGGAGAAGGATAGCCATCAGTCATACCGGCTGTAATACTATCTCCAAATAAAACTAAATTTGTCATAGATAACTAATTACCACCTTTAAATTTATTTGTTATTAGCTCTTTGAAAGCGCAATATAATTATAAAATAATATGATATAATGAAAAAGTTAAATAATATGCAATTGTGAGAAAAAATATGGAAAATAGATTAAATTATTATAAAATAGAACGAAATGAATGGAGTAATTTTTATCAGGAATATATTGTTCCATTAACTGAAGAAGAATTGTTGAACTTAAAATCTTTAAATGATCAAATTTCTTTAAAAGACGTTCAAGATATTTATATGCCATTAGTACACCTTTTGAGAATACATCTAGATTCGCATCAGGAATTACAAGATAGGCAAGCTGAATTTTTAGGAGTAAAAGCTCAAAAAGTACCATTTATTTTGGGGATAGCGGGATCAGTTGCAGTGGGGAAAAGTACTACTGCTCGTCTATTACAGAGCTTATTAAGTGAAGTTTATCCGGATAAAAAGGTTCAACTTATTACAACGGATGGTTTTTTATACCCTAATCAAGAGCTAAAAAGACGTAACTTAATGGAAAGAAAAGGATTTCCAGAGAGTTATGATATGGGAAGACTATTACGCTTTGTAAATGATGTTAAGAATAATTTGCCTGCTAAAGCGCCAGTATATTCGCATAAAGTTTATGATATTGTAAAAGGACAATATGAAACAGTAGAAAGTCCAGATATTTTAATCGTTGAAGGGATTAACGTTTTACAATTACCAACTAATCAACAAATTTATGTGAGTGATTTTTTTGATTTTTCAATATATGTAGACGCTGAAGAAAATTTGATTGAAGAATGGTATCTGGAAAGATTTGAAACTTTACTAGATACAGCCTTCAAGGATCCTACAAATTATTACTATCCTTATGCGATTGGTGATCGAAAACAAGCAATTGAAATGGCTAAAAATATTTGGAAGACGATAAATCTTAAGAACTTACGGGAATTTATCTTACCAACACGTAATCGTGCTGATTTGATTATGCATAAGACGAATAATCATGCAGTAAATGAGTTGTTTTTGAGAAAATACTAAGTCAGTGATGAGTTATGGTTTAAAACATTGCTCAATGATTGCTAACTATGTATAATAGGTACAAAGTGTAATGAAATTTAAGATGAGGTGAAAGACTTGGCTAATGTTGATATGCAAACATTTGATAAAATTATCGTTTTAGACTTTGGTAGTCAATATAACCAATTGATTACACGTCGTATTCGTGAATTCGGTGTTTACTCTGAGTTACTATCACATAAGCTTACAGCCGCTCAAATCAAAGAAATGAATCCAAAAGGAATTATTTTCTCTGGCGGTCCTAACAGTGTTTATGATGATGGTGCTTTCCAAATAGATCCTGAAATTTTTGAATTAGGAATTCCTATTTTAGGTATTTGCTATGGTATGCAATTAATGGCACATAACTTACCAGGTGGTAAAGTAGAAAGTGCTGATAATAAGGAATATGGTAAGGCTATTATTACAGTTAAGGATCAAGAAAATGTAATGTTCAAAGAATTACCAGAAACTCAAACAGTGTGGATGAGTCACGGTGACTTAGTAACACAAGTTCCAGAAGGATTTGAAGTTACAGCAACAAGTGATAATTGCCCAATTTCCGCAATGGCTAATGATGCTAAGAAATTCTATGGGTTACAATTCCATACGGAAGTACGTAACACAGAATATGGTAACGATATTTTACGTCATTTTGCTTTCGACGTTTGTCAAGCTCGTAGCAACTGGTCTATGGACGATTTTATCGACATGCAAATTCAAAAGATTCGTGAAACAGTTGGCGATAAGAAAGTCTTACTTGGATTATCTGGTGGGGTAGATTCATCTGTTGTAGGTGTATTACTACATAAAGCTATTGGTAATCAATTAACAAGTATTTTTGTTGACCACGGTTTGTTACGTAAAGGCGAAGCTGAACAAGTTATGGATAGCTTGGGTGGCAAGTTTGGCTTGAATATTATCAAAGTTGATGCTAAAGAACGTTTCTTGAATAAATTAGCAGGTGTATCTGATCCAGAAAAGAAACGTAAGATTATCGGTAATGAATTCATTCGTGTTTTCGATGATGAAGCTGCTAAATTAGAAGGAATTGAATTCTTGGCACAAGGTACTTTGTATACAGATATCATTGAATCTGGTACAGATACTGCTCAAACAATTAAGTCTCACCATAATGTTGGGGGACTGCCAGAAGATGTTCAATTTAAATTAATTGAACCATTGAATACCTTATTTAAAGACGAAGTTCGTGAACTTGGTGAAAAACTTGGAATGCCACACGAATTAGTATGGCGTCAACCATTCCCAGGTCCAGGTTTAGGTATTCGTGTAATTGGTGAAATTACAGAAGAAAAACTTGAAATCGTACGTGACTCTGATCTTATCTTACGTGAAGAAATTGCAAAACATGGTTTAGATAAGGAAATTTGGCAATATTTTACAGTATTACCAGGTATTCGTTCTGTTGGTGTTATGGGTGATGGTCGTACTTATGACTACACAGTTGGTATTCGTGCAGTAACTTCGATTGATGGTATGACTGCTGACTTTGCACAAATTCCATGGGATGTATTGCAAGAAATTTCAGTACGCATTGTAAACGAAGTAGACCACGTTAACCGCGTAGTGTATGATATTACTTCTAAGCCACCTGCAACTATTGAATGGGAATAAGTTGCTAATGCAACTTGGTGACGAGATACCTATTTAATGGCAGTTTAGGGAACAAAATCTAATCAAAAAACAATAAAAATAACATGGTTGTTTGCCAAAAGTTTGCCAGTAGTGTAAAAAGCTACTGGTTTTTTAATACATCTATTGTTTTAAGTTGTTTATACATTTAGTAGAAAAATTACTTTATTTAGAATAAGATATAAATTTTCATAAAGAGAGTAGTATAATGTAATCATATTTTTAATTTAGGGGGAATATATTATGAATAAGTGTCCAAATTGTGGATCAGATACAAAAGAAGGTGCAAAATTTTGTACCACCTGTGGATATCAATTAATAAGGGAAAATGTTGATAATACTACTAAAACCAAACAGACAGTAAATACAGATAAAATGAAAGAAGTATCTATGAATTATTGGAATTGGTTGGTTTCGTCATGGAAGCATCCATTTAAAGTTGAAGATGGTGAAAAATATTCTGGTCTGGTAACTTTAGCCATTGAAAGTACCTTTTTTGCGTTATCAGTAATGATTTTAGTAAGAAAAATAGTAGGTACTTTTGTTGAAAATTCAAGTTCAATAACTTCATTCTTTTCTGGTGAAACTTCTTCTAGTACAAGTAACCCAGTAGGATTCAATGTGTTTATAGTATTCTTTTTAGCAACGTTTTTAGCTTCACTTGTAATAATAGGGGTTATATTATTGGCAGAAAAAGGCTTCTCAAATAGTAATAGAAATTATTTAAATTTAGCGAATGAAGTTGCACATAAGACATCTTCGATAATTTTATTAAATGCAGTGTTGCTTGTACATTCATTAATTGTATCTAATGCAAGTGCAAATTCTGTTGTATTAATAGATGTCGTTTTGGGGTTAATATCAATGATATGGATAATAGGAATATTATCAGTAACATTTGAATTAAAAGAAACAAAAATTGATAAAATTTATGTAGGTTTAGTAATTTATATTGCTTATATGATTGTAATAGCAATTACAGGGTGGATTGTGATTAACCATTATGCAAGTTTGTTAACTGATTTAATTAGTAAATTAATATGAGCCATATAACTTGAAAGTGGGAAAATAATAACAGAAAATTATTTCTGTAACTATCAATTATTAGAAACTGTAGAAAAGTTAATAGCCTTGAATGTTACATGCTCATAATAATAAAGTCTATTATTACAACTATAAAGTAATAATAGGCTTATTTTAGTTATTGTTATGTTTAGATACTGAAGAAATATAAGAATTTATGCAAGAAAGAGTTAAATTTGTACAAATTAGGAAATAGGTTCTATGTTTAGATTTACAAATTAGATAAAACCAAAAAAATAATGAGTGTGAAGAAAAGTTGTAGTCGGTCTATTTCAAACAAATTAATATGATGTGATACTAAATGATAATATTTTATTAGAAAAATAGGTCAAGAAAAAAATTCTGTTAATTATTTAATATATGATTATAATTAATTATTTTTTAGGGAGTATGAATTTGATTAATAAGTAGAATCAATAAACGCAGATAAATCAAGACAATAATGTCTTGTTTCATCTGCGTTTTTGTTTATTCCTCTATTGGGAGTAGGCAATATGAGCCTGTAGTATCAATGCGATATGAAATTTCTTCATTACCTTGTAAAGTCATTTCCATATCAGTTGCATAGATTACTAGACCTAATTTATGTCCTTTAGGAAGATGATAGAACATAGGTTGCGTAGTAATTTCAACATCATAGAACTTATTAGCTTCAAGTTCATCAGTACTAAAGTCGTTATGACGATTCTGTAAGTTCAAGTGAGCTTGTGTAATCATCTTAAACGGTGTTTCTTTAGCTAACTTAAACTCTACTAAATTATCTTCTTGCCAATGATAACCTAAGTCTAAGCCACGTCTTTCAAGAATTGTAGGAGTAGCTCCTAGACGTTTAGCATCGCCATAATCAACCAACTTAACACTAACCAAACCATGATCAAGTTGACTAGCGATCTTTAATTTGATTTTAGCAACACCTTTAAGTAAAGTTTCATGCTTTAAAGGTTCGCTAGTGAGGATCAAACGGTTAGCTTCAAGTTTTGGACTAGTTGATGCAAGAATATCTTCTTTCCAATTATTGATATTTGCTTGATAGTGTTTAAATGTAGCTTCTGGTAAATAATCGTTAAATTCTAAAATTTGTTTTTCTTTCTTTTGTGCAGAGAGAGAATTAGAATTTAAGTATAATTTAGTGAAGTTCTTGCTTTGCCAACTAGAATAAGTTTCCCACGTACTTTCTTTAGTGTTATTTTGAACTAAGATATCTGGGAGTAATTCTTTAGCATTATTCTCAACACCATATAATTTATGACTTAACCAAAGATTCATCATATCTGTGAAATCAAGTGATTGGAAATTGTTGATATAGATATGTTGACCTTGATGTAAGATAAGTTTCTTAGTTACTTCAATATCACCAAGTTTGTTATATAAGTTAAATACATTCTTTAACTTAACATTCCAGTCATTAAGACCGTGAACCATCACAATATCACACTTAATGTTGCCTACGTCTTTTAAATAATTACGTGCGTCCCAGAAAGTATTGTAATTACCAGTGGTTCGATCTTGATTTTTAGTGATAGTTGATAAGAATCTGTTAAAGCCATCTTTAACACGATTATAGTCACCCGCACTTTTTTGACGACTAAAACATTCTTCAGCCAAAATGTCGGCATCTTCTCCAGGAAATCCACCCGGTGCAATAACAAGTCCGCCTTCACGATAGTAGTCGTACCAGCTAGAAATAGCTGCTTCACTAATGATAGTTTCTAATCCTTCTACACCAGTAGTAGCAGTAGCTGTGGCAAGTGTTCCTAGATATGATTTTCCAGTCATCGCTACTTTTCCATTTGACCACCAAGCAGGGATAGCTTTATTTGCTTCTTTAGTTGTAAAAGCTGTTCTCTTTCCGTTCAACCATTCAACAACATCCTTAGCTCCCAAAGTTTCAGCTTCGTCACCACAAGTACGGTATCCGTCAGAATCTAAAGTCCCAACTCCACCAGAATAGACAACAGCGAATCCACGAGCTAGCATGTAGTCATTAAAGGTATATGTAAATAAATGTTCCCAACTTTCTTCAGCATTTTTAGTAGAAATTACGACTGGGCGTTTCTTAGGAAGTTTAGTTGCTGGCTTATGGTATTTAATATCTTGATAAGAAAGATGTTTAACTTCCTTACGCTTAATCGGCAGATCTACACTGTGCATCATTTTCTCAGCACTAGCATCATTGGTTCCTAAATAATAAGGGCTAGCTGTGAAAATGGTTGGAACTTTCATACCTTTATCAGTTACAGCTGGACGTGTAATGATAACTTTTAGTAAATCACGTTTATCATCATGATCTGTATCTAATTCTGATTCAACATAGACCACCTCGTGGATAAGTTTACTTGTATCAAAAACAGGTTGGGCTTTTCCATTAAAGAAAATTGGTTCTGCTAGGTTTAATTTATAAAACTGTGTGAAATAACCACGATTGGCTAGAATATCGAGTAAAGTTTGTCCTTTTTTAGTTGAAGTACACAATAAGTCATACCAGGCATTTATAACATCATTAGGATGATTTATCTCTTTTTGGTATGGTAAGTTTAATTTGTCCATTGCAGAAAATGGATCTTTTAAATCAAAATCTAGTCCAACTTCAAAGCCTAAAAGCTGTAGACCAATGGCATAGAAAGCTCGAGAATTTATCTTACTAGAATTTAAATAAGTTAAAACATCAGCATTCTCAGTAGCTGCTAGATTAAAAAGAGCTTGATTTTTAGCAGCTTCAGATTTGTAGTTTGGGAAAGTACGTTTTAAAAACAAATGGTAGATATGATTGCTAGCTAAATCTTCATCACCAGCGTGAAGAAAAGCAATACGATTGAGTTCAGTTAATTTTTGTTCAAAAGGAACTTGAACATGAGCGAATTGATTGAATTTCATAATAACGGTCCTTTCTTTTAGAATGTTTATTATCATTATAGACTTTTTATAGAAAAACTTCTATGGTCATAGAGGTAACGTTTACATTGGATAGTCAGAGTATTTGACTTTTAAGACAAATATTTTTTTTGTAAAATATATATTGTAGAGTAATTTTTAGGTACTTTGAAAGGAAGATTATATGACCTATTTAGGAACACTTTGCTTGGTTTTGCTGACAACTGCTTTTGCTGGCAGTATTAGTCGGAAAATTGGAATGCCTGCAGTAATTGGACAATTATTAGTAGGTATTATTCTAGGTCCAGCAATGCTAGGCTGGGTGACAAATAACAATTTTGTCCACATTTTTTCAGAAATTGGTGTGGTCATCTTGATGTTTATGGCAGGATTGGAAAGTGATTTAGATTTATTAAAAAAATACCTTAAACCTGCCACTTCAGTAGCTTTATTTGGTGTAATTGCGCCAATTATTTTAGTATATCTGTTAGGACGAATTTATAATTTTACTAATGAAGAAGCAATTTTTCTTGGTGTAACTTTTGCTGCGACTTCTGTGTCTATTTCAGTTGAAGTATTAAAAGAATTAAAAAAATTAGATACTAAAGAAGGTACTACTATACTAGGAGCTGCAGTAATAGATGATATATTAGCAGTTTTAATTTTAAGTATTTTAGTAAGTATTTTTAGCGATGTTGCTAAGGCAGAAGGTGGACATACACAGTCAAATTTAGGTATAGGTATTTTAATTCAAGTGATTTACTTTATTGGGATTTACCTAGTTTTCAGATGGATTGCACCATTTTTAATGAAGATAAGTGAAAAGCTATTAATATCTTCAAGTGAAATTTTAATGTCACTAGTAATTTGCTTGGGAATGGCATTTTTTGCTGATTTAGTTGGTTTAAGTGCAGTGGTAGGTTCTTTCTTTGCTGGAGTAGCAGTTGCGCAAACTCCATATAAGAGAGAAATAGATTCAAGTATTGAACCAATCGGTTATGCAGTATTTATTCCTATGTTTTTTGTGTCAATTGGATTAAGTATGACGTTTAAAGGATTATGGACAAACTGGTTATTCATAGTAGTCTTGTTAATTTTATCGTTACTAACCAAATGGGGTGGATGCGGACTAGGTGCCAAATTATTGGGTATGAGTTGGCATTCAGGTGATATCATCGGTGCAGGAATGGTTTCTCGTGGAGAAATGGCACTGATTATCGCACAGGTAGGATATGAGGCGCACTTGTTATCAGATAAGTTTTATTCAAGTGTAATCATTGTAATAGTTTTGACGACAATTATTGCACCATTTATGTTAAAATCAGCTATTATGCGAAAAGAAAAAGCAGAAGCTAAATAGTAAGAATAAAAGACGGATGAATTATTAAAAATAATAATTTTTATCCGTCTTTTTTAAAAGTTATGCACATCTTTGTGTATAACTTTGTGAATAAGTGAAGAATCTCTACTTAATTATATATAAAAATATGAAATTACATACGGATATTAAAAATAATAAGTAGTTTATACACATTTTTTGTGGATAAATAGTGGATAAGTTGTAGAATAATAACAATTTTATCCACTTATATTAAAAGTTTGGATTTACAAACGTGGATAAGAATAATTTAAGAAGTGAAAAAATAAAACAATCTTAGTTTAACAGAATAGAAATAAATATAAGGTATTATTAAGTAATAATTCAATTAATGAGGAAGAGTATTATTTATGAAGAAACTATATAGAAATTGGTTAACATTAATCATATTAGGGATGGCAATTATAATTAGTATGGGGAGCCTAGAAAAAATAAAAGCTGATAGAGTTGATGCAAAAGCCGCGTATATGATTGATGCTGGCACCGGACAAGTTTTGTATCAACAAAATGCTAATAATAAATATCCTATTGCGTCGTTGACTAAAATTTTAACTTTAGCGGTTATCATGAAAGATATCCACAATCAAAAATTAAACTGGGATCAAAAAATTAAAGTAAGCAAAGATGTAGCAGATATGGCTAATAACTGGCAATTTTCTAATGTTCAATTAAATGAGGGTGAAAGCTATACCGTTAGATCGTTGGTAGAATCTATGATGATTGTGTCAGCAGACGGCAGTACTGAAGCTTTAGCTTTAGCAGATGCTGGAAGTGTTCAGGCATTTAATGAAAAAATGAAAGAGGTAGCCCGTGAGGCTGGAGTTACGGATGCTGAAATTTATAATATGATTGGTTTACCCAATTCAGATTTAGGTAAACTAAAGTTAAAAAATGTGGACGATAATCAAGAAAATAAATTTTCAGCAAAAGATATTGCATTAATTTCAAAATATTTGGTAAACAATTACCCAGAAGTAATAGATATTACTAAACAAAAGAATGTTGATTTTAAAATAAGTGCCGATCAAACATATAATATGGAAAATATTAATTATATGTTAGAAGGAAGTTATGCAGCTCCTAAAAATGGAACAATAGATGGTCTTAAGACTGGTTTTACAGATGATGCTGGGTATCGCTTTGTAGGAACTGGTACTTTCAACGGACAACGTGTTATAACAGTTGTTTTAAATACTTCGGATTACAATAAGCAATTTGCTGAAACTAACAAAATGATTGAATCAGTTATGAATAATGATAAAGTAGTAAATACTAAAGATATAAAAAGTGTTGCTCAGGCTCTTAAGAAAGACAAAAAAGTAAGTTTGAAAGTAAATGATACTAACATTTGGGTAGCAAAAAATACAGATCCTAAACTAATAAAAGCTGAATTGACTCTAGATAAAGATCTATCTAATGCAAAGATTAAATCCCAAAATAGCAAGAATGAGAATATTGGCACAATTAAAATTAGTTCTCCTGGAGTATCAACAACAGAACTAAATGTTAATTTAAAAACTAAATAAATTAGTTATAAAAGTGTAAAGCAAGTAGATAAATACTGGTTTTATGCTTTTTAATTTTGCCAGATATAAAAATATTTTATAGATTCAAAAAATAATTTAATAAAACTGAAAGTGCTTGCAACGAAACAGACTTTGTGTAAAAATAAACTTATAAAGATAATTAATTAGTTAAAGGAAGTTGAAGCTTATGAACCACTATGTTGGAATTGCCGGCACTAATGATTTAAAGTCTACCAATCTTAAATTAATGCAATATATTAAGAACCATTTCAGTAAAAAAGCAGAAATAGAATTAGTTGATATTAGTGACCTACCAGTATTTTTTAAGAACAAAGATAGAGTTATCCCAGAAAAAGCAGCAGAAATTTCTATGAAGATCGAAGCAGCAGATGGCGTGATTATTGCTACACCTGAATATGATCATTCAGTACCTGCTGTTTTAATGAATGCATTAGAATGGCTATCCTATGCAAGACATCCTTTTGTAGGTAAACCAGTTATGATTGTTGGAGCTTCTTACGGTACTTTAGGTACTTCGAGAGCTCAAGCACATTTACGCAGAATTTTAGATTCACCAGAATTGAGTGCTAGAATTATGCCAAGTTCAGAATTCTTATTAGGTCATTCATTGCAAGCATTTGATGAAGATGGAAATTTAAATAACGAAGAAAAAGTTACATTATTAGAGGGCTTGTTTGAAGACTTTGAAGTATTTTCAAATATTTCAAAACATCTAACAAATGCTAATGATGAACAAAGAAAAGAAGTAGAAAACTATTCATGGAAAGATTAGTCAAAGGAGTGTCATAGATGAAATTAGTAGGAATTATCGGTTCAATTGCCGATGAATCATATAATCGTAAATTAATGCTATACATAGCAAGCCATTTTAAAGAAACAATTGATATTGAAATTCTTGATATTAGAGATGTTCCAATGTTTAGAGCAGGAATGGAAATGGGACCAGCTGTAGAATATTTAGATAAGAAGATTTCTGCAGCAGATGGTGTAATTATTGCAACTCCTGAACATAATCATACAACTACAGCTGCTTTAAAGAGTGTGATTGAATGGTTATCTTCTAGTGTTCATCCATTCGCAGATAAACCAGTATTATTGGTAGGTGCTTCTTACTTTGAACAAGGTTCTGGTAGAGCACAATTAGATTTACGTCAAATCTTAGAATCTCCAGGGGTAAATGCTTTAGTAATGCCAAAGGATGAATTCTTATTAGGAAATGTCAAATCAGCTTTTGATGAAAATGGTAACTTAAAAGAAGCAAGAACTGTTAGTTTCTTAGAAAGTGTTATGGGCAACTTCTTAAAGTGGATCAAAGTCTTAAAAGCTATGAAGAAAAATAATGATGTAAAAGGTGACTGGGAATCAGAAGACCTAACTGCATCTCAAGAGATTGATACAACTGTTAAGGGTGTAGATATGAAGGCTGAAGACTGGGTAGAACAAGCTGCAGCTAAGACTAATGCAGTCGAAGGTGATACTTATGTTAAGTTAGATAGAGGCCTTTTGACAGTTAACCAACTTAACTGGTTTTTGAATACAATGCCAGTTGAATTGACATTTGCTGATGATAATAACCAATTTATCTACTACAATCGTATGGATGAAAATCCTAAAGATATGTTAGCACCTCGTCAACCTAAGCAAGTTGGGGATCCATTAGAATCGGTTCACCCAGAACGTGCTTTGAAGGGTGTAAAACATGTAGTTCATTCATTACGTACAGGTGAAACAGATCTTGTAAGTATGCCAGTACCTTTTATTAATAAGGTTAATGAAAAGCATGTGATGCATTATTACAAGGCAATGCATGATGAAGATGGTCGTTACCGTGGAATTAATGAATGGGTAGTTGATATTTGGCCAGTAGTTGAATCTTATTTGAAGATGACAGGTCAAAAATTGGTAGCTGATGAAAATGCAAAAATAGATGCAACATCCGGAGCTTCCGAGAAAAAAGAAGAACCAGTAGCTACTCCTGAAACAGACGCAACATCAGGTGCCTCTGAATCAGAAACAAAGGTAGAAGAAGTAAAAGTTGCTGAACCAGAAGTAGATGCAACATCAGGTGCTTCTGAATCTTAATAGATATGAAAGTCGAGTTTGGATACTCGGCTTTTTTTGATAAAAAAACAAGATTAGTCTATGCTAATCTTGTTGAGAAATTAATATTTAGTTACTCCTAAAGACATACGACTCTTTAGGATTTTGTAAACAAGTGAAACGACATAAATAGCAACTAAACGATCGAGATAGTCAGTTCCAACTTGAACAAGGAATACAGCTAATCCTTTACTTAAACCTAATTTAGCCAGTATTTGTACGATAATAGCAGATCCAGAGCTAGTAATGCCATGGAATAGGAATAATGTTATAGCAGAACTTACTAGGGTAGCAGGTAAAGAAATAATAATAGCTAACCACCATAACTTTTTAAAGGTATCTGCTGCATAGTGTGAATATACTAAGCCAGCGATAAAACCGATTATAAGTTGGACTGGTAAGTAATATAGTGAAAATAGGTCAGTTGTTAATCCGACAATGATTGAAGTTAAAGCACCTACAGTAACGCCACCAACTGGGCCGGCTAAAGACGCAGCTAGAATGGTACCGATAGTGTCTAAGTAAATTGGAAGTTTCAAAAGTAAAGCAATGTTACTTCCGACAATATTTAAGGCGATGCATAAAGCTAAGATAGTTATGATTTTAGTTGATAATTTTTTCATGAATTATTCCTCCGATATTAATTGTGGCAAAATTTTTTCCAGAAGTTCTGCATCAATTGAACAGGTACGTTGCAAGAAGATTTGCATAAAACGTATGTTATCTACCTCTGTCAAAATGTGACTGTTGATAGGTCTATGCCAAAAATTCATTTCGTCAACGATACTTTGCCCGATACTAATACCTTTAGTTTCAATCTCAGTATGAGAATCAAAACCAGTACATAATTCTGGGAAAATGGTGTAAGCCACTGCTAAAGGGTCATTAATGACGCAGCCGATAACTTTTTCATATTTCCAATGAAAATCAAAATAGAATCTTGTAATTTTCTGAATAAAATCAGCTTGTTCTGGATTAACTTGATGAATTAGCTCCAAAATATTTGGAGTAAGCACAATTTTTCGTGTAACATCAAGTCCTATCATTTCGATTTTTACGGGAAGATGTCGATAAACATAATTAGCAGCATCAGGATCACACCAATAATTATATTCGGCTACAGGAGAGCAATTACCAAAACTTTTGAAATTTCCACCCATTGAAACAAAGCGAGTACAGTTATTCCAAACATCTGGCTGTGCTTGATGAGCTAATGCAATATTGGTTAGAGGACCTAATGCAATAATTGTTAGATTAGGATTATCAGCTAGAGTCTGATTAATAAACTTGCTAGCATTATCGTGAATAGGAATACCTGAGATTTCAGGTAGATAAGATTCACCTAAACCGTCTTTACCATGAGTATCCATAGCATCAACATAGTCACGTTTAAGTGGTGCTGCTGCACCTTGATAAACTGGAATATCAAGACGATTTAAATGATTTAAGATTTTGAGGGCATTTTTAGCACCTATATCGGAAGGAACGTTACCGGAAACGGTTGTGATACCGATGACTTCTAGTTTGGGCGATGTTAAAGCTAACATCAAGGCCAAACTATCGTCAATTCCTGGATCACAATCAATGATAACTTTTTGTCTGTCATTCATTTCTCCTACCTCCTTTGAGATTCTTGGTTTTTTATACTGGGAAGTTTACGAACCAGTCCAAGTTAAACTTGAATTTAATGAATGTACCTAATTAGTATAAGGCTGTTTGTGAGAAATTGGAAGGAATAAATAAGCTTCAAGAATAAAAAGAATTCTTGAAGCTTTGAACTTATTTAAATTTAAAAGGATATTTTCTAAACATATAGAATGAACGAATAATTGGAATATAGGGTACGATAATAATAGCTATATAAGTAAAAATGATACGGTAAATGATTAAAGCTATAGTAAATATCAGCATTCCATGTGGTAAGAAAATATGTTGAACTAAGGCTGTTATGTTAAGTGCAGAAATATCTATAATATGGAAACAGAGTACAATTAATGATAACTCACCATATTTTTGTACGATATGTGTAATATTTTCAGGTGAGATATTAGCAAACCATTTTGAAAATACCATGATAGCGTAACTACCAGCGATTCCACCAATAATAGCACCTGTATAGCTTGTTGCAGCAGATACATTAAGATAAAAAGGACCAATTTTTGCTGTGACAAACCAAATAGATACTGAAAAAATAAAAGTGATGAAATTGCCATTATTAACTAAATTATATTTCTTAATTAAAAATCCAAACCAATAAAAGATAAGACTAACTAAAACTGCATCTAAAGACCATGGAAGTTGAATAAATTTTGCTATATAAAAGCCGATAAAAGTAGTAACTATAAATATTATAGTAGTTACATTATCTGATACCTTATATTTAGTAGTTAGTTTAATAATAAAACTGTAAAAAATATTTGCTAGAAACATAGCTAATAAAAACCAAATAGCACCAATAGCTGGAATAAAGAACTTTCCAAGTAAATTATTGATAGGTGTCCCTGCTCCATATAAAGCTGCTAGAGTTGCATATCGTGTACTATCAGCGATGCGTCCAAGATAAATTGGGTGAAAATGCAGTGAGACAGCAGTTATCACTATCATAATAAATGATGTAAAAATATATGGAAGTAATAAATTGAAAAATCCACCTGTTATTATTTTAGAATATGATTTATCTTTATGAAGATAACCAGATAAAACAAAGAAAATAGGAACATTGACTGCAAATAAGATATTGCTGAAGTAATTTCCAGTATATGAATTTAGAGAATGGGCAAAAATAATAGCGAGCATTCCTATAGCTCTGGATACATCGATCCAAGTGATTCTTTTCATAAATAATAACTCCTTGTTATTGATTGAAATATATTAGCTTAAATATACCATAAAATCATACAGCATGAGAAAGAATTTTGGATAAGTCCTTGAAATAATTTGTAATTTAAGATAAAATAAGCAAGTATATGAGTTGAAAAGGAGGAACTAAGAATGTCACAAAACACACATGTTGGCGTAGCAAATGATCGTCGTCCTGTAAACTCCAAGAACATTAAGAAGCGTCGTGCACAACATCAAGCTGTACTTAACTTCTTAAAGGAACGCGACGAAGCAGACAAGGAAAGCAAGTAATTAAGTTTTTCCTTGGATATTATATATCAGATAACTAAATATTGATATCTTCCACATGTTGATCTTCCAAGGAAAACATGTGGATTTTTTTATGGTTTTTATTTATAACTTAATATATTTGTGCCTATAGAATTAATTTCTAGCAGAAGAAACAAAATTTTAAAATATTTTATCATTAGAAAGTTATTTATTGTAGATGTAATAGAAGGAGATGAATAATTTGATAAAAAAATTATGTAATGCATTAAAAATATATGTAGCTATGATAATTGTTACATTTTCTTTATTAATAACACAAGCAAATCCAGCTTTTTTGCAAAACAATCTATTTTCGAAGAGATTATTTGCATATAGTTTATTAAATAATTTTTCTAATGTAATTATTGGTGTATTACTAATTTTAATGGGTTATCAGATAAAAGGAAATATAAAATTTATAAAAAATTATGTATATATTTATATAGTAAATTTATTGATATTTATAGGATTATTTTTGTGGACTAGAAGTTTCAGTATCTCAAATCTGTACGATGTAGTCCTTCCAATTACTAGAAATACTTATCCAGTTATACTTGGTGCTATATCTGCATTATTAATAAAAGATAAGTTAAAGAGTTGGTTTAAGAAGTGCAGGCTTTCAGCTATTTTAGGAGGATATGTTATACTTTTTGCATTACCAAGCATCTTTAATAAAGATATTTTTGGATTAGGTAATGGAAATAACATTGTTACAGCTTTTTTGTTAGTGGCACTAGGAATAGTCTGTTCAAATGTAGAAATAGATAAGTTACATGTAAATAAAAAAGTTATTACTTTAATGAGTATGAGCGTAATACTAAATGTAGTTTTAGCACTTTCTATGCCGTATATTTCTTTAAAAATACATGGCGATCTTTCAACAGCATATCGTTTTAATGTACTAACTTCAATATCTGTTATAGCAATGTCTTTAGTTATATTTATAGTTGGACAGAAATTAAAGATTAATGTAAAGATACCAGAATATACGGGATTATTAGTACTATTAATATATTCAGATAATTTTATTATTGAAAAAATAGTTAATAGTAATACAAGTTTAAAAATTTCACTTTTTAAGAGTTGTATAGTTACTATAATAATTGCTTTTTTAGGATGGCTATTAGCAAGAATAGATGAAAGAGAACATATATTAGAGAAAAAATTATCATTGAATAATGAGAAAACAATTGTTCCATGGATAAGCGAGACAATTGTAAAAATGATTAACTATATTAAAAATCATAAACATAATCTAGTGAATATTGTTATCTTGTATATTTTAGTATATTGTTCTTTTATTTTTATGTCTCCACATTTTACATCTCCTCATATGGATGGTGATACGTATACAAGTATTTTCTTTTTTGCTTTTTTTGTAAAGCAACATATGATGATACTAACTCTTTTATTATTCTATTTGATATATAGATTTTTTTATGGAGTTACAAACAAATTTTGGTTAAGTTCTATTATTACTTATATAGTTGTAACAATAGCGATAGCAGCAGATGCCATTAAGATATATTATCGTTCTGAACCAATATTGCCTACAGAAGTAACAATGGTATCTGCGTATGGTGATATTTTGGAGATGATTCCTCAGATTATTTTGTGGATAGCAATAATAGGAATTATTATTTTAACTGGAGTTATTATTTTTTGTGAGATTAAATTTCCGCAAGAAAAATTAAATTGGAAATCAAGGTTATTAGGAATTTTACTAGCTATTGTTATTTTTGGTAGCAGTACACGAATTAATCATGGAAATTCAATAGTAAATGCGTGGTTAAGCTCATATGGTAATGAACCTACTTTCTGGAATCAAGAGTACGGTGCACAATACAATGGTGCACTTCAACAATTTTTAAATAATATTGATACTAATATTATGGAAGATAATCCAAGTTATTCTAGAAAAAAAGTTGATGAGATGGCAGAAAAATATGAGAAGGAAGCAAAAAAAATTAACAAAGATAGAGATAATAACTTATCTACACAAACTATTATATTTAATCTAAGTGAAAGTTTAGCAAACCCTAGCAGATTAAAAGAAGTAGAATTATCACAAAATCCATTATCATACATAGAGAGTGTTAAGAAAAATACAACATCTGGATTAATGATAAGTTCAGGGTTAGGTGGTGGAACTGCTAATATGGAATTCATGACTTTGACAGGTCTCCCCGTAAGTAATTTTTCACCAACTATAGCTACTCCCTATACACAAGTAGTACCAAATTCTAGTCAAACTTTAACAATTAATAACTATTTTAAAAAATCTACAGCTATCCATCCTTATAGGGGGAGTTTTTACAGTAGGGAAGTAGTCTATAAAAAATTTGGCTTTCAAAGATTTATGTATTTGGGAAGTAAGGATAAAATAAAGCATAAGATGAAAATCGGAACTAATCCATACTTATCAGATGAAACAGCATACCAAAATACATTGGATGTGATCAATAATTATAAGAATGGACAATTTATTAATTTGGTTACTATGCAGAATCATCTTCCTTATTCAGATTACTATGATAATTCTGGGGATTATCAAGTAAGTGGTGACATGTATGATAGTGAAAAGAATACTATTAGCAACTATAGTGCAGGACTTTCGTATACAGATAAAGCGGTACAAAAATTCATTGAACAAATAGATAAAATCAATAAACCAATTACTTTAGTATTTTATGGAGATCATCTTCCGGGAATTTATAGCAATATAGACGGAAATAGTCTAGAAGCACGAGAAACGGATTATTTTATTTATTCTAATAAATATGCTAGACAGCATGGTGCAAAGAAACTAAAGCACGTCAATTATATTTCACCAATTGACTTTATTGCCTTAACTGCTGAACAAACAAATTCTAAAGTATCACCATATTATGCTTTATTGACAGAAATTCAAAAGGAACTACCAACGATAAAAGTATATGCATATAATAACGGAAAAAATCCAGTTTTTGTTGATAAGAAAGGAAAAACAGTTAAGTATAAGCAGCTAACTAAGAAACAAAAGAGATTGTATAATGACTTGAAATTAGTACAGTATGATTTAACTGCAGGAAATCAATACTTATATAAAACTAAATTTTTCAAAATAAAATAGTTATGAAAAGCACATTGAAAAAATGTGTTTTTTTCATTATCATTAAGGTGTAATTTTATTAATTTTAGGGAGAAAATGTTATGCAAGATAGAAAAATACGTTATAAGATGTATAAGGCTGGTAAGCATTGGATTTTTGCGGCCATTACCGTAGCTACATTAGGTATTGGAGCAGGCGAAGTTAGAGCTGATAATGTAAGCAGTACAGCTAGTGATTCTACAGTACTTAGCGATAAAATAGTAAGTACAGAGAACAGCACTAATGCTGAATCAACAGTAATTAAAAATAATTCAACAGCAGTTTCTACTGAAGTAGGGGAAAGTACTAGTGCAGTAGAAACTAAGCAAAAAGATAGCAGTTCAACAAAAGAAAATGTAGATTCATCGAGTGTGAATAAAAATAAGATTGATGACTCTAAAGAAAAAGTGTCATCTAGTTCTTCACAAAAAGAACAAGTAACTCCTACTGTTGATAATACCGAAAGGGCTATCGGAGTAGTAACACCGGGAGCTACACAAGAACATAAGAATGGTAATTGGTATTTGAAAGATAGCAATGGAAAATACGTCTCAGGATTCCAGGAAATTTCTGATCAAAATAAGACTGTTTACTATAATCCAAAAAATTATCAAATGGTGTATGGACAACAAAATATCGATGGACATTGGTATCTTTTTGATAATGTAACAGGTGCCTTAAAGACAGGTATTCAATACATAAATGACCAAAAGAAGTTAGTTTATTATGATAATAAGGGTCAAATGCAGTATGGCTCAATTAATGTTAATGGTAAGAAGTATGATACAAATAGAGTTACAGGTGCATTTTTAGGTAACGGTCAAAAGAATATCGATGGTAAATGGTATCTATTTGATAATAAAGGAAATGTTTTAACAGGATTTCAAACAATTACAAGTCAAAATAAAGTAGTATATTACAACCCTCAGACAGCCCAAATGGTATACGGACAACAAAATATCAACGGACATTGGTATCTATTCGACAAAGTAACTGGAGCAAGATTATCTGGTTTTCAAAATTTAAAAGCATATGGCGAAAATAAGGTAGTTTACTATGCATCGAATGGTCAAATGCAATATGGTCAACAAAACGTTAATGGTAAATGGTATTTGTTTGATAAAGTAACGGGTGCTATGAAAACTGGCTTCCAAGATTTAAAGAGTTATGGGCAAGCTAAAACAGTTTACTATGCATCTAACGGTCAAATGCAATATGGTTGGCAAGTAATTGGTAAAAATGTATACTACTTTAACCCTGTAACTGGAGCTATGGTTAAAGGTCAACAAAACATCAACAATAAGTGGTATAACTTCGGTACTGATGGTGCTAGATTAGTTGGATTACAAAAGATTCCTAGTCAAAATAAAACAGTTTACTATAATAATTACGGTCAAATGCAATATGGCTGGCAATGGGTTAATAATGCTACTAGATATTTTGATAAAGTAACTGGAGCTATGCAATATGGACAACAAAATATCGATGGACATTGGTATTTATTTGATAATACTGGAGCTATGCAACGTGGTTTTCAATATATTGCTAACCAAAATAAGTTGGTTTATTACAATAATGATGGTTGGATGCTATATGGAAACCAAAATTTATCAGGTAAGAACGTAACTCTTGATAAAGTGACTGGAGAAGTTAGAAATCTAAAGGGCCAACAAAATTTAGATGGATCATGGTATTTGTTTAATAATAGTGGAAAAGTCTTAACAGGTTTCCAAAATATCAAAGACCAAAACAAGACTGTATATTATAGCCCACAAACAGCTAAAATGCAGTATGGTCAACAAAATATCAATGGTAAATGGTACTTATTTGATAAGGTAACCGGAGCAATGCAAACTGGTTTCCAAGATATAACACCGTATGGTCAGAAGAAAATAGTTTATTATAATAATCAAGGTCAAATGCAATATGGCTGGCAAAATATCAACAATAATAAGTACTACTTTGATACAGTTGATGGAGCTATGTACACTGGATCACATACGATAAATCAAGTTGAATATAGCTTTGATGCTCAAGGAAGACTATTATCAATGAATGTTCAACAATATAGGGAATTAGTAGCTCAAGATATTGCAACAAATATTAAAGCAAAAACAGGTATTGTTGTGGATTCAGATTGGAATAATCAGAATGACAATTATTTGGCTTTCACATTACACGATGTCGCACAATTAGTAGCTAAAGGCCAATTATCAGCAACTAATGAAGCTATTCAAATAAATATGAAGAATAATGGCTTATTTGAAGGAAAGACTCTTTCAATATGGACGAACTATTATGACACTTCAGATATGTTCAAAGCAGAACACAATGCTGTTAGTGACTACATGAAAGATTTTACGGTTAAGAATAATGACTTGAAGGATGCTGTCTTGGGTGTAGGTTCTGTGGTAAATGGAAACTCGGTAAAAGTGGCCGTAGTTCTATTTAAACTAGGAAATGTTGATACAACAGAAACGCAAGCTATCTCTAAAGTAATTAATAAAGTTTCGGATGTTTATTCAGCGCCAGGTGTTAACTCTAGTGCAGTAGCTGGACTTAAAGTAGGAGATACTCTGACTGAAAAGTCAGGGGTAAGTAATTCTGTAACAACAGAAATCTTGACAGGTAAAAAAGGTGAAAAGATTAGTCAAAATGACTTGAAGATGATTTTTAATAATCTAGCTGGAAATACACAAGGTATTGAGGGACAAGAAATAATTAAAGGTCAAGATGGAAATAACTACCACTATGTATACTGGTTAAATGATAAAATTAATGGTAATAATGTAGGAAAACAAGAAGCATTTTTAGAAGCTAATAAGAATGCTGTCTATGGTGGAAATATTATCGTTAACTATTCTGCAACATTAACTTGGGGTGATCCTGTAAAGGAAAATACATCCAATGTAAGTACCGGCAAGCCAACTAGTCAAATGACTGCTGATGAAATTGCTCTAGCATATAAGACCGGTACTGATACAGGATTACGCTATGAACATGTTAAAGTTGAACCAATAAAAGGAATGACTGATAACATGATTCGTGGTGTGGATGTCGGTAGTTATCAAGCATTAGTTAATGCAGGCGTTAAATTCTATGATTTTAATGGTAATCAAGTAAGTATATTTAAAGTTCTAAAAGATGCAGGTGTTAACTGGATTAGGTTGAGAATTTGGAACAATCCTTATAATGTTGATAACCAAACTTATGCAGGTGGAGATGATAGCGAATATAATGTTGTCAAAATGGCTAAAGAGGCTTCAGCATATGGTATGAAAGTCCTATTAGATTTCCATTATTCTGATTTTTGGGCAGACCCTGCAAAACAACCTCTGCCTAAAGCATGGACAGAAGAATCGGGAAATACATTAGCTAAGTCTGTTTATAACTATACACGAAAAGTCTTACTAGACTTAAAAAATGCCGGTGTAAATGTTGGTATGGTTCAAGTTGGTAATGAAATAACTAATGGCGTCTTTGGAATTGCTTCTAATCGTGATAAAGGTGAATCATACTATGATATTTGGGGTAACCAAAGTTATGGAACATTGATTTCTAAGTATCTAAATGCAGGTTCTAAAGCTGTTAGAGATACGCTACCAAATGCACAAATTGCAATGCATATTGAAACTCCAAATATTGAAAAATATCGCAATATAATGAATGTTTTGAAGAAGAATAATGTTGATTATGACCTTTTAGGTACTTCATATTATCCATTCTGGTCAACTCACGATGGAAATGGCTGGTATGACAATGTTGATTTAGGATATGGTGCTAATACTCCTAAGATGTTAGAAGCTGTTGAAAAACTTGCTAAGAACGAATTTGGTAAGAGAGTTGTGGTACTTGAAACTGGTTGGATTAATAATGTTAATGATTCAGACGGTACTGGAAATTCAATTGGTGCTAATTCAGAAATTCAAGCTTATTCACATGATCCTCAAGGACAAGTAGATGCAATGTCTGACATGTATAAAGCACTTGTTGCTGGTAACGGTCTAGGTGGTTTCTGGTGGGAACCAGCTTGGATTCCTGTAAAAGCAGGCTGGGATAATTGGCAATATAATAAAGATGCTTCTGATATATACGGTACTGGTTGGGCTTCTAAATATGCTGTAGGTTATGCACCTGATAGTGTAATGTACTATAATGGCAAACCAACATGGGGAGGAAGTACTTGGGATAACGTAGCCTTATTTGACGATTTGGGTTATCCATTACAATCTTTAATGATGTATAAAGGATTTTTGACAGGTTATGAAACTCCAAAACAAGTATCTTCAGCAGTAACATTTAAAGTTACTAAAGTATGGGATAATAATGTTGTTGTAAAAAATGCTTTAGTGGCAGGTAGTGAAGTGAAGTCTACAGAAACCTTAAATGCTATTACAGATGTAGCAGCTAAGAATTTGACAGGTGTAGAAAAGAATACATTTAATCAAGCAACTCTTGAAGATATTGCTAAAGGTTTAGGTGGAATTAGTAGTGCTTTAGTAGGTAATAAAACTTACTATGCAAGTAATGGCGATGCCTATCACTATGAATTCTGGTTATCAGAAGGAACTTCTCCTGAACAAAAAGAATGGAATTTCTACAATGATAATCGCAATGCTAAGTATGGTGATACATTGGTTGCTAATGTTGAAGCAACTTTAGTATGGGGAGCTGCACCAACTAAAGCGTAAAATAAA
>NZ_JANFQI010000030.1:0-575 GCF_024436335.1 Ligilactobacillus sp. MP3
AGGAGGATAAGAGATTCGAACTCTTGCGTGGTTTGACCCACCTGACGGTTTTCAAGACCGTTCCCTTCAGCCAGACTTGGGTAATCCTCCATAATAAATCATACTTGCAATTTTTAACAAGAAATCACAATGGACCTTGTAGGACTCGAACCTACGACCGGACGGTTATGAGCCGTCTGCTCTAACCAACTGAGCTAAAGGTCCAAGTGCTGTATGAATATCGCGGCGGGGGGGATCGAACCCTCGACCTCCCGGGTATGAACCGGACGCTCTAGCCAGCTGAGCTACACCGCGATCACTAAATGAATTATTCATTTATCGGGAAGACAGGATTCGAACCTGCGACCCCCTGGTCCCAAACCAGGTGCTCTACCAAACTGAGCTACTTCCCGCTAATATGCACCCAGCAGGAGTCGAACCTGCAACCTTCTGATTCGTAGTCAGACACTCTATCCAGTTGCGCTATGGGTGCATCAATAATGCCGAGGACCGGAATCGAACCGGTACGGTGATCACTCACCGCAGGATTTTAAGTCCTGTGCGTCTGCCAGTTCCGCCACCCCGGCGTATTATTG
>NZ_JANFQI010000031.1:0-536 GCF_024436335.1 Ligilactobacillus sp. MP3
GAGTTAAATAATATCCTTAAAATTAATTCAGGACGTGATTATAAGCAATTAAATTCTGGTAATATTCCAGTTTATGGTACTGGTGGATACATGTTAAGTGTAAATGATAAATTATCAGATACCGATGCAGTAGGTATTGGAAGAAAAGGAACAATAGATAAACCTTTATACTTAAAGGCTCCCTTTTGGACAGTGGATACCTTATTTTATTGCACATCTAAAGAAAATTCTGATGTCAAATTCATCTATTTACTTTTCCAAATAATTAATTGGAAAAGGTATGATGAATCCACTGGAGTTCCAAGTTTATCCAAAAATACTATTTCAAATATAAAAACATATGTACCAAAAATTAAAGAGCAAGACCATATCTCTAAATTATTCTTTAGTCTAGATAATACTCTTCAGTTACATGAACGAAAGTGTGAAGAATTAGCCCTAATTAAGAAAGCTTTACTTCAAAAACTTTTCCCTAAAAATGATGAAGTTGCCCCAGAAGTTCGTTATAAAAATTTTAATGATGCTTGGGAACAGCG
>NZ_JANFQI010000032.1:0-430 GCF_024436335.1 Ligilactobacillus sp. MP3
TACATGATGGCTCGGTAGCTCAGTCGGTAGAGCAAAGGATTGAAGCTCCTTGTGTCGGCAGTTCGATTCTGTCCCGCGCCATTTAATATTAATATCCTATGCGGGTGTAGTTTAGTGGTAAAACCACAGCCTTCCAAGCTGTTGTCGCGAGTTCGATTCTCGTCACCCGCTTTTATTATGGGCCTATAGCTCAGCTGGTTAGAGCGCACGCCTGATAAGCGTGAGGTCGATGGTTCGAGTCCATTTAGGCCCATCTGGAGAAATACTCAAGTGGCTGAAGAGGCGCCCCTGCTAAGGGTGTAGGTCGGTAATACGGCGCGAGGGTTCAAATCCCTCTTTCTCCGTTATGGCCCGTTGGTCAAGTGGTTAAGACACCGCCCTTTCACGGCGGTAACATGGGTTCAAATCCCGTACGGGTCATCTTAATATA
>NZ_JANFQI010000033.1:0-423 GCF_024436335.1 Ligilactobacillus sp. MP3
TTGTTGTTTGAACTTCACCATTTGGCAAGTGTACATTGATTGTTCGCGTGATTGTCTTTTCTTCTTTTCCTTCTACTATTGCTGGTTCATCTGCTCGATAGTAGATGTCTACCACTGCGTCCAAACTTTCTGAAGTTACTTCTACTTCATCTACTGTGTCTGGAATTGCTGTGTAGCCTTCTTGTTCTGGAGCTGTAAAACTTTCCCAACGACCTACGGTCCATGGTCCATACTTCTTCTCATCGCTACCTGCTACACTCGTGTACTTCCTTTCTAATGTTACTGGCTGTTTTGTTGTTTGAACTTCACCATTTGGCAAGTGTACATTGATTGTTCGCGTGATTGTCTTTTCTTCTTTCCCTTCTACTATTGCTGGTTCATCTGCTCGATAGTAGATGTCTACCACTGCATCCAAACTTTCTG
>NZ_JANFQI010000034.1:0-411 GCF_024436335.1 Ligilactobacillus sp. MP3
AAAGGAGACTATACAATGACTAATAAAATAAAAGACGCAATATACACAAAGCGTTATGTGTATAATTTACATTTTCACTTAATTTGGTGTACAAAATACAGAAATAAGACTTTTACAAATGAAAAGTTATCTAACGAAATGAAAGATATTCTACAAAGAGTAGCTGACGACAATGAAATAGTCATTGAAAAAATGGAAGTAATGCCAGACCATGTACATATGCTTATTTCATTTCCACCGAGAAAATCAGCAGTAGACGTAATCAAAGCACTAAAAGGCAGAAGTGCATTCCTATTCTTACAAACACATCCAGAAATTAGACAAAAACAATATTGGGGCGGTCATTTATGGTCTTCTAGCTATTATCTAGGCTCTCTAGGTAACATGAGTAAAGATGTTGTTGAGAGATAT
>NZ_JANFQI010000035.1:0-379 GCF_024436335.1 Ligilactobacillus sp. MP3
GCCAGAACAAGAAGGCTACACAGCAATTCCAGGCACAGTAGATGAAGTAGAAGTAACTTCAGGAAGTTTGGATGCAGTGGTAGACATCTACTATCGAGCAGATGAACCAGCAATAGTAGAAGGGAAAGAAGAAAAGACAATTACGCGAACAATTAATGTACACTTGCCAAATGTTGAAGTTCAAATAACAAGACAACCAGTAACTTTGGAAAGGAAGTACACGAGTGTAGCAGGTAGCGATGAGAAGAAATATGGGCTATGGACCGTAGGTCGTTGGGAAAGCTTTACAGCGCCAGAACAAGAAGGCTACACAGCAATCCCAGGCACAGTAGATGAAGTAAAAGTAACTTCAGAAAGTTTGGATGCAGTGGTAGACATT
>NZ_JANFQI010000036.1:0-378 GCF_024436335.1 Ligilactobacillus sp. MP3
GACCAAAAGACAACATCACAAGCAAATCTAGATGGATTGAAAAACTTGAACGATGCACAAAAAGCAGCGGCGAAGGAAGCAATTGAAGCAGCAACAACACCAGCAGGTGTAGAAAAAGCATTAGCAACAGCGCAAAAACTAGATGGCAAGATGGGTGAATTGGATCAAGCAGCGCAAGAAGCAGATGAAGTGAAATCAAGTCTAGATTACACTAATGCAGATAAAACAGCGCAACAAGCATATGATGAAGCATTGACCAATGCCCAAGCAATCTTAGATAAAGCACAAGGTGGCAATGCAAGTGCAGCAGAAGTTCAAGTAGCAAAAGACGCCTTGGAACTAGCTAAGTCTAAGTTGAATGGTGATGAAAAATTAACA
>NZ_JANFQI010000037.1:0-372 GCF_024436335.1 Ligilactobacillus sp. MP3
GCCTTATAAAATTAACGATTTTTCTTGATACAATCTAATACATTGATTATAATTATAGTGTAAACTTAAAGGAGGTGAAATACAATGAAGAAGATGAGTGATTTAGAGTATTATTATGGCTTGAAAATGCGTATTTATCCAAGCACTAACCAAAAAAAGATTATCAAAATCAATGGTAACATTGCTAGAACTGTTTATAATAAAATGGTTGCTATTGACCAAGAATTATATAAGTTGAAACAAGTAAAATTGCCTATTGATAGTATTAAGGAACGTATTAAAGAGTTAGAAAGTCGTAAAAATGCTAGAAATTTGTCTAATCATTATCAGTACATGCAAGATAAGAATATTGATAGTTTAGCTAAAGCTAAT
>NZ_JANFQI010000038.1:0-372 GCF_024436335.1 Ligilactobacillus sp. MP3
GTTAGCTTTAGCTAAACTATCAATATTCTTATCTTGCATGTACTGATAATGATTAGACAAATTTCTAGCGTTTTTACGACTTTTTAATTCTTTAATACGTTCCTTAACAATATCAATAGGTAACTTAACTTGTTTCAACTTATATAATTCTTGGTCAATAGCAACCATTTTATTATAAATAGTTCTAGCAATGTTACCATTAATTTTAATAATCTTCTTTTGGTTAGTGCTTGGATAAATGCGCATTTTCAATCCATAATGATACTCTAAATCACTCATCTTCTTCATTGTATTTCACCTCCTTTAAGTTTATACTATAATTATAATCAATGTATTAGCTTGTATCAAGAGAAATCGTTAATTTTATAAGGT
>NZ_JANFQI010000039.1:0-364 GCF_024436335.1 Ligilactobacillus sp. MP3
CCTTGCTTGACTTCTTGTCCACCGTTGTCATCATCCACATATACTACTTTGCCTTTTTGTTTATTTGCTTCATATATTACAGTTTCTGTGTAATCTTTAGTATCAAATGTTACTGTTTTACTTGGAACAACAGCTCTATCTGGAGTATAGCCTGCCTTTTTTTGCGTCTTCACTTCGTCGAAGCTTTGACTTGGAACTTTGTTCCAGCTTATTTGATTTGTTACTAGATCTTTGTCGCCTGTTTGAGTGAACGTTAGACTTTGACTCTTGGTATCTAGTAGATTACCTTTTTCATCTCGGTACTCTATTTTTCTTGTTACCACGTTGTCTTTAGTAACTACTTCATGCTTATGCTTCAAATGAA
>NZ_JANFQI010000004.1:0-171507 GCF_024436335.1 Ligilactobacillus sp. MP3
ACGAGTCCTAGGCTTAGGCTATCCATCCCCTCACTAAAGTAAGGTGATTTCCGCCAAATCGTCATTAAAAAAACTAAAAACGGACAGATGGAAGCAAAAGCACTGAGTTCTGTCCCGTTGTTAATGAAGAGCGACAGAATACCAACGTGTAGAAAAAAGTGTGTCCGATTATTCGCTGTAAAGCAATAAATCATCTAAATCCAGAATCTTGATCCTTTTCCCAGACAGCTGTTGAATCAATCCCTCGTCCTCCAATTCTCCAAATTTGCGACTGATGGTCTCAGGTGTCGTTCCTAAATAGGAAGCAATGTCCTTTTTTCCCATCGGCAGGGTGATGGTGGGAGAGTTGCCCATTTCAGGTTCCACATTTTCTGCCAAAAACAAAACTAAACGGGTAATGACACTCTCCAAGGCTACTTGTGTCGTTTGACGTTCTGAACTTTCTAACCGTTTAGACATTTCCGCCAATAGTTTTAAAGAAATAGCTGGGTATTGTTCCAAAAAATCTTGGACATCTTTTTGCTGAATCATACAGACAACGGTATCTCGGATTGCTTCGGCATATTCCTCGTGTACTGCATCCGGGTTGAACAAGGTCCATTCTCCGGTGAAATCACCAGGGTTCAAGATCCGCACTAGCTGCTCTTTGCCAGAGTCTGCTAATCGATAAATACGGATTTTCCCACGATTGATAATATATAAAGTATCCTCTTTTTCTTGTGAACGAAACAGAAACTCTCCTTTTTTATACTGTTTCGTGTGGGCTTTTTCAGCAATGTAATTCATCGCGCTATCCTCTAAGTGATTGAATATTGGAACCAAGCGGATACAGGCTGCGTGGTCGCCAATTTCATGATGGGTATGTTTAGTCAATTCATTCTCCCCCTTTATTTATTTTATTTATATTCGCTGCTTTTATTATATAAGTCTCTTACTACAAAAAAATTGATGTACATCAAAAAAATGGAAAAAGGACTGGAAAGAATTCCAATCCCTAAATCAGCTTCTACTTTTACCTTAATCTTCATCCTCATTAAGAGCGTCATCATCTTCTAATGCTTCTTTACCAATGAACGCTTGCAGCATCCAAATGTTCTTGTCTAAGTCATTTTTAAAAGCAATCAATGTATCTTCTAAAGCATCGTCACCCTCGTCTTGAGCTAAACGAATCGCGCGAATAGTTAGGTCACGAGTGCTTCTGAAGTCCTCGATAATATTTTCAACCATGTCTTCTGCTTTAGAGTATTTATTAACTGCATCTTCCGAAAGTATCGAATATTTTTCAAATTCAACCGTTGTCGAAGCAGGTTTATGCCCAGAAGTAATTAGACGCTCCGCAAGTTTGTCGAACCATTTTTCATTTTCGTTATACAACTCTTCAAATTTTTCATGCAACGTAAAGAAATTGGCTCCTTTTACATACCAGTGATATTGGTGCAGTTTCACATGTAATGTATGCATGTTGCCTAAAAGATGATCCGCAATGGCCGCTGCATTAATTTTCGTATGATGAACATGTTCCTTGTGTTCTTGTTCTTCTTGCAATCTTTCTTGGGGTGTTCTTTCTTGAGTAGCTTTATTTTCAGTCATGATTTGATTTATTCCTCCTATAATTTTGGTTTGTTTAAAATAGCTTTCTTTGATTCCTCCTTTTTCTTTACTGAATTTAGTATAGGATAGATTTCCGTTAAAAAAATTGACGCTCATCAAGAAAAGTATTTCTTAATAGAAGCCAGGCTTCTCTATTAAATTCAACTGTGATGTTCTGTCCCTTGATAAAAGCCGTATTCTTTTAGTTTCTTAAAGGCACTTGTAATAGAGGGGGCTTTATCTGTGACTACAACCTTCGGTTCATCAAACTGCTTCACTAACCGCTTAAGAAAAGCATAGGCTGCTTGTGTGTCCCGTTTTTTACGTAACCAAATATCCAAGGTTAAACCATCTGCATCGATGGCTCGATACAAATAATGCCATTTTCCTTTAATTTTGATGTACGTTTCATCCATTTTCCATGAATAAAAGGATTTTTTATTTTTCTTTTTCCAAATTTGATAGAGTAGTTTGCCATATTCTTGCACCCAACGATAAATCGTCGTATGAGAAACGTTAATGCCACGATCATATAAGATTTCTTGAACTTCACGATAGCTAAGGTTATAACGAAGATAGTAGCCCACGGCTACAATAATCACATCCTGCTGAAATTGCTTTCCTTTAAAATGATTCATCGTCATTCCTCCTGCTATCTTTTTCTATTATTCTACCTTATTTGATAGTAGATTTAAAACTTTGCAACAGAACCTTTCATTGTAATTTTGGTTGTTGCTATTTTTCCAATATTATTTAAATTACCAATTTCTAAAAAAATATAGAAAAAATCTCTAAGTATACACATTGTATATTTAGAGATTTTTGCGTATCTATATAATTTTAGTATCCGTATAAGATATCATGTTTAATATTTTCTTCATCAATTCCCTTGTCTTGTAAAGATTGACTTACTGCTTCAACAATCTTTTCTGAAGAAGATACATAATATAACGCATCATTAGCTAGTTCGCTTGTCAACTTTGTTAATTCTCTATCTACATCATTTTCATCGTGAACAAAAATAAATTCTGCATTTGGTAATGATTTCTTAAATTCAGCAAAGTCTTCTTTGTAGAAATAATAATCCAAAGATGAATATACAAATTTAATCGTACGTTCACTCTTGTCTTTAGCTAGTTTTTCAAGTAATGCTCTAATAGGTGTAACACCTACCCCACCAGCAAAAAACACTAATGCTTGGTTTTCATCTTCAGGAAGTGTAAATTGACCTAATGGCCCTTTAACTTCTACTTCTTCACCTGGTTGTACAGTTAAAAGATTTTGTTTAAAGTTACTGATTTCTTTACCTGTTCTTGTACCTAGCAAGATTACATCATCTTCAGGTAAGGAAGCAAATGATAATGCACGTAACTTTTTCTTTTCTGTAATTTCTTTAGTAGGTAAGCCTAGTCTCATGTATTGACCTGCCACCCAATTCATATCATTAGGTTTTTTAATCTTTATTTCATAGTAGTCTTTTTCCAAATTTTCGATTGAAATTAATTCTGTCTTGTAGCTTGGTAATTCTTCTGCCATGATATCATCTTCTTTCCATAGAGTTATGTACAACATTATTTTATTTAACTTTTAACATTTTATCAAATATATTGCCTCAATACTATTGATCTCATCGTTTTTCTCGTTCATAAAAAGAGCATACTATCGACTTGCTCAGGTTGATATATTATAATCCAGGAATATCACTAATAATAACAGCAATTCCCTTAACTGACTTCTTGACTTTATCAATAGTACTATTTTCATGTAAAAATGAAATTCCTTTAGGACTGATCATAATATCAGATTCTAAATGTTTTCCAAGCATATCTTCGTAATATGCTTTATTAAGAATTAATCCTTCATCATTTAAAGTATCAAAAATATACTCAAAGTATCTTTGATTAATATGAAGGTATTCAGGTGTTAGTTTTTGCATATCGACTACCTCATCTTGTCTTAAACAATTATACAAATACATTAAAACCCGATATACAATCACATAATAATCATTTTTCGCCATACTCTTTACCTTCCTTATATAATCCAATCTTATCTATACCATGGTGAATTATACTATTTTTTCATTTCTAACATTTTTTCAATCACAGGAATATTACCTAAATCAGAAATTTCTTCTTTTGACATAACTACTAAATTAGTATCTGATTGAGCTAGCTTAGTAAATGCTACAATACTCTGATCTTTAAAGTAATTATCTGATACTGACTCCAGTGCCTCCTGAATTTTTTTAATTCGGTAACTTTCAGCATCTGCACGTTTTTTTGTAGCTTCTGCTTCAGCTTGAGCAGTCTCAACTAATGCTTGATTCTTTGCATCTGTTGTTAATTTAATGTTTCTAGCCTCACCCTCAGCTTTCGCAATTACTGCTACTCTTTCCCTATCAGCTGTCAATTGTTTATCCATTGCTTTTTGTATTTCAACAGAAGGGGTCAACTCATCAATATTAACGCGATCTACGTTAATACCATAGATATTGGTCAAATCACCAATTGCACTAGCTAATTCGGCATTAATCTTTGAAGTAGATCCTAACGCTGCATTCAAATCCATTCGACCAATGATATCACGTAAATGTCCTCTAACTAATTGTGCCATTGACTCAACTGAATCAGTATTTTCATAAGTATACTTTTTTGCATCTGTCACATGATAATTTAAAGTTACACTAGCTTCAATCTCCGCATTATCTTGAGTTATTACTGAATATTTTTCTAATCTTAATGGATGCATTGCTAATTCTACTGATTGAATTCGTTGAATAAAAGGAATATAAAAGTGTAACCCAGCTTCAACACTTCGGCTATATTTTCCTAACGTTTCTACTAACCCTTGACAATTTTGTCGAACAATTTTTATTCCTAACATGATACTACCTCTTCTCTATGTTGTAAGCGGTCTTAAAGTTATTATATTGCCTACTGCTTCAATTACGATGTAGTCAATATTTTCATTTACTGATTGATTTCCTTCAATCAAATACCGATAATAAATACCTTTAATACTAACTAATCCATTGACTTGATCAATTTCTTGACCAGCTACTTTATGACCTAAAAAATTTCTTTGCTCAAGTGAACCCTGTTCTACTTGCTTAGATGGATCTTTTAAAGTTACCGATACAATTTCTTGCAAAGTTGCATTGACACTTTTATTTTCAAGCTGTGCTCTTTTTTCTAATTTTTGTTTCAAATCTTTTGATAACCTAAACAAAAATGAAGTCATTTTCTCATCTTGTGTCATTCCGCCACCTTCTTTCTTGATATCATTATGATATCACTTTTTATATCAATTAACCATAATTTCAACTCAAACCAAAAAAGTGCCATTGAGATTCACTCATATCTCAAATGACACTTTGTTATTACTTATTAATCTTTTTTAACACGTCTTAAGCCTAATGCACCTAAGAATCCTGCGATTGAGGCTAAGACTGCACCTAGAACAGAAGTAGATTTACTGTTATTTTCACCAGTTTGTGGTAATACTTTTACCGGTTCTGTAGCTTTTTTGCCCACTTTAGCTACAGATTTATTTGAAACAGTCTTAGTTACTACTGTTTGTTCTACTTTATTATTTGTAACTTCATTAACTCGTACTTTATTATTTGTAACTTCATTAACTTGTACTTTATTATTGTCTTGTTCTTTATCTGCAAGAACATTTAGTAGCAATACTACATTACCATATTCATTAACTACTCGATAATTCTTAGCAGCTTCAACTCCAGCAGTAGTATTTACCCAGTTACCAGTATTATCTTTTACTTGCAATGTATTAGTACTGTAATCCACTAGGACTTTTGTTGCCCCATCTTTATCAGTTGTTACAGTCTTGACTGCATCACTAGCTGGTTGATAGTGAACATAGAACTTCCTAGTTACAGTATTACCTGTCAAGTCAACTACACTCAATGTATATACGTGTGTTGTTTCGCCAGTTGCATCAGCTAAGTTAAATGTCTTGCTAAACTTATATGCTGGATATGGATTAGTTACTGTGCTTCCATCTTGATGTGCTTCAGTAACAAAGTTCACACCAGAATTGTGGAATTCACGATAATCATTATCTCCATTGAAGAAGAAACGATATCCGTCCAAATTATCAGTAGCTTCTCCAGATACACTAAAGTCTTTATTATTAGTGTAGACTTGGTAATCACCATTGCTATCTAATTGTAAATTAGCCACATTATTTAAGCTAAGTGTTGGAAGAACTGTATCTAAGATTAACTCCATTGTACCTCTAGTTGTTGAACCATCATCTTTTGTATAGATGTAAGCAACAGGTCTTTGTGAAGTTGGTGCTGTATGGAATTGGAAACTAAATGTTCCATCACTATTTAAGTTAACCTTATTTACAGGATCATCTTCATTGTAACTATCTCCCAATACCACCAATGATTTGACATTTGGATCAACCTTACCTGTTAAAGTAAATACTTGTGTTGATGGGTTATATACTCCATCTTTCACAGCTTGTGCGCCTACCCAGTTGTAATCATTATCTTTCAAGTAGTCAAAGTGAATATTAGGGTTGGCATCTGCACGTGTTGTTAGATCCTTTAGACTGTGTCCTGGCAAATCTCCTGGATTACCAATTGTAGCAGAATCAGCTTTTTCTTGAACAACATTTGTTCCTAGTTGTTCCACATTTGTAAAGGCTGGTGCTGGCGTAGGATTCTCTGGATCTGTATCAACACCCAAATAAACACCATTTGCAGAAGTTCTTTGAACATCATTAAATGTTGGTCCTGCAACTTCTGTCCATCCTAATAATACCGTTCTACCACTCTTGTTAGTTACTTTTACGTGGAAAGTTGCTAATCCATCTTTTACATCTGCTTTATATACTGCGCCTGTGAAGTAGTCGCGTGCATAAACTTCAACATTATCCCCCTTAGTAACCGCTGCTTGTACGACTACATTATCCTTGTTGTTGCTTACGACTGTATCTAAAACAATACCAAAGTTTTTCTTAACAGTATTATTTACTTGCCATGCAAAAACAGCCTTTGGAGTTGCTGTATTCAATTTATATACTACATTCTTACCAGCTGCATCTGATGTGAAGACAACCGCAGTATCACTTGTACTTACAGGAACCACAAAATTACCACTGTTATCAACTTGAACTAATGCACCATTGTAATAGAAATCAGATGTTGCATTCCCACGTAAGTTATAAGTTGAAGTTGCTGCTTGATAATCTGGAGAACTTTGATCGAGTTCTAATCCGTTAGTTGCATTCCAAACAGATACTTTAGTTGTTGCATCATTATTTCCATTTACCAGTAAGGTTACTGTTGAAGTATTATCAGCTACATCGCTAACTGCAACTGATAAAGCATTCTTAGCTGCAGTTAGTGCTGCTAAAGTATCACTATCTAATACGGCTTTAAATGTTCCTGATGTTTTAGCTGCATTTAAGAATTTCGAATTCTTGCCATCATTTAACTTATAGCCAAATGTTTTATCATTGACTTTAACTACTGCATAAGAATAATCTGTAAAGCCAGATCCTGTATCTTTATAATCAAAGCTTAAAGTATGTGTCGTAGCATCATACTTAACATTTGATAATACTGGAGCTGTTGTGTCGATAACTACTGGATAATCAGCTGTTTGAACCTTATTTGCACCATCATTATACAAAGTAGCAACATAACGATATGTATATTCACCATCTGCTGCATTTACCATTTCACCAGTCTTATCATCGTATACTTTTCCATCCCAAGCCAAAGTATTTGGATTATTACGCATTGAAACTGATAAAGTTACGTCTTTATTAACTCCACTTTCATAGTAAGACTTATCCAGACCTTGTTCATCTGCAACTACACGAACAACTTTTCCACTCTTATCTAATACTTCAACTTTAAGATCCTTTAGATTTTGTTTAACAAAGGCATATGGTTTTAATAAGTCACTCTTACCATCAGCATTTGGTGAGAATGCAACTTTTCCATCTTGGTATAATTTAGCAACTTGTTGCCAATTATAATTACCTTCAAGATTTACTAAAGCCTTTAAGGAATCTTCATCAGCTACCCCTCTTGGATAGTTATCTTCATTAACAAAGTAGTTACCACCATAGACTGTGCCTTCTTGATTAGCAGCTTTGTCAAATACATCTTCACTTGTCATATCACCATAATATGCAAGATATGGAACTACTAGTTGATTTTGACCATCATTTCCTACAAATCTCAACCAACCTTCAACTAATTGATTTTTTTTCAAACCTGTTAAAGATAATGTGAAATTATAAGTTGCGCTTTGTCCAGCTTTAACGGTTACTGTCTTATCTCCATAGACATGTGCTCCTGCTAGATAAACATCGTGGAAAGTTCCTGTATCAGCATCGCGCACTTCAGTTAATCCACCACCAAAATCATCAAAAGTATATGTTTGATCTTTATCGGATAAGTTCTTAAATGTTAGTGCAAATCGAGTTGAATCTCCAACTTTTCTCAAAGATACAGAACTTGTGCCGTCTGCTGCCACAACATATACTGGAGATTCTGTTGCAGCACCTGCATCAATTTCACCAGCACCTTGACGTCTAGGAGAAACTGGAGTGTCATATCCTTGTTGCGTCATTGGTTTAGCTGTATTCATGATTAAAGCTTTAGTAGCTTGAACTAAATCTGCTCCACTTAAGTTAGTAGTAGCTTTTAATCTTTGCATTACTAAAGCTGCAACCCCAGCATTAAATGGACCAGCCATAGAAGTTCCACTCATAGTATTATAACGATTATCGTTCCCTGTTGAAGTTACACTAACCCCAGGAGCTGATACATCTGGTTTTAAAGTGAAATCTTGTAATGGACCCCAAGAAGAGAAGCCTGCCATGTCATCACCAGCACCTACAACCGAGTTTTCAGCTGCAACTGTCATTGCATTGCGCGATGCACCTGGATTAGCTACCGTACTACTAGAGAATGGTTCAAAGTTTCCGTCTGCTCCACCTGGTTCATAAGGAACTTCTTCACCAGTAACACTTGCCGAATTACCATTGTTAGAAGCTGAAATGGAGACGAATACACCATGTTGAGTTGCATATTCAACTGCTTTTTGCTCTACATCATTCAAATTAGCAGCTGCGACGCCTTGACCTAAGGACATTTGAATTACATTAGCACCTAATTTAACTGCGTCATAAATTGCTTGAGCAATATCATCAGTATTTTCATCAGCAAATTGATCATTAAATACTCGCATCATCATTAACTGTGTTTCAGGTGCTACCCCTACTGCATAGCGTTCATTGCCATTTGGTTGGCCGTCAGCACCAATGATACCAGCAACGTGTTGACCGTGTTCTGATGCACCTGGGCCATCATCTTTAACCCAGTTGTTGTCACGACTCGCATAATTATATACGAATGGGAATTTCTCTGAAGCATATTTCCCGTAGCCTAGCTCGCTAATCTTCTTGTCAGCATCTTCCTTAGAAATTGCTGGAGATTCAGGAGCTTTAGAGAAATCTTTATGGTTTGTATCAGCACCAGAATCAATCACAGCAACTACCATACCTTGACCTTTATAACCATTATCCCATGCGGCTTGAACATTTCCTTTGACATGGTCTTGATAAGTCGTTGGTGGTACTGTTTCTTGATTTGTATCAGCAGTAGACTTTACTTGTTGAGCAGTCGTAGCTTGATTTTGACTAGCTACTGAGTCAACATTACTCGTTGCTACTTCTTTTACGGTATCAGTTTGAACATTAGAAACATTGTTAGAACTATTACTATTGGTTGTAACAGTTGTTTGAGCTGTCGCATTATCCTGTACACTCGAACCTGATGCCTGAGTAGCTTCTGTTTTTACACTTTCACTACCATTAACGGTATCGGCTTGAGCGTTAGAAACTGGACTTGTCACTAAAAATGTAACTCCAGAAATAGTAATAATCGCTGACACCACCCACTTAGATTTAGCTTTATAAAGCTTGTAGCGGCGTTTTTCACCTAGCAACTTTTCCATGCACTTCATCTCCTTCTTCTAAAAGTTGCTTTTATATTAACATGTTTTTAATCTTCAAACAATCATTTTTTAATAATTTATTCATGTATTTGTGATGAATATTTTGTATATTTTCTAATTAACAAGTTCTATTTAATTTTTCTTGTTTTAATGCTATAATTCTTTTAATTTTTTTATAAAGCCCTTGCAAAAACACATTTGAATATAGTACAATTGCAGAAGATTAAGGTTTTATAGCCCTAATACCTATATTTATTGGGAGTGATTATTAATGAACAAGAACGAATTAGTAGAAGCTATCGCAGAAAAGATGGGTACAACTAAGAAAGAAGCAGAAGCAGCTGTTTCAGCATTCACAGAAACAGTTAAAGAAGCTTTAGTAGATGGTAAGAAAGTACAAATCATCGGCTTTGGTAACTTCGAAGTACGTGAACGTGCAGCTCGCAAGGGTCGTAACCCACAAACAGGTAAGGAAATCGAAATTCCAGCATCTAAAGTTCCTGCATTTAAACCAGGTAAAGGCTTGAAAGATGCTGTTAACAAATAATTATTAACAGATTAAAAGACCCTAACTTGCAATTGAGTTAGGGTCTTCTTGTGTCTCTTTCTCTTATCTTTTGTACCAAACTTCAAGTAAATCTTTAGAAGTAAATTCTAAATGAGTATGATTTCCTTGTAACAACAAATCTTCAACTAATTTTTTATCAAAACTGATATAACCTTCCCATTGGCCTTTATCAGTTATTTCAACATAAATTTCCAATAATTTCTTATCAAAATCAGCATGATTCAATAACCAACTTAATGCACGACGTTTTCGATAACGTTCTTTAGCATTAATTAAGCGATGTTCATAACTTTCATAAGCATCTTTAACTTTTAGATAGCCCAAACTATTGTTATCATCCAGAATTTTCTTTGTCTCTCTGTCAATTATTACGTATTTTCTGTTTTCACTATCTGATAATTCTTCTGATCTTATGGCAACATACTTTTCTAATTTATTATCTAAAACATCTTCCACTTTTATATCTTGATAATTATCTATTGCCGGTATATCTTCCACAACAGTATCTAATTCATCTCCATTTTCTTCTCGCCATAACTTATATTGATCCAGATACCATTGTTCATTCTCATTATATTCTTGTTTTTTATTAGATAGTATATATCCTACCAATTGATTTTCGTTTTCAGGAATAGCTTGATATTGATATGTTTTATCCAGTCTTTGAAATTTCTTTGGCCATGTAATTAAAGATGCAATATCTCCATTATTTTTGTTTCCTAAAACGTTAATGTCTGGTCTTGCTTCAAAATTTAATTGCGTACCTGATGTTAGCCTTCCAAGTTTAGCCAGATTTTTCCCATATCCCAACCAATAATATTTAGCGATTAATTCTCCAGTATCCGCTAAACATACATTTTTTAACAATACAGTTGGATATATGTATTCTAAGCTACTTGATTTTCTTTCACGAACAGTTACATCTGCTTTAATAAAAGTTGCAGTAAAATTATATTGAGTTAAATTCTTTAATTTTTTCATATTTACTGTACTCATAATTTATCCCCCATTTTTCAGTGCTAATAATAATATACGCAATTCAAAAATTTTCTCGCTAAAATTTAGAATTTATTCGACTTTATTTTTATTCCAAATCATCGTAAATTCAATTTCCCCTGTATGTTCATCATTCTGCTTAGAAACAATAGTAAACCCATTTTCACGATAAAATCTTAATGCACGTTCATTCTTTTGATACACATTTAATGACAATGTACTGTGCAATTGTTTTACATATTCCAAAAGTTGCCTACCAATACCTTGAGAACGATACGCTTTATCAACAAAAATCCCTGCAATATATTCATCCATCAGTCCAATAAATCCCTTTATTTCTCCATTTAAATCATAAACAAAGATATCAGCTTTCAATAATTGTTTTTCCACTTCTTCAAAATTAGCTTTCCAATACTCTTTAGCAATGAAAGAATGGGCATCTTCATTTCCCGCAAGCCATAACTGCATAACTATCTGAGTGTCTGATATTTGAAATTCTCTTATCATTTTACTCTCTCCTATAAATAGCTTTCTTATTCATTTATTGTATCCAAAACTAAACGATAAAATTAATGTAGCATTACTCTTACGTATCCTTTTTTATAATATTATAGAAAAGCTTTATTTTACAGAATTTTCCAAATAAAAATCCCCACCCAAAAGGATGAGGAATTCTTATTAATAAATTTTATTTTTAACCATCATTCACAGCACAGCCAACCATTAAACCACCTTTTTCTGCATAAAAGCTACATAGTACTGTACAAATTCCAATTTCTATCTGACAATCAGGATACTTGGATTGGATTAAATCTTTCAAAGCTAATGCACCTTTTTCATTGTTTGCGTGATCAATTACCACTTTTTTACTATTAAGATTATGCTTAACTAATATATCTACCAAAGATTGATATGCTCGTTTAGCTCCACGTGCTTTTCCTAATTGTTCAATCTTTCCTTCTTCATTTGCCCAACCTAGCACATTAATTTTTAAGACTCCTGCAAGTTTCGCAACAGTTTTATTTATTCGACCATTATTTGCTAAATTCGTTAATGATTGTAAGCTAAAGAAGATCTTCAAATGATCGATATAACATTGAACTTGTGTTACTACTTCAAAAAAATCTACCCCTTCATTCAGTAATTCACTAGCTTTAACAGCTGCCATACGTTCTGCTGGACCTGCTGCTTTTGTATCAAAGACGTGTATTTTTCTATTTGGATCTTCCTCTAGAATCATTTTTTTAGCTGTTTGCGCAGTATTATACGAACCCGAAAGCGCACTTGAAATTGTAAAAATATATACTTCATCAGCATCCCCTATTGCTGCCAAGTAACTTTCAACACTAGGACAAGAAGATTTTATTTCTGTTGAACTGTTTTCGATAAACTTATCGAATTCTGCTTGATCAAAATCAGCACCATCTAAAAATACTTTATCCCCACAAACTAAAGTTAAACCTACGCTCTGATATTCAATATCATTCAATGTAGTTACGTTTAAATTTGCTGCTGAATCTGTAATTATTTTCTTCATACTTTATTACCTACTTAATTTATAGAATTCTCATTAAGCTTACAAAATATGAAAAACATTGTCAACGGTTTTTGAAAAACTGATGATAAGTTTTTTATTGATAAATTATATTTTTGCCTATATACTGAGGATAGCGAGGTATTAATTTATGAATAGAGAATTTAAAATAAGCCAAAGTATCCAAAATTTTAAACTACCACGATATGACGATTTACCTGAAGTTGAATTATATTTAGATCAAACTGCAGCGTACATCAGTGAAAGGCTTGAAATCTTAGGAGACGTAAAACTAACTAATTCAATGATTAGTAATTATGTTAAACACAAGTTAATTCGCCGTCCCGTTAAAAAGCGTTACGCAGCTGATCAAATTGCAGAATTATTCTTTATAGCTGTTGCTAAAAATGTAATGCAACTTAGCGATTTAAAAGCAGCAATCGAACTACAAAGACGAACATACTCAACTAAAGTTGCCTATAATTATTTTGTAGAAGAATTGGAAAATATTCTTCCGTATGTCTTTGGTTTGAAAACTGAATTAGATGAAATAGGCAATGAGCATACCGAATATCAGCGTATGTTACATAATATTATTATGGCTGTCAGTTATAAAGCTTACATTGATAAATACTATTCTGATTTGCGTCAAGAAAATTAGTCCAACTACCAAAATCACTTATTTTTAGGGTTTAAATATCGCTTATCGACTGGTATTATAGTATTTGAGTTCGTTATAGAATCGAGATGAGTCAATTGATAGATGTAGAAGAAATTCTTGCTAAAATGAATAAAAATCAAAAGATCAATTACGATAAGGTCATGCAAAAAATGGTTAAGAAATGGGAAGAAGCTGACACTCGCCCACGTATTCTTTTACACAGTTGTTGTGCACCATGTAGTACATACACGCTTGAGTACTTAACAAAATTTGCTGATGCTACTGTTTACTATGCTAATTCTAACATTCATCCACGTGCTGAATATCAACGTAGAAAATATGTTCAACAAAAATTCATTCATTATTTCAATGAAAACACTGGAAATAATGTTAAGTTCATATCTGCCCCTTATGAACCACAAGAATATTTTGAGAAAGTTCGTGGACTAGAAAAAGAAGTCGAAGGTGGCGCACGTTGTCGTGTATGTTATGACTATCGCCTAGATAAAGTGGCTCAAAAAGCTGTAGAGTTAGGTTTTGATTACTTTGGAAGTGCATTGACAATCAGTCCACACAAAAATTCCCAAGTTATTAACCAAGTTGGCTTAGAGGTACAAAGTTTATATACTACTCACTATCTACCTAGTGATTTCAAGAAAAATGGTGGTTATCAACGTTCAGTTGAAATGTGTCATGAATATGATGTTTATCGCCAATGCTACTGTGGTTGTGTCTTTGCTGCTAAAGCTCAGGGTGTTAATTTAAGTAAAATTAGACGTGAAGCACTAGAATTTTTAGAAGGTAAAGATGCAGATAAGGAATTTCCTGAAATAACTTTTAAAATTAATGGTGAAACTATTTAATTATTAAAAAGAACTGAGATTATTAAATTCAGTCCTTTTTTATTTTTCCCAATTTCAATAACCTAATATAAATTTTCTATAAATTACTTGATATATCTACTCTCACATCAACCAGTCTAATCATTTATTAATTATACACTTAATGTATAATTAATCATTTCTAACAATCGTTCTAATGTTGTTTTATAAATAACAATATAAGATCAACTTTGTGAAAAAACTCCCAAAAAACGCTAATTAAAGGGATATTAGATTTCACAAACTTTTGATTTTAGGGTTGATATTTATCTTTTTACGTGTTATTCTTGCATTAGGTTGAAAGCGCTGTCAACAAATTATTAGAAATTATTTGAATATTTATTCATTATTTGGAAAGGAGTATCTTATTATGTTAATCGGTGTACCTAAAGAAATCAAGAAGCAAGAAGAACGTGTTGGTGCTACTCCAAGTGCTGTAGCAAGCTTAATTCATGCAGGTCATTCTGTAATTGTTGAAAAAGGAGCTGGCGTTGGCTCTGGTTTCCCAGATGAAGAATATATCGCTGCTGGTGCAACAATGGGTTCAGCAGAAGAAGCATGGGATACAGAAATGGTCATCAAAGTTAAAGAACCTTTGGAAAGTGAATACCAATACTTCAAACCAGGTCAAATCATCTATACTTATCTTCATCTGGCCGCAGATAAACCATTAACAGAAGCCTTAATTAAAAAGAAGGTTACAGGGGTAGCATACGAAACAATGGTTGGTAGAGGTGGCGGTTTACCACTTCTCTTCCCTATGAGTGAAATTGCTGGTCGTATGTCAATTCAAGTTGGATCTCATTTCTTAGAACAAGTACATGGCGGTAAAGGCATTCTATTAAGTGGTGTTTCCGGTGTACATCGCGGTAAAGTTACTATAATCGGTGGTGGTACTGTAGGTTTCAACGCTGCTAAAATTGCTGTTGGTATGGGAGCACAAGTTACAATTCTTGATATTAACGCTCAACGTTTGGCTAAAATTGATAATATCTTTGATGGAAAGATTCAAACTTTAATGTCAAATACTGCTAACATCAAGAAAGCTGTTGAAGAAGCTGATTTAGTAATCGGTGCGGTTCTAATTCCTGGCGCTAAAGCACCAAAATTAGTTACAGAAGAAATGATTAAGAATATGAAACCAGGTTCTGTTATCGTTGATATTCCTATCGACCAAGGTGGTATCTTCGAAACAACAGTGAGAGCAACTACTCATGAAGATCCAATCTATGTAACACATGACGTTATTCATTATACAGTTGCTAATATGCCTGGTGCTGTTCCAAAGACAGCTACAGAAGCACTTTCTAGTGCAACAGTACGCTATGCTATTGAAATTGCTAATAAAGGTATTGATAAAGCTGCTGCTGACGATAACACAATATTTACAGGAATTAATACACATCAAGGTAACCTTACTTCTAAAGCTGTTGCAGATAGTTTAGACCTTCCATTCACACCTTATAAAGGTTAATATTTGCTCCTTTAGCTTGGAAAGGAGGCGACCTAATCTATGAAAAATAAAATTGACGTTAATAAAGTATTAAAAAACGCCAGCATTAAGTCGGAAGACGAACGTTCTTTAGGTCTTTTTGATCTTTCCATTCTGGGAATCGGTGCGATGATTGGAACTGGAATTTTGGTTTTAACTGGCATTGTAGCCGCTACTACTGCTGGTCCGGCAGTTATCTTTTCTTTCTTAGTAGCTGCTGTTGCTAGTGGTTTGATTGGGCTATGTTATTCTGAACTTTCAACTTCAATCCCTAACTCTGGAAGTGCCTACATTTATGCCTGGGTTACCATTGGGCAAGTTATGGCTTTCTTTGCTGGCTGGACACTATTAGGAGTTTATATTACTACAACAGCTACAGTTGCAAATGGATGGACAGGTTATGTCCACTCATTCTTAGCAGAATTTGGTGTACATCTACCTAAAGCTTTTCTAGCTGCACCATCAGCAGGTGGTATTATGAACTTACCAGCGATTATCATGATTCTATTCATCACCCTAGTGTTAACAAAAGGAACTAGTGAAAGTAAGCTACTTAATAACATTTTAGTTATTATTAAACTAACTGTAATTTTCCTATTCATTATTGTTAGTGTTAAACACATACGTCCAACTCACTGGCATCCTTTCTTCCCATATGGTGGTAGTGGTATCATGGTTGGAGCATCAACTGTTTTCTTCACCTTTCTTGGTTTTGATGCTCTCGCTACTTCTGCAGAAGATGCTAAAAATGTTCAACATAATCTGCCTCGTGCTATCATCATTTCACTTGTAGTTTCAACTGCCTTGTATGTAGCAGTTAGTCTAGTAATGACCGGGGTTGTTTCTTACAAGGAACTCAATGTTGCTGAAGCCATGGCTTTTGTACTTTTAGAAAAGGGCCACACTTTAACTGCCCAAATTGTTTCTGCCGGTGCTATTTTAGGCATCATGGCCGTAGTACTTGCCTTTGTTTATGCAGGAGCTAATATTACAATGTCCATGAGTCGTGGTGGTTTCTTACCTAAGCAGCTAGCTCACTTAAATTCTAAGAGTCACAGTCCTAACCGTGCGCTATGGTTAAATGGACTTTTAGCAGCTATTCTTGCTGGATTTATGGATATGAGAAACTTAGCTTTAATTGCTAATGTTGGTTCTCTGGCTGTCTTCAGTCTAATCTCTTTAATCGTAATTTTATTACGTAAACAACAGCCAGATTTACCACGACCATTTAAGGTTCCGTTTGGAAATAGCCTACCAATCCTATCAATCGTTGTGTGTGTTGTTTTAATGATAAACATCACCCTACCAGCTTGGATTAGTTACTTTATCTGGCTTGGAATAGGTTTACTCTTCTATCTTGGTTATTCCGTTCGTCATGTTGACGTTAATCAAGAGCATGCCGGAGAAGCTGAATAGGTTAATATAAAAAATCCGTTCAATGAACAAACATTCATTGGACGGATTTTATTTTACTAAATTATACTTTTCTTGGTTCTTTATCAAAAAAGATTGATTCTCATTTCTAAGAATCAGTCTTTAATCCATCTTATAACGACATTTGAATCAAACTAAATACCAATAAGCCTAAACTAAATAAACCCAAAATAATATAGAAGATACAGCCTACACATCCTACCAAATCTTTCATACTTACTAATCCCACCTATTGTCTAGTATCTTTTGAAATCTTAGTTATCGCTACATAAGCTAAAACAGCTTCAATGATGATAAAAGCTAGTAAAATTTTGTTGCAAAGTTTCAAACTGATTTAATTCCCATATTTCTACCGAAGCTTTCAGCCAGAATGCCGAGTAGCCTTTTTATTTCTCTGCAGTCCAAAAAAGAAGAAGATTTATTCTTTACATCCTAGGAAACATAGCAGTATACGATGGTTTTTTTAGAAGAGCGTCGTCCGTTGGAGCAGATCAATAAATATCATATAATATTCTTTTCGCTCTGATAAAAATCCGTTTTCTCGAATGGACGCTCTAATATCCTCATGACATCTTCCCTTTTGATATTTAAAAAAGCTATATACCAACTATCCCTTTTCCCTTCATTCTCTTTAGAAAGATAGATGCTGTCCATTTGCTTTCAATTTCTTTGATAACGATAGACCTCAGCAAAACAAATCCTCCTCAAGCTTCATAATATCTAGATGTCTTCTTTCTAGGGTGTGTTCGGTTATTTAGATGTGCTTTCACTAGTAGTATCCTTTAATAATTCTTCAAACCATTGCACGTTTACGACATGATGAGAACGGGAATTTTCCAACATCTTTTTAAAATAAGTAGGGATAGCTTCATTATGTTGAAGTGTTTGATCTAATAAAAAAATTTTCTTTTTCGTTTGTTCAATTTGTATTTTTATTAGCTTTATAAATTCCTCTTTTTTATATTCGTTAGCAAATAACATCGCTGCATAAAAAGAGAAATTGATATAATCGGTCTTAGATCCATACTTTACCATTAATCTTTCGAATTCTTTGTTTCCTCGTTCTGTAATGATATAATTATGCTTTTCTCTTGTGTCATCCAGTTGATCAATTTTTTTAATATATTGCTTTTCTTCTAATTGTTGCAGATTATAATAGAAGGATCCTTTTGTATAGTTTACGATATATTTATAGTGACGATCCTCCATTAAAGCTAATAATTCGTACCCATAGGAACCCGGTTTTTGCTTTAATAGACCTAAAATTAGTAGTGGAATCAAAAAAATGCCCTCCTCACACCTCGAACTCATATACTATTATGCTACACCTTACCCCTTAGAGATTTGTTTCAGATGTGTTTCAAATTGAGAATAGGAAATTTTGCCTAACGCCAATTCCAGACTTGCCATATATATCTTTTCCATTTGGGTATGTGGTCGTTCATTATGAAGCTTGGTCCATTCATTTTCATTATTTAATGGTTTTAATATATGCTGCCTATTAGAGAAAGCTGCAAAATATCGTAAGCCAAATTTTCTTTGTGAAATTGCATCGATATGAATACCATCAGGATTAGATGTTAAACCTTCTGCTGTGACAAAATAACAATTATCTTGTTCGAAAGCAAATTTTTGTAATTCTTGATTGATGAAATTATATTCTATACAATTTTTCCCGAACCCCTCTTTACCTAGAAAATCTCCTAAGCCACCAATAATAATCGGTATATTGGGGGCATTTAATTCCTCTCTAAAAGCCTTCATAATTGAAAGTAATTTTTGGTAATAGACTTTATACTTCCCATTCATACTATCGCTTTCTCCTTGGTGCCAAAGAATTCCTGTTAATTCACTATTCTCCATAGCAAATTTTGCTTCTGTTATAGCATGTCTAAAAAGAGCCTGATCTACATGCCACTCATCCAGCGTACTGCCACCTTCCGCACAAGGAATTAAGCCAATCGTCTCTTCTGGATTTTCATGACACCATGCATCTGCAAAGGAACCAGCTAGACTGATTCCAGAAACAGGGCGATCATAATTAATAGGTTCCGTCATCATTTGCCATCTTCCATTACGCAACATTTTAATTTTTTCATTATAAATGGGAGGTACATCCTGGATGAACCCTCGCCCTGCCATATTAGATTGTCCTATCATTAAAAATGATTTCATCATTTTCTTCATCCTTTCTTTCTATTGGCTATTTACGAAGAAATACTTCCAAGCTTCAATAAATATTGTGGAGATACTCAGTTAATTGACTGCTTCGTTCAATTTTCTTGAGTTATAAAAATGATCATAGTCTAATTAGACGAATATCATATAAACATTATAGTATAGTCTAATTAGATTTATTGTCAACAATATTTTTTGACGAGCTTTTTGCGATGTTAACAATTTTTCTTTCAATGCAAATAGAATACCACCAGAAATATAATATTGTCAGATAAATATATGTCCATTTTCACTATAAAATCAATTTTGCACGCTTAAAAAATGTACTGTTATCAGATAATTGTTGAAAAAATATAGAAATGTATCTAAAAAAGGGCGCACGAATCTGAAGTGCCTTACAATTGTTAGACAAAGTCTAGCGATTGTGAGGTGCTTTTTTCGTATGACTAAATATACTCAAAAATTCAAATTAGATCTTATTCAGGAATATCTAGATACTGACTGTTCACAACGATGGTTAGAAAATAAGTATTCTTTACCAAAGGATACCTAAAAAAAATGGTGGACTGTATACAACTTAAAAGGACCCGAAGGACTGAATTTACGACATTTCAAACGTAAATTTACTGTTGATTTTAAACTTCGTGTGATAAACTACTACCTAAATAATGATGTTTCAATGTCCAAAGTGGCGGCTTCCCATAATCTTTTGTGTTCACAGATATCATCTGGTTGAAGTTGTTTATGGAAGGTGGATCTGAGGCTTTGAAACCCAAGAAGAAAGGTAGGCCAAGTAAGATGTCAAAAATGACAAAGAAGGATGCACGTAAAATTTTAAAAAAGGAAAGTGATGAAATTGCGGCATTAAAGAGTGAATTACGTCAAGTCAAAATGGAGCGTGATATCTTAAAAAAATCGTTAACCCTGTTCGGATCCTCAAAGCCAAGGAAAAAACAATAATTGTGAATCAGATCAGGGTGGACCAACAAAACTTGCCAAAAAGGTAAGATATGGGATTGGTGAGCTTCTAAAAACTATTGACTTGAAGCGACCAACCTATTACGACGAACGCAAACGTATTATTAATAAAAATGATAAGTATGCTGATGTTAAGGTGGTAATCAAGGAAATAGCGGAAAAAGGTAAATGGAGAGGTTCTTACACATACGGCTATCGCCGTATAATACCACTTCTTGAGAAAGCTGGATATCACATGGCTGAAGCTACTTTACGTCGCTTAATGAACGAATTAGGTGTACAACCATCTATGTATAATCGCCGTAAAAATAATCACTATTCTTCTTATAAAGGTACAGTTGGTAAGGTAGCTGATAACTTGTTGAACCAAACATTTGATGCTACATCTCCTTTTACTGTTCTTCATACGGATATTTCACAAGTACGTTTAGGTGATTCGACCTGGGCTTACATGTCAGTCATTTTAGATCAAGCTACCAAAGAAGTTTTAGCCGCTTCTGTTAGCCAAAGCTCAAATAAACTGTTGATTATGGATACATTAAGTCAGCTTGGGGATAACCTCCCCAATAACTTTAATCCAATTATCCATTCTGACCAAGGATGGCACTACCAATTAGACTATTATCGTGAAAAGATTGATTCATTAGGTTTAATTCAAAGTATGTCCCGCAAGGGAAATTGCCTAGATAACGCTCCAATGGAAAGTTTTTTCCATCTTTTTAAAGTTGAATCACAGCCTGAAATAAAGAAGTGTAAGAATATTTCTCAGTTCACACAGTTCTTTAACAAGTATGTCAATTGGTACAATAATGACCGAATTTCCAATAAAACAAAAAACATGAGTCCGGTTGATTACCGAACCCATGTCTTAGCTGCTTAAAAATATTTTATTTTTGTCTAACTTTTTTGTTGCACTTCAAGACAACTCCTTTTTTGATGGGTTTGGTTATTTTTATCATAACAGGAGTTTATTTCCTTGACTATATAAAAATGGCTAACTCACTATTTTGTGAATTAGCCATTTTTTTATTTAGGACAGAGTTTTTTCCCATCCTCATTACTATTTAATCTTTGACTCTCCTTTAAATGAATGATCATACTTAGCTCTAAAATATGTTTCTATTTCTTCAAGTTCTACACCTTTAGTCTCTGGGACACGAACTGAAACAAACCAAGCACCAAACAAGCAGAATGCTGCAAACAAGTAGAATACATTTGCTAAGCCTATACTTGCTAATAATACTGGGAATAACAATCCAACGATGAAGTTAGCAAACCATAGTGTGAAAATTGTAATACCTGTACCTAATCCACGATATCTACTTGGGAAAATTTCTGAATTTATAAGCCAAGTAACAGGTCCAATTGTTCCTTGATCTATAACAATATAGATTAAAATTAATATCATAATTGTAACTGGCGTCCAGCTTGCATTTGCTGCAAATGTTTTGATAAGTCCTACCGCAATTAATGAAATTCCACAGAATATTAAACCTAATAATTCAAGTGGTTTTCTACCTAACTTATCAACTGTATACATACCTATAATCGCACCTAAACATGAGAATATACCATTTGCTACGTTCGCAATCAAAGCTGCATTAGCACCAAAACCACTTGATTGTAAAACTTGAGTTCCATAATACATAATTGAATTAATACCTGCAAATTGTTGAATTATGCCTAACATACCACCTGTAATAACAATCTGAATAATCCAGTCTTTCTTAAAATCCTTAAATGATGCTTGCTCTTCTGCTGCTGCTAAATCAATCTTTGCTTTTTTCTCTATTTCTTTTGCTTCAGCTTCAGCCTGAGCTTTAGTTCTAATTTTTTGTAAAACTTGTAAAACTTCACCAAACTTTCCTTTAGTTGCATACCATCTAGGACTTTCTGGCATGGCATACATTCCAAACCATAGTACTATACCAGGTATGGTTGCTAAAGAAACCATTACACGCCAAATTCCTGCATTAGATCCGAACAAGCTTCCTAAAATAGCATTTACTACGAATACTAAAAATTGACCAAAAACGATCAAAAATTGGTTCATACTTACCATTTTCCCACGTTCAGATGCTGGTGCAATTTCAGCTAAATAAACTGGAACTACAGCAGAGGCTGCACCTACAGCTAATCCTAAAATGAAACGACAAGCAATCAAAAAGCCTGTATTTGGAGCAAATCCACATCCTAAAGCAAATACTGTAAATAAGGTTCCTAACCATATCAACAATTTTTTCCTACCTATTTTATCACTTAAAGGACTTCCAAAAACAGCTCCAAATGCTGCGCCTAAAGTCAGCCCACTTGAAACAACCCCCTGAGCAAAAGGAGATAAATTTAATTGACTTGGCTTAGCCATAAAACCTAATGAACCGTTTACAACGGCTGTATTGTATCCGAATAACAAAGATCCCATACCTGTTATCCATGAAACTAATGTTAAATATTTACGATGACTATTATCTTTATTCTTCATATTAACTCCACTCCATTACATAAAAATGGTAACTCATTTACTCCATGCGAGTTACCATTTAATTTAATTAATCTTTATAGAATTCTGGACGTTCTGGGAAATCTAAATCTTGTTTTTCTCCATCATTTTCTAGAGATACTAAGGCTGCATCTGCAGTAACAGCAGCAATATATCCATCCCAAGCAGAAGGACCTTCTGGTGAATTTCCTTGCGATACATGATCTATGAAATCACGGAATTCAATATCATAAGCACTTTCAAAACGTGCTTTCCAATCTGTTAAAATCTTTGTACTGTATTGTGCATCTAATCGAGTAGCTACTTGAGGTACTGTTGGTAACTCTAAGACACCTTCTTCACCGATGACATCACACTTGATATCATATCCATATTGACAACGTACAAATACTTGAAGATAGATATTAATACCCTTTTTAGTTTCCATCATCACAATTTGTGGATCTTTAATATCTTTATTTTGTACATGACGCGTTTGTAGTGGTGAAAATACTCTAATGTTCTTATAATCATCACTTATTAACCAATGGTTTAGATCGATTTCATGAATTGCAGTTTCTATGATAGAACGTGTAGAATCATACTCTTCAGGTTGTGTTTGATTGTAATGACGTTCATCAATCATTAGTGGTTGGCCAATCACACCATCATCAATCATTTTCTTCATTTGAACATATTCAGGAGCATAATGACGCATAAATCCTACTTGTAACATACGTCTACCTTGCTTCTTTTCTTCCTCAATAATATCCATACATTGTTTAGCATCTAATGCAAGTGGTTTTTCACAAAATGTGAATTTTCCTTCCTTCAAAGCTGCCATTACGACTTCATAATGTGCTTCATTACTTGCTGTACATACGACTACATCTACATCTGGATCTTTTACTAAATCATGATAATCTGAGTAATCCTTTGCTTCTAATCCTAAATCATCTAATGCTTTTTGTGCTTTTCCTGGAACAATATCACATACAGCTGTTACATCTACATTTGCTATTGTCTTAGTTAAACGATGTAGATGATCTCTACCAATAAATCCTATACCTACAATACCTACTTTAGTAATCTTTGCTTCTGACATAATCAATAATCCTCCTAATATTAACTAATTTAATAAGTTTTCATCGATATATTTACGAGCCTTCAAAGCCATTTCCAAAGGATTAGCCTTATCTGGATCTTGTTCTGCTTCAATTACAATCCAACCTTTATATCCATTATCTACAAGTTTCTTATAAACAGGAACAAAATCTAAATCTCCATCTCCTGGAACAGTAAACATACCATTTAAAAATGCTCCTTGGAATGTTAAACCTTTTTCACGAGAATCACGTTCTTTATCTTTACGAACATCTTTAAAATGTACATGTACTATGCGGTCAATGTAGCTATCTAATAGATCCATATAGTCTCCATCTGAAACATAAATGTGGCCTGTATCATATAATAAGCCTACTAAATTAGGATCAGTGTTTGCCATCAATCTATCTACTTCTTCTTTCGTTTGAATACCTGTTCCCATATGATGGTGATATGCAACTTTGATATCATATTTAGTAGCAATCTCACCATAGTGATTTAATCCTTCACAAACCTTATCCCATTCAGCATCCGTAAAATGTGGTTTTTCTGTAAAAATATTCTTATCATCCATTTGTTGAATAGAATATGTTTGTTCTGATACAACAGCAACATGTGCTCCAACTGCTTTTAAGAATTGACAATGTTTTTCAAATGCTTCACTAGCTTTTTCAATCCCATCTCTTATAATAAAGCTACTGAACCATTGACCTGCTATATGAAGATTTCTTAATCTTAACTCATAATTTAACTTGTCAGGTCCTGGGAAAAATCCTCCTACTTCTGTACCTTCAAAACCAGCTACTACAATGTCACTCAATAATTGCTGTAAGTTATTATCTTTTCCTATGGATGGAATATCATCGTTTCTCCAACCAATTGGTGCTATTCCCCATGTAATACCATTTTTATCTGCCATAATAAATTCCTCCTATAAATCTTCTATTTTAACTGGCTTCTTATCTCTTAAAGATTTTGCTGCAGCTTCTGCTAACTTGATAGCTTTGATGCCATCCTCATACGATCCTAAAACTCTATCTCCTATTTCTTTTCCTTCTACCAACGATATAAATTGTTCGATTTCACTCTTATAAGCATCCATATATCTTTGTAAGAAAAAGAACATCGGCTTATCACTTTGAACATCTTCAGATGAATAGTACTCTGTTGTTGTATCGTTAACATTATTAGCCTTAGCCATGCCTTTAGAACCAAACAATTCTATACGTTGATCATACCCATAAACAGCTTGTCTACTGTTATCTATAACGCCTATCATTCCATTATCATACGTAAGTGTTACGATAGCTGTATCGATATCACCAACATCTGCTATAGCAGGATCTATCAAATTAGCACCAGTTGCATATACTTCTGTAATTTCATGATCAGGAATGAATCTAGCCATATCAAAGTCATGAATCATCATATCCATGAATAATCCGCCTGAATGCTTGACATAATCTATAGATGGTGGTTCAGGATCTCGTGAAGTTATCTTAAGTACTTGTGGTTCACCAATATTTCCTAGCTGACGATGTTCAACAATTCTATAAAAATTTTTGTCAAACCGTCTATTAAAACCTACGCCCATAATAATATTAGACTTTTTCACATCTTCATATGAATTCAATATTTCATTCATATCAAAGCCTAGTGGTTTTTCACAGAAAATATTTTTTCCAGCTTTAGCAGCCGCAGAAACCATAGCCGGATGTAAATCAGTAGGTGTACAAATCAATACAGCGTCAACTGAACTATCACTTAATACTTCCTCATAATCAGTAATGACTGTATATCCTTCATACTTTTTTTTCCAAGAATCATCAGCAGCTATATCACATAGGTACTTTATGTTTACGCTATCATTAGACTTTAAATTCTTGAAGTGTATACTTCCGATTCTCCCTACTCCGATAATCGCTACATTAATTTTTTTATCCAAACTCATTCCCACCTCTCAAACTAAAATTAAATATGGCCATACTTGTGCAAGTGTTAACAAAACTTTTAAAATATATAAAAACGAAAATAGTTAACATTTTCACAATGAGTTGCAAACGCTTTACACCTAATATGATATTCTTATATCCAAAAATGTCAACACTTTTCGAAATATATTTTCAAAAAAAAAAAAAAACTAAATTAACTTGATTTAATTTGTTAACAGTGTAATAATCTAGTTGTCATTTTGATTATTACATCAAGGTAGTGACAAATTAAAGTTTGTGAAAATGATAATTATTTTCATAAAAATATATACCTAATTTAATTATTGGTATGTCTTTTTTATGGAATGGGAGGTTGTTTGTAATGATTGCACAAGGAAAGGACCGACATAAATCTGTTGAATATCTCGAAAGTCATAAAATTAACAGTAATCTTAATCGTATAGGTTTCATTTCCTCAATTGGGGGATTGTTGTTCGGTATTGATACGGGTGTCATTAATGGATCTCTTTCTTATATGAGTGCTCCTAGCCAATTAAATCTTTCTTCCTCTGAAGAAGGTTTAGTTACTAGTGGTATAACTTTAGGCGCTGCTGTTGGTGCACTAATTATTGGAAAGTTGTCAGACAGATATGGTAGAAAAAAGATGCTGTTTTGGCTATCATTTGTTTTTTTCTTCTGTACTCTATTTTGTTCTATTGCACCTAATGCTATTTTCCTAATTATTTTTCGTTTTCTATTAGGACTAGCTGTCGGTGGTGCTTCTGTTCTAGTACCTACTTTTCTGTCAGAGATTTCTCCTGCCGAGACTAGAGGAAGAATGGTTACAAGAAATGAATTGATGATCGTAAGTGGACAATTAATAGCTTTTATTTTTAATGCGATCCTTGGCGCTTCCTTCGACAATGTTGGGCATATTTGGCGTTACATGTTAGGTTTTGGTATGGTACCAGCTGCTTTCTTATTCTTAGGAATGATGGCGGTTCCAGAGTCACCACGTTGGCTAATTATGCATCATCGAAATGATGAAGCATTGTCTGTGTTACGTAGTGTTAGAGATTCAGATAGTAAATGTCAAACTGAATTTAGGGAAATAGAGACATCTATTGAGAAAAACAATAATATTAAAAAAATGTCTTTCAAAGATTTGAATATTCCTTGGGTTCGTAAGTTAGTTCTAATAGGTATTGGTGTTGGTGTTATGCAACAAATAATAGGAATTAACATAATGATGTACTACGGAACTTCAATATTGATGGTTGCAGGGTTTGGCCATGAAGCAGCTCTTGTAGCTAATATTGGCAACGGTGTCATTTCTGTATTAGCAACAATTGTAGGTATGAAATTGATGATTCATAACGGTCGCCGTAAACTATTATTGTCTGGAATTACTGGTACTTCTATTTCATTAATTTTAATGTCTTTAGTTACTAAGTATATGATTGGTTCTAGTTTAATGCCTTATACTGTTATATTACTTACAATGACTTTTTTAGGCTTCTTCCAAGGATGTATTTCCCCTATTGTCTGGTTACTTCTCTCTGAGATTTTTCCACAAGAGCTACGTGGAATGGCAATGGGATTTGCAACATTTTTCTTATGGGGTTCTAACTTTTTGGTAGGTTACTTCTTCCCAATTCTCGTAGATAAGTTAGGTATTTCATCTACTTTTGCTATTTTCGTTATTTGTAATATTATTTCTTTTGTTTTTGCTTATAAATTTGCTCCCGAGACCATGAATAAATCACTTGAAGAGATTCAAGAAAGTTTTAAAAATGGTAAAGAGAGCAAATAAAAAATTATTATTTTAAAGGATGTGTTTTTATGAAACGTGTTAATGCTGGTATTATAGGGTTAGGTAGAGCTGGATTTATGCATTTGCAAAATCTTCTGACAATTCCAGAAATAAATATTTTACAAGTATCTGATGTATTTATCGATAATATTTCCGATAAACTTAATGATTTAGGTATAACTAATCAAACTAAAGATTATCATGATTTACTTAATAACCCAGATATAGATACAATCTTCGTTTTCACTTCAACTGATACTCACGAAGAAATTGTTACCGCTTGCGCCAATGCTGGAAAGAATATTTTCTGTGAAAAACCTCTTAGTATGAGCTTAGATGAAGAAGCTAGTTTAGACGTATTACGAGCAGTTAAAAAAGCTAATGTTAAATTACAAGTTGGTTTTAATCGTAGAATGGATCCTCAATTTAGAAATATTTACGAAAATGTTAGGAATGGTGCTATTGGTGATCCGCAAGTTGTTAAAATCACTTCTCGTGATCCCGATTTATTGCCACATGATTTAATTAAGCGTATTGGTGGATTATTATTTGATTTCACTATGCATGATTTTGACATGGCAAGGTATATGATGAATAGTAACATTACTGAAGTCTATGCTAAAGGTGGTACATTAATCGATCCTACATTAAAAGAAATTAACGATATCGATACATTAGCCTTGGTATTACAATTCGAAAATGGGGCATATGGCTTAATTGATAATAGTAGACGAGCCGTATATGGTTACGATCAACGTGTAGAAGTTTTTGGATCCGAAGGTATGTTAAAGGCTGAAAATGTCAATAACAGCACCGTAGAATTATATAATAAAAATCACGAATCTTTGAAGAAACCTCTACCTATGTTTGTTCAAAGATATCATGATGCTTACATTAATGAAATGAAAATGTTTGTAGATTCTCTTTTAAACGATAAGCCTGTTGTTGCTTCCGGAAAAGATGTAATTATGGCTCAACGTGCAGCTATTGCAGCACAAAAATCCATTGAAACAGGATTACCTCAAAAAGTAGATACTAATTTTTCACTTTAGTTTAGGAGGTCCTCGTATGTTATCTGAATCTGAGGTTTTATCACAAGAAATTGAGTCCACCCTACCATACTTTAATCTATCTTTAGTAGATAAACTTGTCAATGAAATTAAAAAAAGTACATCTTCTGAAAATTTTGAAAATATTTGTATATTAATCTCATTAAATAGAAGAAAAGTTTATTTTAGATCTGGAAAAAATACATCTTCTGAAAATAATATGTGGATTAATAAGAAATTAAATACAGTAGAAGCTTTTGATCACTCTACTTTTTATAAAAAGGCTGTGTATGCAGGTAATGAAGCCAAATTTTATCAAGATACTGGGTTTTCTCCTAAAGAATTTACTATTGGCGGTGGTGGTTTTCCAATTTTCGTTAAGGATGTTGGTATCGTTGGTTCACTAATTATTTCAGGATTAACTGATTTTGAAGATCATCAACTAGCTTACGATTCTCTTATATCTCTAAAAAAAGAACTTTGATTTATTAATATCATAAAACATCTTATAAGCACTGGTTTTCCCTACTAGTATTTGTAAGGTGTTTTTCTTTCCCCTCAAAGCATATCATTTGATACTTACTAATAGTAAGGTATATAATAAAAGCGATTACTTATTTATGGAGGTATTAAAATGGCATTAACAGACACATATAAATTAAATAATGGTGTAGAGATCCCTGTTGTCGGTTTCGGTACATGGCAAACTCCAGATGGCGAGGTTACTCGTGAATCTGTAAAAACTGCACTTGAAGTTGGTTATCGTCATATTGACACAGCGGCAGCTTATGGCAATGAGGTCAGCGTTGGTCAAGGCATCAAAGAAAGTGGCATTAACCGTCATGATATTTTCTTGACAACTAAACTTTGGAATGATTCTCACGGTTATGAAGCTACTAAAAAAGCCATTGATTTAAGTTTACAAAAATTAGATACTGATTATTTAGATCTATACTTAATTCATTGGCCAAACCCAGTAGCAGTTCGTGAACATTGGGCAGAGTTAAATGCTGAAAGTTGGCAAGCTATGGAAGAAGCAGTCAAAGCTGGCAAAATTCGTGCAATTGGTATTTCCAATTTCCGTAGACATCACCTAGAGGAATTATTGAAGACTGCTAATATCGTTCCTGCAGTTAACCAAAACTACTTAAATCCTAGTGATCTCCAACCAGATGTACTAGCTGCTAATAAAGAACACGATATTTTAAATGAAGCTTATAGTCCTTTAGGTACTGGTGATTTATTGCGTAATGAATTAGTTGCTGAAATTGCTGCAGCTCACAATCATAGCGTACCTCAAGTTCTGCTTCGCTGGTCATTGCAACATGGTTTCCTTCCTCTTCCAAAATCTGTTCATGCTGAATATATTAAATCTAATACTGACATTTTTGATTTTGAATTAACTGATGATGAAATGAAGAAATTAGATGGATTACGTGGAGTTACTCATTTAGCAACTGATCCAGATACTGCAACATTCTAATAATTAACTTATGCCGATTAGTTCATATAGTTCTAATCGGTATTTTTTATCAAAAAAAGTTTGAGACTTTTACATCTCAAACTTTCGTATGAATAAATTATATATTTTATTTTTTTGAAACTATTAGCTTTATTTGTATTTTCTTTCAAATATCCCAAGCGAACCAGCAAGAACTATACACCCTAGTATGCTTAGCCATAAGACTTCGTTATGTTTCTCACCTGTCTGCGGTAAATCTTTTTTCTTATCTACTTTGACCGATGAATTAACTTTCTTACTTACTAATTCTTTCTTTGATGAACTTGAACTTGTCTCAACAGGAATCACCTTTTCACTATTAGTAGAACTCGAACTACTTGTAGATGTCGCAACAGATGGTACACTACTAATTTCTGAAGAAGATGAGCTGCTTTGTTCGCTTGAGACTTTGGAGGTTTGCTCACTACTTGAGCTACTACTTACACTAGAAGTTGAACTTACATTAGAACTTTCCACAGAACTTGAGCTACTTGAACTTGGAATACTAGACGAGGAACTTGATTCTTGTTGTTCACTTGAGCTACTTGCACTGGATGAAGTACTTTCAGCTTTTGTTACTGAGCTTGAACTACTTGAGCTAACAGTTGAAGTTTCAGTCTGGGGTACACTACTAGAAACCGAACTGCTTGAACTTACTGAAGAAGAACTCGAAGTACTTTCAGCCTTAGTTACTGAACTTGAAGAACTTGAGCTCGAAGAACTAGATACACTTGAACTTGAAGATTCAATGCTTGATGAGGAACTAGAACTTAAAGGTTTCGAACTCGAGCTACTTGAAATTGAACTACTTGAACTAAATTGTGGGTGTTCAGGTAATTGACCAAAACTTGTCCCTAGCAAGTCTTGATATGTACTGTCATCTTTTACATATATATTTAAGTTTAGATTTACTGGTACTGGATTGACGCTTTGTATCAATTCGTTATATACCATTCTTTCTTCTTGTGTTAATTCATTTTCATTTACATTATATGAATCACTATAATGCCAAATTGCAAGTTGAGTAAGTCTTCTGAAAGCACCGTCGGATAGTTTTCCTTGCAACTTAGTAGCATTCAATGGATAACCATTGTATATGATTCTTTTAATAATATCTGGTAACTGCTCCCTATCTACCAGTGGATTATCTAATGCCATCAATCGTTCCGGCGTTGCATCAAATCTGTTATATACTGCTGAGTAAGGTAACTTCTTTGATTCATTTATACAATAAGCAACATCAACTTTTCCTGTACTTAAATTTTGTACATAAATTGGCATTCCGTACGAATCCTGTGATTGCCCCACATAAGCGATATAGCGATCAATATTATCAGCCGAAACATTGCTATTTCCAAAATGAAAATTAATTACAAAACCTAATAAAAATACTAAACTAACAACAATTTTCCGCATAACCTTCATTATAAAAACATATCCTCCTTTCCTTAAAAACTGTTGTTAGTATAGCCAAAATATTATGATTTTTTAGAAATTTGCACTGAATGGTACTAAATTTACACCAAATGGTAATTTTTTACATTTCCACAAATCCTTCTTTAAGTATATTTTTTAATGGAACTACATTTTTTCGAGAAACTAAACAATAAGTCTTTTCGCTAAAATATAGTTTCTTTTCCTTACTATCAAATCTCTTGATATTATTTACATTTGCGACAAATGATCTATGTACTCTCATAAAACTATCGCTCTTAGTTTCTATGCTTTTTAAATTTCCTTTAACTACAAAATGTTGAGATTTTGTATAAACTGAAAGTTTCCTTTTTGTTAAGTCAGTGATTGTTTCAAAAAAATATATATCAGATACCGGTATTCTAAAAATTTCAGAATTACTTTCTAATTCAATAAATTCAGTTTCTTCATTTAAGTTTTGTCTTTCTTTTATCAATTGAAAATCTGTAACCAAACTCTGTTTAATTTCATCATTTGTTTGGATTTTATCAATAAAGTCTAGCGCCGCTACTCTGTACTCATATGTTTTTCTCATAAATTCTGAATGCGTAGTAATAAAAATAATTGTACCTAAATTATCAACTTCTCTAATTCTTTGAGAAGCTTCAAAACCACCATATCTAGAATTTTTTAATTCAATATCCAGCAAATAAATATTATTTTCATCTGGCTGAGTAATATGTTGCAATAATTTATCTGATTCTTTAAAAGTTTGAATCACTAAGTTTGGTTGAATACTCTCTAAAATCAACTTTAAGCGTAAAATTTGAAGTGAATCATCCTCTAAAATAAATATTTTCATCTTTTTTCTTCCTTATTTAAAACTAACTCCTGAGTAAATGTATAGTCACTACTACTTGTTTTTAAGGATACATTGGGATAATGACCGATCAACCTTTTAACAGTCGCTAATCCTTGCCCTCTATTTCCACTCTTAGTTGTATAATTTTCTTTGAACAGTGGGGCTATCTCTACTCTTTCTACTTTAGTACTATTCTCAATAATTACTCTTTCAATATCAGCATCTTTAATATATGCCACTAATAATCGTGGTTCCTTACTTTCCAACGCCGCTTCAATTGCATTATCCAACAATATAGATAGTATTCTAACTGCATCTAGCAATCTTGTGTATTGAACCGTAACATCATCATTTATTTCAATTTCCAATTCAATTCCTTCATGAGCTGCATAACTAAATTTATTATAAAGAATACTTTTAATTGCTGAAGTTTTTACATGTTTCAGTTTACCCAAATCATAGTAAGCTGCGTTAATCTTTTCTTTACTTGGTTCCATAATTTTAGTATATGTTTCTTCTATCAACTCTAAATTTCCACTTTTTATTGCTTGATCCATACTAAGTAAAATATTCAAATAATCATGTCTGAATCTTCTAAGACCTTGATACATTTCTTCAATCTTGTTCGCATAATTTTCAATATTCTGTAATTCAAAATCTTTTAGTTCATCAAGTTCTCGTTTAGTTTCCAATAAGGCAATCGCTCTTATATATCCCCAAAATAAAATCAATCCTATCACATAAACGCTTATCCACCAACTATTGTAATTATCATTAAATGTTGATCCATAAATTAAATAGATTGCTAAAAATGCAATAGCCACTAATTCCATTTTTCTCTTTTTACTTGAATCCGACATTGATAAAATTTCCAAACTATCTTTAAACCAATAGATAATTCCTATCTGCATTAAAAAAATTATACTTTGACAAACCAAAGTTCCTAAAAAATTATCATAATTGAACCAATTATACATCCTACTTCCATAAAAATTCAGAACTACTTGTAAAATCCATGTCGTGACAAACGAATACATCACAAAAATTATGTATCTTAACCAACTGTCTCTTCCATTATCTTGATGATAGGTAATTAATACTCCTCCAATAATCATAATTAAATTGCTAATTTTAATCGGTATACAAATAACCATTAACAAAATAAATACTACTATATGCAAAAAATCAAACTTCACTTTACTCGAATAAGATAATGTGATTACTTCTATTATCAAAGTTGAAAGCATTCCAAAAACATAAATTCCCATATAAATCACCTTGTATAAATATTAATTGGCTATTATATTTTAAGCAAAATTTTAAAAATTTACAAATCACTATATTAGCTACTTTGTGTTAATACATATATATAATGTCAAATTCATAATGTTTATACATTATATATTATGTATAATGCTAAATGTACAATATATTAACATTATATGTTTTTTTAATTGTATTAATAGATTTTTCTCATTTAAAAGCGTATGATTAACTTATCTAATAAATGAAAGGTGGTCAAGCAATGGGACAAGTATCACATTTGTATGATTTATTCCAACCAAAGCATTATCAAATTTATCTAGATATCAATCGTGAAAAGAAAACATTTACGGGAGTTACTAAGATTTCTGGGAATGCTTCTCAAAAAGAAATTGCTTTACATCAAAAATTCCTCAATATTCTTGATGTAAAGGTTAATGGTAATTCTACCGATTTTAAATTCGATGATAATTCTGAAACCGTCTCTTTTAATGTTCCTAATACTGGAGATCTTGATTTAGAAGTATCATATTCTGCTAAGCTTACTGATTCTATGATGGGAATCTATCCTTCTTACTATGAAGTTGATGGTGTAAAAAAACAACTTATCGGTACGCAATTTGAAACTACATTTGCGCGTCAAGCATTTCCTTCTATTGACGAACCAGTTGCTAAAGCTACTTTCGATCTTGCTATAAAGTTTGACGAGCATGAAGGTGAAACTGTCCTTAGCAACATGCCAGAAGTTAAGACAGAAAATGGTGTTCATTACTTTGACACTACTGTGAGAATGTCAACTTACCTTGTAGCCTTTGCCTTTGGTGAATTACAAAGCAAACTTACTGAAACTAAATCTGGTGTTAAAATCGGTGTATTTTCAACTAAGGCTCATGCCAAAAAAGAACTAGATTTTGCTTTAGATATTGCTAAACGTTCAATTGAATTTTACGAAGATTATTATCAAACTCCATATCCACTCCCTCACTCCTGGCAACTAGCCTTACCTGACTTTTCAGCCGGAGCCATGGAAAATTGGGGCTTGGTAACTTATCGTGAAGCTTATCTATTATTAAATCCTGATAACACATCTTTAGATACAAAGCGTATTGTTGCAACTGTTATTGCTCATGAACTTGCTCATCAATGGTTCGGTGATTTAGTAACTATGAAATGGTGGGATGATCTATGGTTAAATGAAAGTTTCGCCAATATGATGGAATATGTTGCTATCGATGCACTACAACCTGACTGGAATATCTGGGAATTATTCCAAACATCTGAAGCACCTCAAGCTTTACAACGTGATGCAACTGATGGCGTTCAATCCGTTCACGTTGAAGTTAGGGATCCTGCTGAAATCGATTCTCTATTTGATCCAGCTATTGTTTATGCAAAAGGTTCTCGTTTATTAGTAATGGTTCGTGCTTTAATTGGCGATGAAGCTTTACGTTCTGGACTAAAAGCTTACTTTAAGTCACACAAATACAATAATGCTGTTGGTTCTGACTTATGGAAAGCACTTGGTAAAGCTTCAAATCTTGATATTGGCTCTATTATGAACTCATGGCTAGAACAACCTGGTTATCCAGTTCTTAATGTCAATGTTAAAAATGGTCATTTAGTAGTTAAACAAAATCAATTCTTTATTGGTGAAGGTAAAGATGTAGATCGTTTATGGCAAGTTCCTCTACATGCAGACTTTGCTCAAGCTCCTAAGCTACTTACGCAAAAGGAATTAGACTTAGGTGACTATCAAGAATTGAGAAAAGCAGCCGATAAACCTCTACGTTTCAATGTAGGAAATACTTCTCATGTTGTAGTTAATTACGCTCCTGAACTATTAGAAGATATTTTAGTTAACTCACAAAATCTAACACATATTGATAAATTACAATTATTGCAAGATTTACGTCTCCTTGCTGATAGTGGTTTAGCTTCTTATTCTAAGGTTATTCCATTATTAAAAGAATTTTCAAATAGTGATTCAGCTATTGTTAATGAGACTTTATATAGCATTGTTAATAATTTGAAATTCTTTGTTACTCCAGATTCCACTGATGAAGCAAACTTAAAGAAATTTGTTAATACTTTAAGTGCTGACCAAGTTCAACGTTTATCTTGGTTACCAAAGGATACTGATAGCAATGACGATCAACTAGTTCGTCCTCTTGTTTTGAGTGCCGCTTTATATGCCGAAAATTCTTCTGTAGAATCTAAAGCCCATGAAATCTTTACTCAAAATCAAGATAATTTATTAAGCTTATCTTCTGATATTCGTGCTCTTGTATTACAAAATGAAGTTAAAAATTACAACTCTCCTCAATTATTTGCATCTTTACTCGAAGATTACCGTAAAACTAGTGATAGTTCATATAAAAAAGACATTTTGTTTGCATTGACCTCAACAAAAGATACTAACCAAGTTCAACAAATTGTATCTCATTTCGAAGATGCAGATACTATCAAACCTCAAGATTTACGTACTTGGTACTTTAGAACTCTTTCAAACAATCTAGGCGAACAAGTTGCTTGGGATTGGATTCGTAACGACTGGAAATGGCTTGAAGATACAGTCGGTGGCGATATGGAATTTACATCTTATATCACAGTTACTGCACGTGCATTGCATACAGAACAACGATTAGCTGAATTTAAAGAATTCTTTGAACCTAAACTCAATACTCCAGGATTAACACGTGAAATCATCATGGATACTAAAGTTATAGAAAGTCGTGTTGCTATGATTGAACGTGATAAAAGTAGTGTAAATGACGCCATTTCAACTATTATTAAATAGCAATATCTCTTAAAAGAATTAAAATCAGCAAATTAAGCTGATTTTAATTCTTTTTTATTGTTTGTGTTAATGTTAAAAATATAATGTAATAACATTATTTATATTCATAATGTTATTATTTAATATATAATTTACCACAACTTACTGTTGTATAATTAGATAATACTAGACTTTATAAGAAAAATATGTTTTCCTATTATTAAATATATTGTTAAGGGAATGTATAGGGATATGAGTTTAAAAACATTTAAGGTACCAGTTGTACTGGTATTACTTTATGGTATTTTAATAGTTGGAACAGGTACATTAGTTCATTTTTTAGGGATTAAATCTGAACTATATTCTACATTTATAACTGTTCTATTAAATTTTGCAATTTGTGGAATTATATGGTTTATAAATAAAAAATTTATTGGGATAAAAATAAACTTTAAAATAGATTTTTCTTTTTTTAAAAGACATAAGATTACAGCTGTTGCAATAATATTAATTACTATTTTTATGATCGTAACTAATATCAATCATCTGTTTATAGCATTATTAGTATCTTTACAAGCAGGGATTGTTGAAGAAGTTGTTTATCGAGGAGTAATTAGTAACTATATCTATACTCGTTTACGCCTAAAAAGTGAACGTAAGCAAATATGGATTAGCTCTATTACTTCAGGTACTTTATTTGGATTGTTGCATTTTATAAATTTATTTAGACAAGAATTCTTACCGACTTTAAGCCAAGTCATAGTGGCAGCAGGAATAGGTATGCTATTCGCAGTAATATATTTAATATATAAGAACTTATTTGCCACAATAATAATACATTTTCTCAATGATTTTTGGATTATTATTAGTACTGGAACTGCGACGCAACATGCTCAACCGCTGATATATATAACAGTATTAGGAATACTGGCAAAAATAATCATAAGTAGAAAAATTAACTAATATGAATTAAATAATTTACAATAATAGACCTCCCTAAAAAACAACATTTCTACATTTTTAGGGAGGTCATATTTTTTACTTTTCCAATCCTCATCCTTAAAGATAACACGTGAGTCAATCTCTTCTTTTGTGTTAATGTTAGTATATTGTGTTATCAACATAATATACTAACATTTAATATATATATTTACTTTTTATATTTAATATATATATCTAAGAATATAAAAATCGGTCCTAAAAAAATAAATAACATACTCATAATCATGCTTTTTGCTACACTATATAGCCATTCTGACATATTATCATGCGACATTGTATCTACACTCGTATATTCATATGGATTCGTGTAGACTCCATTTGAAGTCCATTTTCTATCTTTATGATTTTGCGCAAGATCCTGATGATGTAAATCTAACGCTTTTTGCTTATAAGAAACTACTGGTTCACCATCGGATATAAACCAACTTTGATGTTTCAATCTAAAGAATGGGAGAATAGCTGTGGTAATAAAAAAATACATATGTTGCATTTCAAATGTATACTTCATCGGGTGAAAAGTGATGTCCTCTTTATAAATAAATATTAGAGTTAGACAAATTATACCCACTAGCAAATACCTTATTAACTTTAATATCAACCATACATTTTTCACCGTTACTTTCCCTCCATTCAAGATTATCTTTTAACGCCACATGTTAATAATTTTCTTTATTATACACTTTATATAAATGTTGTCTACATAATATTATCCTATTAACATTATATAAATATATTATTTATTATATATAATATATTTACATTTAACACTATACACAAAAACAGAGGATAATATAGAACTATCCTCTGTTTCGCCATTATTTTTTACTTAGTGATGTAAGATAATCTTTTTGTTCCAAAATATTCAAGATACGATTAAACCTCTGTCTGTCACTATCGCTTAACTTTTCAATTCTTTCACTCAATAGATTCCCTACAACTTCTTTTTGGGTTGATCCAATCCCTATATTATTTAAAGCTGTTATTTGATTTCTAATATGATTATCTACACGAACATTAGCAGGAAAGGTTACTGTATTTTCATCAGTAACTACATCGCCACGTTCAACCTGATTTTCAACTTTTACTGGTCCACTATGAACTAATTTGTTTTGTCCACTTTTTTTAGAATGATTAAGTAATCCACCAGCCATTATTCTTCACCTAACCTTTCTAAAATTTCATTAGCAACTCCCTTGAAAGCTGCATGTGTTTTCTTATCCCATGAATCACTTGGATTATCAGTAATCCCTGTCATATCCATTCTCTTAACACGTTCCATTTGCATAATTTTCGCATTAAAGATATTTTCATCACCAAATTCTTCTGAAGCTGCGTCTAAAATTTCTTTATCTACGCTAGCACTTCTTTTTGATAAGAAAGGCAAAATTCCTAAGATATCAACTTTAGAATCATATGCATCAACAATACTATTTTGTAAATACTCAATCAAAACTTCTGCACCTTGCAACGAACGTTCTTGAGTTTGAAGAACTACAATAATTTGATCACATGCATAGAAAGCTGTATCGTTTGGTAATGAAATTGTTGGTGGAACATCTATGAAGATAAAGTCGTATTTATCACGTAATGAATCAACTTTCTTTTTGAAGAAACCAATACGTTCTTTTTCATCCATAAAGTTTCTTTCCAAAAAACGACTATACATACTAAAGTCAACAGCGTTTGGAATAAGGTATAAGTTGTCTTCAATTTCAATAGTTATTGAATCTAAACTTTCTTCTCTATTCAAAGCGGTCATTAATGATGATTCAATAGTTGCAACTTTATCTTTATTTTGATACTTAGTTTTTAAAAATAGGGCAGTAATATTAGCCTGAGGGTCAAAGTCTATAACTAGACACTTTTTACCCATTTTTGCTAAGTTGTAACTTACTAATGCAGTAGCGCTAGTTTTTCCAACGCCACCTTTAAAATTTAAAAATGATAATACTGTGGCAGTCATTTTTTAACCTACCTTTCTACATTTACACATTTATACATTTGCACATTATCTATAGTTAGTTTACCACAATCTCCTACAATGTGTTAATTCTTTTTGTTTAATTATAACATTGTGTTAATATATTAATATAATGTTAATTTGTTATATTAATGTTTTATGTATTTATATTATATATAATGTATTTAATAAATGTTATATGTTACAAAAAAACGGCTGTTAATTTTGTTACCTTATGTTATATTCTTCTTGTGTAAGTTTGGATAGTTATTGCGCTTGGGTAAGCTAAACCAATATACATCTTTTTTGTTGTAGTCTCTACAAAGATGTATATTGGTTTTTTTATTACTATTCAGAAAGGAGGCTACTATGAAAATTTTTAAAGTTATTATTAATAATATTGTCATTACTCTCGATCAAAATAATCAAGAAATCATTTTGATGGGTAGAGGATTAGGTTTCAAATAACGATCTGGAAATAATATCGATGAAAATTTAATTGAAAAACGTTTTTCTCTTAGTTCATCAGATAATGAGGAATCTTCAGTCTCTCAATTATTATCCAATATTTCTTTAGATGATATTAGAGTTGCCACCCAGATTTTAAATTATGCCGAAGATATTTTTAATACCAAAGTTAGTGACTCAAAAGTTATTGCTCTTAGTGACCATATCCATAGTACATTAGAACGATATAATTCTGGTGTTGAATTAAAAAATAATTTACTTTGGGAAATTAAAAGATTCTATTCTAAAGAATTCACGGTTGGTAAAGAAGCACTAGATATTATTAATCAACAATTTGGAATTAAACTCCCTGAAGGTGAGGCAGGTTTTATTACAATGCATATTGTAGAAGCACAAATGAATCAGACTATTGACGATTTAGATGGATTGACACAATTTATCCAAAAAGTAATCCAGATTTTAAAATACGCTTGCCATCAGGAAATTGATGAACATTCCGCTTATTACTATCGCTTCGCAACTCACTTGCGTTACCTGACCCAAAGAATTTTTTCTAATCAAATATCGATTGAAAAGTCTGATTCATCTATGCTCGAGATCATCAAACTTCAATATCCAGATGCTTATCAAGCTGCTGAAAAAGTTCTAAATTTTATACAAAATGAATACAATTGCAGACTCGCAAGTGACGAATTAATCTATTGATATAAAGGGCTATCCCTCCTTTTTAGTATATTTCACTAAATATTTATATTATAATAATTAGTGAAGGAAGTGAGGTGAACCTAATGGAAATGCAAGTTACAATCAAGACTAAACTAAAGATTTCTAACTCTGAGACAGCTTTGAGTTTTTCTAAAACAATGGAACAATACCGTCAAGCATGTAATTATGTATCTGAATACATTTTTAATCATAATTTTAATATGAAACAAAGTAGATTAAATAAAGAACTATATTCTAAGTTACGCAATCTATTTAGTCTTAAATCGCAAATGGCTCAATCTGTAATTAGAACTGTTATTGCACGCTATAAAACTGTCAAAACTCAAATGGCACGTAGACCTTATAAATATCAAGACCAGAATACTGGTGAGTGGTACCGTGAAGTACGTGATTTGACTTGGTTACATAAACCAATTTCTTTTAATCGTCCACAAGTTGACCTTCAACGTAACCGTGATTGGTCTTATTTAAGTAGCAGTCAATTATCCATTAACACCCTTGATGGTCGTGTCAAAGTTGATCCTATTTGTCGTGGATTCAATCAGTACCTTGACGGTACTTGGAAATTTGGCTTAGCTAAATTACTTAAATCTAGTGGCAAGTGGTATTTACATATTTCAGCCACTAAAGAAGTCACTGATTTTGATAAACAAACTGTAAAACACGTTGTCGGAATTGACCGTGGTTTACGCTTTTTAGCTACTAGTTATGATGAACAAGGTAAGACTGCCTTTTTTGACGGACAAGCAATTATGCGTAAACGTGCTAAATATCAAAAACTTCGTGCCACCTTACAAGCTAAAGGAACTAAGTCAGCTAAAAGACATTTAAAGAAATTATCTGGACGAGAGAACCGTTGGATAAGTGATGTTAATCATTGCTTGTCTAAGACACTTGTTCAAAAATATGGTGCTAATACTTTGTTTGTATTAGAAAACCTTAACGGTGTTTCTTTTGAACGTACTGACTTACCTAAAGCTTTGCGTAATCAAAATAAATCATGGGCTTTTTATCAATTAGACCAATTTCTAACTTATAAAGCACACTTACACAATAGTGAAGTTGTTGAAGTTTCTGCTAAATATACATCTCAACGTTGTCCTAAGTGTGGAGTTATCAAAAAAGATAATCGCAATCATGAAAAACATGAATATCATTGTAATAATTGTGGTTATCGTTCTAATGATGACCGTATTGGAGCTATGAATATCCAATTGCTTGGAACTCAGTATATTAGTGGACAAGAACAACCTAAATTTGAATTAATAACTAATGCGTAAACGTGTTAGTTAAGTGGGTGCTGTCAACCACCCAATGATGTAGCCACGTATAGTGTGGGAGCAACGAAGTTGCGTTATTACCACTGACCGTAAGGTCGTGAGTTACAAGCCTTAGTCTTTAGACTGGGGCAGTTGACGTTGGAATGGATACAGAAGGAAAACACTTTAAACCCTTAGTAAAAAAGGAGATAGAGTTACAGTAGGTCAAAGATTATTGAATTTTGATCTTGAAGAAATTAAAAAAGAAGGGTATTCAGTTATCACACCTGTTGTTGTAACTAATTCAGCTCAATATAAAGATGTTGTTACCGTTAGTGATAATGGAAAAAATTTATTATCAGTTTTAGTTTAAATGAGGTGTCATCAATGAAAGAATTTCCAAAAAACTTTTTAATATGATTCTGCATCTTCCTTATTTAGCAGCAGGTCTAACTTTTAAGGAACATGAAGACAAACTCCATGTTAGTTATCAAGCCGCTCATCACCAATTAATCGCAAGTGCTAAAGCTGTACTATTAGGTCATAAAATTGATTCTTCAAATCAAATAGGTAGTATGTTAGCTGCAGGATGTATTTATCCTAACACTTGCAATCCTATTGATGCATGGGACAGTCTGACTGAACAACGTAAAAATTACTTTTTCTCTGATATCCAAGTTCATGGGGCTTATCCTAACTATGCTCTAAAATATTTTGAAAAGATAAATTTTGAATTATCCAAAGATACTGATGATCTAACAATATTAAAGCAAGGTACAGTAGACTTTGTATCGTTTTCTTACTACAATAGCCGAGTTATTGGAAAGGCTGATTAAGATCAAACAGCTGGAAACCTATTTGTTTCTTTAAAGAATCCATACTTAAAAACAAGTGAGTGGGGCTGGCAAATAGATCCACTTGGTTTTCGTATTACTTTAAATGAACTCTACGATCGTTACCAAAAACCATTATTCGTTGTAGAAAATGGTCTTGGTGCAAAAGATACTTTATCAGCTAAAAATAAAGTCAACGATACTTACAGAATTAATTATCTTCGCGATCATATCCAAGCATTGAAAGCCGCAGTCACTGAAGATGGGGTTGAAGTATTAGGATATACAAGTTAGGGTTGTATAGATTTAATCAGTGCTAGTTCCGGCGAAATATCCAAACGCTATGGCTTAATTTATGTTAATTTAGCTGAAGATGGTTCAGGTGATTATCAGCGTTTTGCTAAAGATTCAGCTAAATGGTACGCTAAAGTTATTAATTCTAATGGGCAAAATCTGGATTAATTTAATCTAAAAACTACTTGTAAGAATCTGTATTATTACAGGTTCTTTTTTTAGAAACTCAACAGTAGGTTTAATTCTATTTCATCATCTTCCGTTAATTCATAGTTGTCTATTAAATACTGTTTTACTGCATTTGCCATAAAATTGCGTAAGTAAACGTAAATAAACTTAGCCTTATTCTGTATTTTTTCTTTACCCTTATAAACTATTTCCGCAATTTGAAGCAAAGCAGATTCTAATCCTCTTTTCAATAAATCATTGGATTCAAAACGAGTTGCTTCTTGACTGACAGGATTATATAACCATCTAGCATCAGATAATAATTTCTTTGTTACTTGACTTTTAGCTTTAAAAATAGTGTCACTAAACCATTTCAATTTTGTATATGAATTATTTGCTAATACTTTCAATCTAGAAACTACAGGAAGACTAAAAGTATCTTTAAGTCTTGTAACAATTGAATCTAAAGATAACTCATTTAATATATCTTTTTCGGATTTTTTAGGTGTGACTAGAGTGTTACTCTGATTTTGTGGTACTGATTCATTTGATTCTCTTGATAATAATAATTTAGTTTGATTATTATTAGATTGATTTATAGGCAATTTTTGCGACTTCGTACTAGCAGAATTTGCAGGAACGGATTTAATAGGCTTTTCAAAGTCAAAATTAGCCCAAGGCAAAACAAGATCTGTTTCAGCTGGAGTTGTTTCTGGTGTATTTACATAGATTTTAAAATTCTTAAGACCATGACGAATAACACTTATTAGACCACAGTCAATAAGTTGAGAGCGTAAAGTAGAGATTTTTCTTACAGACATACGAAGGATTTTTGCAGCTTCGTCATTAGAAAAATAGATAAAAATGCCTTCTGAATCTGTAAAAGTATCATTACCAGTTTGAGAATGAAAAGTAGATACTTCTTTTCTTTGAGAATATAGTGAATATAAAACCATAGCATCACAACTTAATTTTTGATACTTAGGATTATTGAATAAATCAGTGTTTATTGGTAAAAATGCACGAGATGTAAGACTTTTCATTGTGTAAACTTCCTTCCATAAAAAATATTTGAAGTACACACAAGACTAAAAATGATGAAAAAAAGACATAATAATGCTATAATTAAAAACATAGATAGCGAAAAATGAGTCCAAAAAACTCAAGTTAATTTTGGTGGTGCTTAATTAACTTTTATAAAGAGCTATCGTAAGTTTGATATTAATTATTTGTTCTTAGTCTTGGTGGTACTTGACTGAGATTTTACTGTATGCTGGTCACATACAGTTTTTAGGCTCCTTACTTTGGTCGGTAGGGGGCTTTTTTATTTAGTCATCTAATAATGAAATTTGACGTGGTTCGTCAAGATTTCTTAAAATACGTTCTCCAATATTAAAACGGTAAGCTATGATTCGATGAGCTTTACCTTTTTCATCTTGTACAGGTGTAATTTCAAAAACAGTAAAATACTCCTGTAGGATTTTACTAACTTTTGTTAAAATTAATCTATTGATATCCGTTGGTCGATAAGATTTAGGAATAGAGAAAAGTTCTTTAAAATCCTTTAATACAACATCAAAGACTTTATTTTCGTGTTCTCTAGCTAAACGAAAAGCTGTTTTCGCATATTTAGATTTGATAGAAGTAAATTCTTCAATGTCAAAGTTAGTTACGAATCCTTTGGCTAAATCATTAACGATATAGCGAAAATCTTCGTTAACAGCAACAGTTAGAGTTTGTTGATCCCCATCTATTTGAAAAGTTGGGAATAGGGTAAACTTAATGATTTGTTGTTGATTATGGATTCGAACATTTAAAGAGGCTAGTTTTGTTGTCATATTATCAAGAGACTTGATTAATTCTTTGTTTGAAGTCTTCTGAAAACTTGCTAATTCACGAATTTGAGTAAAAGATAATTTGGTCTTTCTTTCACTAGTTTCTTTAACCTGACTTAGGATAGCGAAGAAAATATTCTGTTCACTTTCATTCATAAAACCAATAGGAATACGATTTAATTCATTATCATAACGAACTTCCTTGGTATTAGGGAAGGCTGTTACAATTTCTTGTTGGACAACAGGTTCTTTAGACATACAAACACCTCACAATACACAAGATGTAACTAAGAATTATCATAGAAACATCTATAAATTATCATTATGTTTATTATAATCATATAGAATTAATAATTACAATATAATTGAATGAATTTATAGACCATTTTTACACAGCGAAAAAATAGATATACATTACAGACTATTTTTACACCTCGACATAAACAAATCCCGGTCTTATGCACTTTTTACATAGATAAAGCTTGTAATTATGCGAATTACAAGAAATATAATAACAGTGAGAAAAGAGCACTTTAGTATATAATCGATAATTTTATTAAAATTGAAGAATCTTGATATGTCAAGGCTTACACGCGCAATTTAAGGCATTTTTTGCAACAATATAATGTTCGAAGTGTAAGAATAGTCTACAAATTTTTGGAAGTGTAAAAATAGTCTTTTAAAATAAAAGAAAAAGGGGAATAAGATATTTTTCCACTCCGAAATTGCCATATTGACCACTTCGAAGTGTAAGAATAGTCTAAATAGAGATAAAAAAAGAAGTTAGAATGTAAGGAAATACAAGAAAAAGGGACAGAATCTATTCGGAGTGTAAAAATAGTCTTTTTTATACAGACTATTTTTACACCTCGAGCACAATTAAATTTTCGAAGTGTAAAAATAGTATCAAAACACATAACATTATACATTGTGGTAATGTTATGTGTTTTTTACATTATATATATTTATAATGTTTGTGACTTGGAAATTTATTTTTATAGACTACCCTTACACTCTGAAACTTATTACATATAATAGGAAGAGATATGTTAATTTGAATTAAAGAGGGGATAGTATGACAGCTGAAAGTATTATTTCGATGTTGAAAGAAATATCAGATAATGGAAATAAGAAATATCCTGTCACTGATTTTTGGTGGAGTATTTATTTTTAGAATAACTTTTTTTGATAAAATTCCTAATGATGTAGCAAATAAACTTATTGATCTTAATTTACCGGATAAAGTAATTGCATTACTAAGTTGTACTAATGGATTAAATTTATAATGTGGAATTTCAGAACATCTCACATTATTCCATAAATACTAATTTAACAATGTTTTTACTGCATTTGAAATGTTTAACTGCTAATATATATTTCTCGAAATATCAAAAAAGTATGCATTAAGTATACACACTTTTATAGTTAGAAATTAACAAAAGAAGTATATTGGCTGGCATTTTCTTTACGTTGTTCATCAGTAATTGAAGTATAGACATCTAGCGTAATTTCAACTTTAGAATGTCCTAATTGTGCTTGAAGTTGTTTAACTGACATTCCACCTTGTGCTGCTAAAGTTGCATAAGTGTGTCGTAATCCATGAACTGTTATGTGAGGTAAGTTACTACCTTTTATAATTCTGTTCATTGGGTTAATGATAGCGGTGGGGGTGATATAACCGTTATCTTTATTAGAAAAAATAAGCTGATTAGATGATAAAGCATTGAACCCTTTTTGTAGTAGTTCTTTCTTTTGTCTCAGTCTCCATTCACGCAAAATGGATAATGTTTTTTTATCAATAAAAACAATTCTATTACTATTCTTAGTTTTTGGAGTTGAAACTTCAACTTTAGGTGTTGATATTAAAGTTTTGTTAATGGTAATTTGTGACTTATCAAAGTCAATATCATTCCATGTTAAAGCTAAAGCCTCATTTTTTCGCATACCAGAAAACGCCAGTAATCTGAAAAGTACATAGAATTTATATTTTTCATGTTTCTCAGCATATTCAAGAAACTTTCTTAGTTCATCTCTGGTATAATAATTTCTAGAATGTTCTAAAGTATCAAATTGTCTGCTAGCTTTAGGAATAATGACTGATGACGTGGGATCATCTGTTACTATCTTCAATTGCTTAGCATATTTGAAAATTCTAGTTATTAAATTAAATAATACTTTATAATACTTTAAAGGAATAGAGTACCAATAATTAATCAAGTCTTGACATTCAATAGTTGTGATTTGATTAATTTTTTTATTGCCTAAGATAGGTAATATTCTAGATTTGTATTGTAATTCAACAATATGGAAAGAAGATTCTTTAACAGTTAATTTATAATTGGCTATCCAACGTTCATACACTTCACCAAAAGTTATATTCTCGTTGTCTAAAAAGTTAGGATTATTTATTTTTTTCTCAACTTCATCAGCTGCTAATTTAGCCTCTTTCTTTGTGTAGAAACCACCCTTAGTCTTATACTTACGTTTACCAGTTACTGTATCAGTACCAACTAAAATCTGATAACGCCACAACAAACCTTTCTTTGTTTTGTATTTTCTAAATGTTGCCATAATATTTACCTCCAAAATTAAATTGAAAGTAAAAAGAAGATGTTAGCAACACACAGCTTTTAATGACTTCAGTGTATTGGTCAAAATAAATGTATGTTCTTTTTTGATTCTAGTAAAACCCGTCGAATTCGACGGGTTTAAAATACTAATGAAAAGAAACTATGGCGCTGATAATTGCAGCTACAGCAGAAATACCACCAATGATAATTGTTCCCCAGAAAAATCGTCTATTTTCTTTTTGTTGGTTTTGTTGGTATTCTCTTTCTTTATACAGAGCATTTTCAATTATTATGGGGATATTTTTTTCAAGATTATCAATTTTGTTATCTAATATATTAAATTTGCTATCAATTTTACTACTCAGTTCACTAAATTTAGTGTCAATCTTATTATCTAATTGAATTAACTTATTTTGAGTTTCTAGTTGTGAAATTTTTAATTCATCATGAGTTACAAATTTTTTATTCATATTTTCGCCACCTCCATCAGATGAGATTCCATCTTTATTATACAAAATATAGTGAATTATTGTATAATAAAGGCAAAAAGCAGGTGATGGTATGGTTACACTTTATTTAACAGAAGAAGAATATCAAATTTTATCTGACTTGCTAGATAATGAGTGGGATAGATTAGATTATTTAGCATGTGATGATAATGGGAATTATTATGATAATGATTATCCTGATGATGCCAAGCGTGCTAACGTTATTCAGAAAATTTGGAATAGACACTAGCCATTATCTGTATTTTCTTCAACTAGGATACTAGAACTATAATAATCGTTATATAAATCTGAAATACCATCTAATAGCAAATCACATAATTCTTTTTGTGTTTTGCCTGTATTATGGTGATCTACTGCATTTCTAACCATAAATAAGATATTAAAAAATGTTTCTTGTCGTGATGAAATCGATATAGGTGGTTGTCTGAATTGTATAATGTAGTTATGGGCTGTTGGATTTTTCGGTAGCCCTTTTAATGTTTTGTAACCTTTATCATTATAATTTTTTAAAACAAGAAACATCAAATGTTCTAGACAACTACCTAAACCAGCTGCACATAAAAACCATTTTTCATGTTCATAAGCATACAAACATTGATTAAATTCATCTGTAAATTGACTACTATTTATAGTATTAAGCATCTTATCAAAATGATATCTATCTATGAAAAATTGTTTATTTGTTTCAGGAAAACTTGTAATAACTGTTGGTTCAGATAGATTTTTTAGTGTACTCTCATATTCTTTGTCTACCCACTGTTTAGATAAAGAAGAAGTAAAACTATCTATACTAGCGTCATCATAAAATCTACCAAATTTAGATAAAATACTAGAATGAATTACCTTGTTAGCATCTACATGGATGTGTTTTTCTGACATAATCCAAGATAAACACTGTGGTGCAGAATACAATTTAGCATAAGTATAATTATTAGTTTCATCATATAAATCAATATAGAATAATTGATTTTTAGTTTCATTAACTGCAGCAAAAAATAAATAATAATCACTGGTGAATATATTATCAACTTCATTGTAAGAAAAAGTATCATTATAGGATTTTATAACGTACAAACTAACATGTTTATTTTCAGTCCATGAAAATTTAGACAAGTCCTTGTTTTTTGTTTCATAAAAAGTAATTCTTTTTAAATAGTAATCATGTAGTGAAGTAATAAATTTTTCTGAATAATCAGAATCTACAAGTTTAAATTCTTTCAATCAAATCACGTCCTTTCAACGATAAATTTTGTACTGGGCGCCGTCGCACGCAGGGGGAATACCTTTTTTTATATTTAGTAGGACTAAGCGTTAAAAGTTTGTTATAGCACGATGTACTGTTTAATTTAAGTTATTTATTAAGTAGAAAAGGTAGTGGGAAAATGAAAAAAATCATTATTTCCTTAATACAGGTATTATTTGGTTTTATTACTGTCTTTGCAATAGTTAGCATTCTATTAAGTTGGTCACATATTTCACAAAAAATTATTTTTCTTCTGGTGCTTTTTTTATTTCGGATAAGTCCGCAATATCAGACAAATTATCTATTTGCATTTCGACTGGAATTTCGTTTCCTACCTCAGAATTAGTTAACTTAAGCGACTTAAGTTGTTCAGATTTCGCTCGAAAATCATTTTCGAGCTTTTTTAATTCTAATCATTCCTTTCTAACGTTTTTCTCAAACATATTAGTACAACATATTTCTAAAAGTCTATATGTTATACTTACATTGAGGTGAGTATCATGTTGCAAATTAATAAAGATAAGAATAATGAAATCAAAAGCATAGACGCTATTTCAAATGGAATAGGGCGTACAGTGCTTAATAACGAACAAGTATTAGCAATTAAGCTAATTATTCAAGACACGCTTTCAAAAAAGCTTGACCAAAAGTAGTTAAACTAATGTATCCTTTTTCTAATTCAGAATTGTTAGGTACACCAGAGGTTCGAAGAAACTCTTCAATATTTTGGTACTCTGAATTATATTCATCAGATACTAGCCATGCATCTTTGTGGACTTCGATAACCCCTAAACTAGATAAGACGTCTGTTGATTGTTCAAATCCTAAAAACACATTATCGAGAGTGTCGAATACAATCTTGGTAACTGGATGTTGGCTACCATCACCATTCTTCACGATTAGTTTTCCTGTCAAAATACTGTTATACTTTGCATCGTGTATTTTCTTTAAGAAAAGGGCATCTTTGGGGCTTAGTTGGGAAAGTACCGTTGAAAATCTTATTGATATATCTACATTCTTTGTGTTGTTGAGGCTGTTAGCAATAAGGTTGGAAAAAATTTCTTGCATGCCTTCGTCATTCAAGCTGTATTTTGCATCTTCAATAGTTTTAACAGCTATTGGCAGCTTAGTTGAGTCTCTGTTTTCGTCCGGGATAGCAGAGACTTTTTCTTTTGTCCTCTTGGCAAATTGTTCAACTTTCTCATCGGACACAATTTTTATCATTCTAAAAGGTGTTCCTAAAATGTGTACTATGTCTCCGATCATATTGCCTAATTCTTTCGAGGGCGGTCCTAGTAGGCTCTCTTTAGCAGAGTCTGGTAAAGCTTCCCACATAGGTGAGAATTGATTTGGGTCAAAGCTCATTCTAACTCACTCCTTTAAATAATAACTACACCAACAATTTTAAAATCATCATTTTTTTGTAACGCTACTAAGTTCTGTTAAATGTATTTTTAAAACCCGTCGAAATCGGCGGGTTTAGAATGTAGGCAATATTTTAAATTTTACACATAGGATAGCTAAACTCTTATATGTAGTTATCTCTTAAATTTCTTGCCACAACTCATACATACAAAATCAGTTTTCCTTGATTGTTTGCCTGCAAATCCAGCAAGTGTTCCAATACCACCAGTTAAAATAGCACCACCAACAGCTTTACCAACAGAAAAACCTTTTCTATGAACACCAAGAGCTTGTACATCTTTGCTATGACATCTAGGACAAGTCATATGGTTTTTGAGTTTTTTAAGCTCTTCTTTTTGAAGCTTGTATTCATTTCTCTTCATTTTTGCATCAAGTTTTTGCTCTCTATCGATAGCTTTAGCTTGTACTGCTTGTTGTTTTACTACTCTTTGAGCTTCTTTTTGACGTTCTCTTTTTTCTTTATATTCTTTAAGCTCTTTTCTAGCACGTTCAACATCATCTGGACCTTTATAAAATTTAGGGTTCATACCTACATAAAGCCAGATGATAATACCGACAATCAAGCCTAAGTGTGGTATGTTAATTGAAATCATATTTATAAGACCTATAACAAGTGCAGTAATCACACCATATAGAAAGCCAGTTACACCGTCACCTTTCCAGTATTTAGGCTCTTTTGACTTATTGTTAGGTTGATTATTCTTTTGGTTATCCATACAAGCATCTTCTTTCTAAATATATTCCATTTTTATACGCTCACAAATCTAGCTAGTTCTTCTGGCAAACCATAAGATTTAACAAAATCATATTTATTGAATGATTCAGTTATATCTAAATTGCTCAATAATAAGTAAAATGCAAATCTATTTGCTTCTGCTTCAATCTTTGGTATATCGTATCCAGACATGAAAGCTCTGTAAAATGTTGTAGAATTATTAGTGTGTTCTACAACGTGACCTAGCTCGTGAGCTAAAACAAATTTTCTCGTGTATTCTGGTAATGAATACAGAATACCTATCGTTGTTTCTCCGTCACTTGTAACTTTCATTGCTAGGGTGGATAGTGGTAATAAGTCTGTGTTACAGACAGATACACCCAACTCTTTTAATATCTGCTCTGGGTCACAAGTACCATATAGTTCAATTAATGAATTGACGTCATTTTTTAGTGTCACGTAATCACCGCCTAATTCATATCTTTCTTCTTTTTAGCTTTCTTTCTATTGATGGTCATTAATAAATTCAGAGCTGATAAAGTAGCTTCTTTATCTTCATCGCTCATAGGTTCTCCGTAAAAATTGATAGAACCTTCGTCATTTAATCCTTTCATCATTTTTTCAGCTTCAATACCTATATCTATTTTCTCTTGTGGCGATAAGTCGTACTTATCGTCAGACCTACCAAGTAAGTAATCCGTAGATACTCCAAAATAATCAGCAACTTTTGCCAAATCTTTAGCTTTTGGATCACTTGTTTTCCAACGATAGAAAAGATTTTTACTAAAGTTTAAATCTTCAGCGACTTGTTGGAGTGATTTATCATGTTGCTTGGCAAGTTTTTTTATTATTTCAAATGTTGTCATAGCAATCTTTCCTTGTCTAAATACAATAAAATTATACGAAACGTAAATTAATTTGTTGACTTTTTATACGAAATGTAATAATATTATCTTGTAAGTTAATTTGATAGAAAAAAAGCAAGAAAAGCCAATAGAAAAAAACGTGATAGATAGGCTTTAGATGCTTATTTATTACGCTTACAGTTTACATGTTCGTATAAAAATAGTCAATACTTTTATACGAAATTTCTATCAATTCTACTTACACAATTCAAAAGTAGGAGGTGCAGAGAGGTGCCAGAAACATTAAGTGGTAGAGAAAAAATCATCAAATATTTAACTGATAATGATATTTCCATTCATTCTTTATCAGTTATGTACGGGGTGAATAAACAAGATATGTCTGATTATTTATCAGGACGTAAAAAGAACCCAAAAGCTAATCAGATTATTTTAAAGATTATTTCTGACTTAAAAATAAGATAGGTGGTTTATATGATTGTAACAGCTACTTATGAACATAAGCTTTCAGATGCTGATATTGAAAGAATTGCTGAGAGAGTGGTTAGGAAGCTTGAAAGAAATAGTAACAAACAGAAGTTGTTAAATATAACGGAAGCAGCTAAGCACTGTGGCGTATCTCCAACGACGTTTTATAGATGGAGAAAAAGGAATAAAAATCTTCAAGCTATTGAACTAACAGCTGGTGGGGTTGTTCAGTTCAGAGCTGAAGATTTAGACAAGTTTTTAGAAAGAAAATAATAAAGTAAAAAAAGAAGATGTTAGAAAAAAATATAAAAGGAGTGGAATATGGAACCAATACTAGCAGTGATTGTAGCGTGTATAGCTTATGTAATAATTTTTGTTTTAGTTAGTTGGATTAAGGATATTTTTACATGGAGGAAATAGATATGTGGTGCATTTATGGAATCCTGGCGTGCATAGCGTACGCAGGGTGTGTTGATTTGTATAGATATTTGAAAAGAAAGGATAAGGAGAAATGAAAACCTATATATTGCTTGATAATTTAGAATATGTTTTAAAACAGATAAAAGATAAACGTGATGAGGATTTAGTTACACACCCTGAAAATGAAATTATTTGGAAATGGGCTACTAATAATTTTGAAAACAAAATAGCAATGGAGAAAGAAAAATTAAAGAGGGTATATAAAAAATAAAAGAAGCACTATTGGTAGTACTTCTTAAAAAGCATTATTAATTATCATCTAGCGGAATTGGTGCAGAAACATCGTGTTCAAAATCGTAACTATCCCAGTTATCGTTAGGATCCCAAGCAATATATTTATGTTGCATAAGATCAATAATATTTCCTAGTTTATCAATAGCCTCATTTAAACTTTGAGTTTTAATTTCAGGACTTATAAGGTTACTACCATAAAATGAATGGATGAATGTATCTTCTCCATTACTGTTATCAAAATCAGTCCAAGTTTTAATAAAACGATTTTTAAAATCACTTACAAATTTATCTAAATCGATTCCGGATAAAGAATGTGGATAACTAAGAATATAGATATCTTTAATATCAAAAGGTAGATCGGTTGCATCATCTTTAATAATGATTGTCATCTTAGGAAGGCTAAGTCTTAATCCTAATTCAAACATAACATTGGGATTTAGTGTAGAAATATCAACAATTACAATATCAGCATTAAATATTTTTTTAATAATTGTTCTTGTGATATTAGCTACACCAGTTGAATCACTCACTAAGCCATTGCATAAGAAAGAATAAGAACTATTTTCGATATTTTCTATTTTTGTAGATAATTTTTTCTCTATGTATTCGAAGTGCTTGGGATTGTAACCATCTTTAGGGTCAATAGGACGAATAAAACTAACGGTGACTTCTTTTTTAGAATCCATAATATACCTTCTTTCGAAAAAAATTGCAAATAAACATTTTTAGGCTGCTTATTTGCTAATTAAATAATAACACTATATATAGTATTAATCAAGGGAGGTGGACTATATGTTGTGGTATAAGATTCAAAAAGAATTAAACAGACAAGAAATGTCAATTTATAAATTAGCTAAAATCACAGGCATTAAAGATACGACTTTGCACAACTATAAAAAAGGTTCCGAACCTTCATTTAAAAATATGTGCAAGATAGCAGACGCTTTAGACGTTAGCTTAGATTATTTTAGAAAGGATGATTAAGATGATCGAATTAACAACAGCTGCTTATTTTACGTTGATTGGACTATCAGTTCTTGCAGGCTATGCACTGCACGGAATTGTTATAGCGATTAAAAAAGGTGAGTTTTTTGATTAAGGAGGATTGGAAAATGGAAGATGAACCAAGATTAGAGTATGACACTGGTGGGCGTTGGCAATGTGATGACTGTGAGTTAGTCTTTGAGGTTTACGGAATGCAAGATGTAGATGACGTTAAACGTTGCCCAGTTTGTGGGAGTTACAGTATTTGGATAATTGAAGAAATGGACATTTAAAGGAGGTGAGATTGTGGCAGAACAAAAAAATTCAGTGGCGGCAACCACTGAACGACAAAAAAATATTAACAACATTAATCTTAACACATTATTCAACTTCATGAAATCACTAGATAGTGATGTTGAAAAATTTCTAGTAATAAAAGCTTTCTATCAGCTCAATTATTTTGACTTAGAAATTAACGAAAGAAACGTATTAGAAAAACTATTAAAACCAATAGGAGGAACCAAGTAATGAACTTGTTTGAATTAAATCAAGCATATAGAGATTTAGAAGAACGTGATGATTTAGATCCAGAAATGCTAGTTGATACCTTAGATTCAATAAATGATGCTAGAGAAATTAAATTAGACAATATTGCTTACTGGATTGAGAAGAACAAAATGCAACTAGATTGGTTGTCTGAAAAACTCAAGGATCTAAGAGCAAAGCAAACATCGCTCAACAACTTAAATCGATCCTTGCAAGACTACATGACACGAGCATTAGATGATGCTGGTATCAAAGAGTTGCAAACCGAAAACCACATTTTAAAGCCTAGAAATTATAAGGCATCAGTTATTGTAGATAGTCTAGATAATTTACCAGAAGAATTTAAACAAACTAAAACAGAAATTACTGCTGATAAGAAAGAACTATATAAGGTTTTAAAGAATGGTCAAGAAGTGCCAGGTGTTCATCTTAAACCAAACAGAGGAACAGTGATTAAGTAATGTTCAAGTTGAGAGATTATCAATTGGAATCAATTAATAACATATATGATTCCGTCAAAAAAGGACATCACTCCATAATCGTTCAGTCACCACCTAGAACAGGTAAAACTGTGATTATGTCCGAGATTGCCAGACGTGCTACTAAAAAAGGTAATCGAGTGATGTTCGTTGTTCATAGAAAAGAGATTGTAGACCAAGTTATCAAGACTTTTGAAGCTAATGAAGTTGATATGTCTTTAACTCAAATAGGTATGGTTCAAACATTTACTAGACGTGTAGATAAGCTTTCAGAGCCTACTATCATTTTCGTAGACGAGGCTCATCACGTTCTAGCTAGAAGTTATCGTAGAATACTTGAAACGTTCCCAGACGCTTTAAAATTATTATTCACGGCTACACCAGTAAGACTAAATGGAGAAGGGTTTGAAGATGTAGCAGATGACTTAATCATTGGTAAACCTATCTCATGGTTAATAGATAACAAGTTTCTAGCTCCAGTGGACTACTATGCACCAGTTGCTTTAGATACTTCAAAACTAAAAACTAAGCGTACTGGTGATTATGATGAACAATCTATTAAAGACGCTTTTAAGCCTAAGATTTACGGTAGAACAGTTGATCAGTATCTTAAGTTGGCTAAAGGTAAGCAAGCAATAGCTTACACATACAATGTTGAATCAGCTGAGAGATTAGCTAAACAATTCTACCAACAAGGTATTTTGGCCAAAGCAGTATCTGGTACTACTCCAAAAGTAGAACGAGACCAGATTATCAAAGACTATCGAGCTGGAAAGGTAAGAATAGTTACGAACGCTGAACTATTTACTGAAGGCCTAGATTTACCAAACGTTGACTGTGTAATCATGCTGAGACCTACCAAATCATTATCCTTGTATCTACAATTTGCAATGCGATCAATGAATCCAAGAGCAGGCAAAACTGCAATTATCATTGATCAAGTTGGGAATGTTCAAAGATTTGGTTTACCTACTCAAGATAGATACTGGAGCTTAGAAGGAACTAAAAAGCAAAAAGAAAGTAATAGACCTAAGATTCAACCAGTTTCAACGTGTCCTAGTTGTTTTGCAGCATTCTACAGGAACGGTAATACATGTCCGTTTTGTGGGGCTGACTTAGTTGAAGAAAGAGAAATTGAAGTCGTCGATAAAGCAGAGTTAAAAAAAGTTGTAGCACGTAGGAAAGAAATTTTTAAAAAGATTATAAATGATAAAGTCGCTAATAACGTAGTAGACAAGAAACCTTCAGATTTAAAGAATTACGCTGAAGTTAAAGCTTATGCAGAGTTGAAAGGTTACAAGCCAGGGTGGGCTTACTTTTATGCTAAACAGCGTGGCTTTATCAAATGAAAGGACTGATTAAAGTGTCGATTTTACCACCACTTAATAGACAGAAAAAGGTTAGAAGAATTCCTAGAAACTTCTTCATTTTTGGAGATACCATGTCAGGTAAATCTTATCTAGCTGAGAGATTTCCAGTACCACTATTTTTAAACACTGACGGTAATTCGGAAATGATTCCAGCTCAAGACATTCAATTATTAAACGTTAGAGATGCTCAAGGAAAACTAAAACGTTCAGTAATTGACCAGTTAGATGAGATTATCTTAGAACTTAAAACTAGGAATCCTGGTTATAAAACAATTGTAATTGATGTAATTGATGATTTAACAGTTATGATTGAACAAGCTATTTGTTATGAAAATAACGTTCAAAGTTTAGCTGATATTCCATATGGGAAAGGCTATTCAGCATTTAACAGTGTACTACAAAGCTTTGTGGTAGAGCTTAAATCGCTACCTATGAATGTTGTTTATATCTCAAGAGTTGCAAAAGAAGGAGACAGTGATGTTGAAGTACCTAGTCTGAAAACTAAGTACTACAACATTGTTAATGGTAACTGTGATTTAGTTATCCAAACTAAACGCAGAGGAAAGAACTACATCAGACGAGTTACTGATAGACGCACACATTACGTACGTGAAGAAATTGATGACAAGGATATTTTAAGAATCCTAGATAACGTTGTAGGAGTATTTGACAAACCTGTTAAGACTCCAATTAAAGAACAAAAGAAAATTGTAGACAAAATCGAAACAGAAAAAGAAATAAAGGAAGGTAAAGAATAATGGGATTAAGAGACGCAGCAGCAAAGGCTTTAGAAGGATTTGACACAAAGAAAGGTAATGTAAATGGTTTTGAAGGACTACCTTCAGGAGATTATGTCGTAATGATTGATAACATCAAGAACCAAGACACTCCATGGGGTTCTGAACAATTGTCAATCAGAGTTCAAGTTTTAGACGGTGAACATGCTGGCCAAAAAGAATTTGTTAATTTGAGTTTAGACGAAACTACTGCTAAAGGTAATCCTAATCCAATGCTTGGAAGAAACATTAAGTTGATTGCTAAATTAGCATCTAATTCAGGAATTGAACTTCAAGATGAAGATTGGGAAGATATTGAAACTTTAGCTAATGCATTGGCTTTAGCTGAAGGTAGAACTGTTTTAATGCACTTAACAGTTAGCGAAAACAAGAAGAATCCACAATATCCATATCGTAATTATGATTTTGAAGAAGCAGAAGAACCAGATGAAATTGTTATTGATGATGACGACGTTCCATTCTAAAGACTACTTAGAGCAGTAACTCTAGACTACCGAACGGGTGAGATGCCCGTTAGAAAGGATTTGCTATGAAGAATTTAGTAAATGTAGCACTGGCATATCAAGCTAAAGGAATGAGTGTGCTACCACTTTTAAATAAAAAGCCATTGATTAAATTTGCCGATAGACCAGCTTTAACAGCAGATGAAATCAAGAAATTGTGGAGAAAATATCCAACTGCAAGTATAGCTTTAAAAACTGATAAATTCTTTGTAGTGGATATTGATAGACACGAGAATGGAGCAGATGGTTTTAATTCGTTTGACCAACTGCCTAAAGATTGGTTTCCAGAAACACTATCTCAAACCACTAAACATGGTGGTAAGCAGTTATTTTATCTTAAAAGAGACGAGATGACACTACATCAGATGATAGGTTGGCAACCTGGAATTGATATTAAAGCACATCCTAATAATTATGTAGTAGTTGCACCTAGTGATGGTTATTCGTGGGAGAACAAGAATCCAATTGTCAAAGCTCCATTAGATTTGATTAGAACTATTAATCAATCTAGAGCTACTAAGGGTCATCCTAATAGAGTTAGTGAAGATTTAAATTTAACTAGAGAACGTAATTCAACTACAGATGTATTAGAAACAATAGCAAGTGGTCTAGGTGATCAAGGTCAAAGAAATAAAGCTTTGGCTGCCTTATGTGGAGCATTATTTTTTAGATCAGTTAAACCACGATTAGCTTATAAATTAGTGAATATAGCAAATGAAAATTCAAATGATCCTTTGCCACAAAAGGAGCTAGATAGGACGTTTGAATCAATCTTAAATAGAGAAATTAAGAATGGAGGCGGATAAAAATGAGTGTTGATGATGCAATTAAAAAAGCAGAAAACAGAGACTCAACAAATGTTGTAAAGATGCCGATTCCGTTCACAATGACGCAAAGTGGAACTATCAAAACTAACTCGTTGCGTAATATAGGATTAATTTTAGAACAAGATGAGATTCTTAAAGGAACATTTGCATATAACGAATTTTCGTTTGCTGATGAAGTTATAAAAAATATTCCACAGCTACACATAAAATGTGGATATGTTGAGGATAACTATATCTCAAGTATTCTTAGATATATTGAAGATAAGTATGGAGTTTTGTTTACTGAAAAGTTACTGCATATGGCAGTTAGTAATGATGCTCAAAGTAACTCATACAACCCGGTTAAAAAGTACTTAGAAGAAGCTGAAAAAGAATGGGATGGAGAACAAAGGATAGCCTTGCTATTACCTGAGTTTTTAGGAGTTGAAATCAGTGAAGTAACAACACTGCAAACCAAGATATTTTTCGTTGGAGCTGTGGCTAAAGTTTTTAATCCTAATTCCAAGTTTGACTATGTGTTGGATTTAGTTGGTGGTCAAGGTGTAGGTAAGACCACTTTTCTAAAGAAAATTTCAAATGGTTGGTATACAGACCAGTTTACAGATTTTAAAGACAAAGATAGTTATATGAATATGCAAAGAGCTTTAATTGTCAATGATGATGAAATGACAGCTACTAACAATTCAGATTTTGAAACTTTAAAGAAATTCATTTCATCTGAGGAATTGGAATACAGACCGCCTTATGGTAGAAGTGCAGTTAGACGTCCTAAGAATTTTGTCATTGCCAGAACAACAAATGAATCTACTTATCTGAAAGACAAAACTGGGGAGCGTAGATTTATGCCAAACATGTCCAATAAACGCAGACAAATTAAAAGTCCTATCACAGATTTAACACCAGAGATCATCAAGCAATTCTGGGGTGAATGTGTCCACTACTACAAGGAAGGCTTTAATTTTATGTTATCAGATGAAGAGAATGAACTGCTTGAAGAAAATAGGAAGTCATTCATGTACATTGATGAAGCTGAAACTCAAATAGAAGAATTATTAGAAGGCTGGCCAGGAACTTTCATAACATCATCTCAAATAGCTAAGGAGCTTGGAGAAGAGAACTTAATCAAGAATCGAAAGTTGGCCAAAAAGATTAAATACATTATGGATAATCATAGAGAATGGGAGCCAACTAAAAAACGGATTGGCGGGGTTTCAAAAAGAGGATACAAAAAAGTGTAGTTACTGTGGTCAGAACGTGGTCACTGTGGTCACTATGTGGTCATTAATATCAGAGTTAGTGACCACGCTAAAACGTTGATATATCAATGATATATCACTACTGTGGTCACTAATACCTATATATTGTATATAAAGTATATAAATATATAGGTATAGGGAAGAGGAGGAGGGTTAAAAAACTGTCCTGGAGTTTTTTAAAAGTTTAAAGTTAGTGACCACACTTAAAAATAGCTATGAATGTTGGTATGACAACATTTATAAGACTTTTTGAAGTGACTACGTAGTGACCACGCTTAAAATAAATCTTGATTTAATAAGCTTTTGAAGTGGTCACTAGAAAATAAAGTAGTGACTACGTTTAAAATTTAGTGACTACACTAGAAAGGATTTTACATTGACTTTAGAACAAAAAATTCAAAACGATATTATGGTTGCAGTTGCTAGGCATGGATGTACTGTGTTTAGAAGTAACGCTGGAACTGTACAAACAAAATTTGGAACAGTAATTAAATTAGCACCTAAAGGCTGGCCAGATATCACAGGATTTAGACACAGGGATGGAAAGATGATTTTGATTGAGGTGAAGAATGAAACAGGAAAACTTAGAGAAGATCAGATAAAATTTCAAAAATTCATTAAAGATAAACCTGTGTTATATGGAGTGTGCAGAAGTGTTGAAGATGCAATTGAGTTAGTTGAAAATGATTAAATTTCGCAGTGTAATAATAGTCTGAAATGGGGTATATGGGATGAATGAAAACTTTTTAAATATACTTAAGGAATTGGACAAGAAATATCCAAATGTTTATGGTCGAGATTTGAGAATTGATGCTATTGATCGTAAAGATCATTATGATGACGAAGACGAATTTGATGAAACACTTTTAGATGAATTAAGAATTTACTACAAACGACAAACTATATCTATTGAAAGATATTATGAAAATAACTGGGAAATCAAAGATGAAGATTATATTAAATTTGAAGATTTTAGAGAAATTGGAAAGATTTTAAGTATTGTTATGAAGCATATAAGCAGAATTGAGTTAGATTGATTTGCCACGATTTTAAGAATCGAATCAGGCTTAGTATCTGTCGCAGGATGCTAAGTCATAGGTGGTAAATATGCGAGAAAGCTACAAACAAAATTTAATTTGAAAGGAGTGAATCACCTCCCTTTTATAATTGCTTATTATCGTAGTGACTAAGCAAATTTACTACCGAAAACAGACTTTCTTTTAAATACAAAAGTTGCAGTTACAAATAAATTTGGAAGGAGTTAATCCTCCGTGCATTATATTCTTCGTGGTAACTGTAACACCGCCTTGCATCCACATGATTTGAGATGGTCACACGTTTTGAGGGCGTGGCAAGGTTTTAGCTAGCTATAAATATGAGAAAGGATTGATTGGATGAAATTATATTTAGTTGAATACATTGTTGATAGTGTTGTTAAAAACATGATTGTCAGAGCTAAAAATCATGATGCAGCAGAAACACAAGTCAAGGTATCTGTTATAGCAAACATTTATGATGATAATTTTTAGGAGAAATACTATGGGAAAAGTTTATTTTAATGTTAAGGATATTTTTGGAAATAATCATAAAGAAGTAGAGGTTATCAGAATTTATAAGAATACAGCGTCAATTCTAGATGTGAATACAAATTTAACTTGGATAGTTAGAAAACGTGAATTAGGACTAGAAGAAACAAACCCCAACAATAAGTATCCAGGACATTTTGATTATCGAAAAACTAAACGCCAATGGACAGGTAAAGAACAGCAATTAGTCGATATGGTTAGAAGCTATAACTAATAAAAAAGCACGCTCCCTTGGAAACATGCATAATACATAAACTAAAATAATTATACCACAGGGAGAGTGCTTAGCTTGGAAGAATTAATGATACCCGGAATGAAAAACATTGACTATGATAAAACAGCTGATAATGTGGCAAGGTTTCTAACTGACAAACGTTACTATCCAAGACTATATAAGATATATCAACAGGCAAGTCCAGAGTTTATACAAAATCCAAGTTTAAGTGGTATGCCTGGTGGAAGTATAGGAAACAGTAATGAAGAAAAATTAGTAAAATATTTGTATGCTAAATCAATAGTTGATGGAGTTGCAGATACATACGATAAAGGGTCAGTAGAGTTGAAAGTAGTACTAGATAATACACTAGGGAAAATATCAGCAGTTGAAGCAATGATGAGACTACATTTTGAAAAAACTAGATATTATCAAATAAGAAAAATGGCATTAAATGAGTTTGCAGATGGTTTAGAGATGAAAATTAATTGCCCTGATTTACATATTTATGTTTAATAAGGTATGTTAAAAATCGGAAAACAAAGGGATGAGCAACGAACCACAAGGGGTAACTTTCCATGCTATTATGGTATTGTAGCAAAGGTATATGATATATCTTTTGCTCGAAATAACATTAAGCTATAACCAATACTTATTTTTAAGAGCAGGTGTTTAATTATATTGAACACTTGTTTTTTTTATTGATATAATAATGGAAAAATAAGTATTGGAGCAAAATAATGAAATTTAATTTTTATAATGTATTTATTACAAAACGTGTTAAAGATGGTAAGAGTGAAAAATATGAATTAACAGATCGATCTTTTATAAAATTAGTTGAACATGTTGAGAATCAAACGGCAAAGCATAAAACTCAGAAGATCTCTGGAAAATATTATTCTATGCCTCGTTTTACGTCAATTAGTAATTCAGAGTGTATATTTTGGATTGGTAAATTTCTTGATGAAAAACCTTTTGAGTCTTCGATAGGTACAAATGAGATTAAACAAATTGAAGGAGATGCATATCAACCAGTTATTTGTTTTTATGATGAAACAAATAAAATGTTAATGGTACAAAGTTCTGTGATAGGACCCAGAGATGGTAAAATAGAAGACTTTTTTGCGAATTACTTAAAAGATGATGAAAATTATGGCATTAAATTAATTCGTCAAAAATCTCAAATAGGTTTAGATATGATTAATGACCAAACTGAAGTTACAAATGTTAGATTGGAATTAAAAGTTAGGGATTTAGATGTAAGAAAGTTATTTTCAAAAAATGGAAAGGATAATAGTGATAATTTATTAGGTAGTGCCATTAAGAAGAGTGTAGAACTTGCACAAAATAGCGATATACCTGTTATTGAGATTTCACTAAAAAAAGGAAGATATAAAGGAAAATTAAATCACAATATTATTTCGTTAATTCAATTAATGAATAATGATGATGTTTCATTACTGAATGGAAAAGTGGATGTAAAATTTCCTAATGGTGAGAAAAAGAGAATAGACCTTAAGGAGAGTCAATACTTAACTTTCGAAAAAGATTTTGGTGATTTCACTGGTTACGACGTCTTGATGAATGGATTAAAAGAATTAAACGAAAATAGAGAGATACCAAATGAAGCAAAGTCTTATCTTAACAAGCACTTATTAAATGATTATTATCATTGTAATGATAATATTGAATTTCTTCAAATACCAAGGTGTGGATATTGTGAACAGAAAGGAGAATGATTATGCATTTTGATTTTATAGAAAAATTAGATTATTTTTTACGAAAAATAATGATTAAAGCAACAATTATTATTTCAATAGTAATTTTAAGTGTTTTATTTTATTTTAATAATGACGCTTTAATAATTTTTGTTAAGTATCTAAATAGAGGAAGTAATTCTATAAATACAATGGCTAGTATTTTTACAGGTATTTACTTTTCTTTATGTACTCTAATGCTTTCATTGCCAGCTTTTTCTAGAATTAGACAGTTGGGAAAGAAAAACTATCATTCTTTATTAAAAATATTATTCTTTGGATTGCTGTGGTCTTTGTCATATAGTTTATGGCAAATAGTTATATCTTTTAGTAATAATGAATTTCTATTAATTATTAATTTTTTGTTAATGTTGGGCTTTATTTTAAGTGTTTTACAATCTACTTTATATTTTTCAATAATATTGGGTCAAGATTTAATAAATTCATACGAAGCTAGTGATGAAATGTCGCGAGATATACAAACAATTAAACGAATGCTAGAAGAAATAGAACGTAAAGAAGAAATTAAAAGAAGATAATTTTAGTCAGCTTAATAGCTGGCTTTTTATTTTGGAGAAAATTATGAAAGATAGTATAGATTTCGGAAAGGTACAGACTTATGAAGAACTGAGGATGTTACGTGAGTTAGAAAAACATTACAAGAAACATCCAGTCAAACGTAAGCGTAAGTACAGTAGAGATATCAGCAAAATCAAATTAAAAGGTGGTGGGTGATATGAAGTGAAGAAACGAAAACTAACACCTAAACAACAGTTATTCGCTGATGAATATATAAAGTCTGGTAATGCTTATCAATCAGCTATTAGAGCTGGATATTCACACAAGTATGCTAATAATAATATTTCAAAATTGTTGGGAAATGTTGGGATAAAATCCTATATTGACGCTAAATTAGCTGAAATTGAGTCACATAAAATTGCAGATGCCAAAGAAATATTAGAGTATTTTACAGCAGTTTTACGTGGGGAAACTCGTGAAGTGGTGGTAGTAGCTACACCAGCTGGAGCTGAAGAAGTAGAAAGAGCACCAGATGAAAAAACAAAGCTGACTGCAGCTAAAGAGTTGTTAAAAAGGTTTCCAATGTCTGATGAGATTGCTAAAGAACAGTTGCGAAAAATTAAAGCTGAGGCTGATTTGGCAGAAGCTAAGGCTAAACTAGCTGATTATGAAGTTAAGATCAGACAAGAGGAATTTAGTGATAATGAAGATGAGAATAGAACAGATGATTTAACTGGTGCAGTTCAACAAGGAATGGAGGGAATTTTTGATAATGCCGAAATTGAAACCTAATTTTAAATTTAGCTTTAAACCATTATCAAAGAAACAACTCCAAGTTTTATTTTGGTGGCAACATCCAGAATATGCTGATAAATTTGCGATTATAGCGGATGGTTCTGTTCGAGCTGGAAAGACAGTTATCATGTCAACATCTTATGTTCGTTGGGCTATGATGAATTTTAATAATGTTAACTTTGGTATGGCAGGCAAAACGATTGGTTCGTTAAGACGAAATGTAATTAGAGATTTAAAACGAATTCTTATCTCTGAACATTATCACGTTAACGATAATCAGTCGGATAATATGTTGACTATCTCTAAAAATGGTCATACTAACTTTTTCTTCTTATTTGGCGGAACGAATGAGGCTAGTCAAGACTTAGTCCAAGGTATTACAGCAGGTGGTTTCTTTTTTGACGAAGTGGCACTTATGCCACAATCTTTTGTTTCTCAAGCTACTTCACGTTTGTCAGTTGAAGGGTCTAAAGCATGGTTTAACTGTAACCCAGAATCACCTTATCATTGGTTCAAATTAGAATGGATAGACAAACTCACTGATAAGAATGCAATCAGAGTTCACTTTTTGATGAAAGATAATCCAAGCTTATCTCAGAATACGATAAATCGTTATGAGAGTATGTATTCTGGAGTGTTTTATCAACGATATATCTTAGGTGAATGGTCAGTCGCAGATGGGGTTGTCTATGATAATTTTGACAGAGAGACAATGGTGGTAGATTTACCAGCAGACATAGTTTTTGAAAAATATTGGATAAGTATTGACTATGGTACTCAAAATCCAACAGTCTTTAAGCTATGGTCTTTGTATAAAGGTATTTGGTACAACATTGATGAGTATTACTACAGTGGACGAGCAAAAGGTCATCAAAAGACTGATGAGCAGTATGCAGATGACTTAGAAGAGTTCTTTTACAAAAATTCATTGAGTAGAAATAGTGTTAAAGTGATTGTCGATCCATCAGCAGCTTCATTTAAAAAGTCGCTTAGGAATCGAGGCTTTGAAGTAGTTAATGCTAACAATAATGTTTTAGATGGAATTCGCTTTATGATGTCGCAGATGAATCAAGGCAAAGTAAAGTGGACAGAAAAAAGCAAGAACACCATTAAAGAATTCAACTCATATGTTTGGGATCCTAAAGCAGCTAATCGGGGTGAAGATGTGGTTGTTAAAGAACACGATCACTGTTTAGATGCTGACCGTTATTTTTGTATGAAAGTCCTATATCGTAGAAAGAGAAAGACAGTTAATTTGTATAAGGAGGGGATTTAATTTTGAAAGAATATCTTAATGATAGATGTATTGTTGATGAAGATGGTGTGTTTTATTATGATAGCGAAAAAGATATAACACCAAGTGATTTACGACGTTTCATCTATAAAAATGAAGTTTTATCGGAAAAATACGCAAAATATCGACGCTACTATAAAGCTCAACATGATAAGATACAGAAATTAGAACCTAAACCAAATGGAAAGCCTGATAATCGATTAATTATGAACTATCCTAAAAAATTAGTTGATACATTTACAGGCTTTGCAGTTGGTAAACCAGTACAAATTACATTACAAGAAGATTTAGCCAACAAAACATTGTCAGAATTTAATTTATCTCGCAAGATGGATAGTGTTTTTGCTAAAGTTTGGAAAGAGTCCTCCATTTATGGTAGGGCTTATTTTTATGTTTACAGTTCCGACAAAGAAATCTATGTAACTGATGCAACTCCACTAGATACATTTGTTATTTATGACAATACAGTTGCTAAAAAAGCTTTATATTCTGTTAGATACAGTAAAGTTGGTATGGCTCAAAGGTACAGAGTAACACTTTATTCTGACGAATATATTTGGAATTTTGACACTAAAGATAATCTCAATTCTTTAGGACAAAGAATTAATAATCCATTTGAAACAATTCCAATTATTGAAGTTGTAGAAAATGATGAGAGATTGGGTGTAATTGAAAATGTCATTACCTTAATTGATGAAATGGATAAAGCACTTAGTGAAAAATCTAATGACGTTGATTATTTTGCTGATGCTTATATGAAAGTTTTAGGAGCGTTGTTAACTAAGGAACAACTAGAAAAGTTAAGGGATACTAGAATTATCAATCTTAAATCAAAGGAAAGTGAAGACGATACTCCAGAAAACTTAGATGTTGACTTCCTAAGTAAACCTAACGCTGATACTACTCAAGAAAATTTGATTAATCGAATTGATGATAAACTTTACCAGATGTCAATGATTGTTAATTTGAATGATGAAGATTTTGGTAATTCTACTGGTGTTGCATTGGAAATGAAGTACAAGCCAATGTTAAATTTAGCCACATTAAAATCACGTTTATTTAACGAGTCAATCAAAGATATGTATCGTGTAGTCTTTGCTTCAGATCTATTAAATGGCATAGATAGGGAGACTTGGCAATTCTTAGATATTAATTATCAATACGATTTACCACATGATAGTTTAACGGAAGCTCAAACAGCTCAAGCATTATCAAGTTTAGGTATCTCAACTGAAACATGGCTTAAAGTCTTGTCAGTAGTCAATGACCCAAGGCAAGAAAAAGAGAATATGGATAAAGAAAAGCAAGCTCAAATGGAAAGTAACCTTGATTTTCTCAAGCAAAATAATGCAGTAACGGACGGTGATTCTAATGATAACAGTCAAGGAAGAGAAACAAAGGATTGATTATCTTCTCAAACGAGATAACGTTACTGATGAAGAACTTGAGAAAATTTACAACGAAGGGGTTAATCAGTTAAGAGCAATCGTTGATAAGAGTTTTAATACTTATGCGGTTGATGGAGTGCTTGTTCCTAATAATCTTGCAAGAAAAGTTACTAAAAAAGATATGGTCTTACTTAAAGAACAGTACGACAAGCTACCAGATGATCTAGAATTGCCAGAAAAGCAGAGGTTGGACTATTACCTTACGATTAGTCAAATGTCGCTAGTAAAGCTGATTACAGCTACTTTAGGTATAGCTTTAATTAGAATAACTCATAAAGCTATGAAAGTGATCAGACAAAATAATAAAACTGCTGTTGATGAAGAATATTATTATCAAAAGAAAAATTTAAAATCTCCTAAAAAAAGCAAGATTAATCAAATAGCCAAAGATAATTATGTATTTTCTAATCAACAAGATAATAATTTTGTCTCATGGACAGAACGTTTATGGTTAGACCATGATCAATTGTTAAATCGAATTGATAACAGCTTAAATTCTATGCTTAGACAAGGTATGAGAGCTCAAGATATAGCTGAAAAATTATTTCCTGGCAACGCTAAAAGCATGAGGAATGATAACATACCTAAAGCTTTGATAGACGCTACTGTGTCAGCTAAAAGATTAGCACGAACAGAAGCTGCAGCTCGTGAAGATGAGTTAACAGACATCTTCTTTAAAGAAAACAAAATAAAGTATTTTGACTGGGTAACAGAGCCTGGAGCTTGTAAGAAATGTTTAGTCATTGGAGCTTTAGGACCATACAAGGTTGATGATGAAGCTAGTCCAAGAATTCCAGGAAGTTCACATCCTAATTGCCGTTGTAGAAGAGTGCCAGCAGAAATAATTGATGATTACGATAAAATCGATTTAATTAAAAAAGCGTTAGCTGCTGGTGCTATATCATCAACTATCAAGCATGATGAAGAAAATACTCGAGATGCTGATGAAGAAGATAAGAATATTCCAGTAGATGATAATTATTATAAGTATAAAGAAATCTTAGGAAGTGACATGCCTTCTAAAGAGAATTATAATAGACTTGTAGAGGAAGGTGGAAAATACTTAGATAATTTGGTAGTTGATTATATGCGACGTTTAAGACTAAAAGAACATCCAGAATTAAAATTACCAAACTTAGATAATATGGTATTTCCAGAACCTAAATTTACTAAATATTTGTTTAGTCCTGGACACGAAAAAGGATGGGCTAAAGGTAAAAATATAACAGATAAATTAGGATATTCTATTGATAATTATAAGGATTATATTCAAGAACTAGAAAGATTGGCATCTCTTTATCCTGCAAAGGAAAAGAATGATATAGGATATGGAGTTAGATATGAGCAACAGTTTATGATGTATAATGATAGTGGAGAGCCTATTAATATTATAGTTGGTTGGATAATTCCTAAAGAAGATTTAAGTGCAATAAGGTATACTAGTTCGTACATCAAAGAGGTGAGTCGTAATGAAAAAGATAAAACCACAAGAATATGATTTAGTTTTATTAAAAAATGGAAAAAAAGTAGGTTTAATTGATCAGTTAGACGAGACTCATTTTTGGGCGGATTATGGGATAGAAACTGAAGAAGAAGAAAGACTATTTTGGGAAGCTCCACCAGTATCTGTAGATGATATAGAAAAGGTGCTTTATAGACCTGAATAAAAGAGCTTTGCTATTAGACATAAGCACTCATAATGGGTGCTTTTCTTTTTGGAGGTAGAGATTATGAAGAAGTTAAATGAAACCGAAGAAAAAGAAAGACTAGCAGAATATGGTGCTAGTCTGATGATCTTAGTCATTATTTGGATAGGATTGCTTATCTTTACTCATGGTCTGATATGGTCTTTTGCGAAATTCTTATTAACAGTCGTGTTAATCTATGGTATTCGAGACTTTTTTGTTGATTATACGTTATTGGTAACGAGATATAAGAAAGTCGATAAATTCAAGAAATAGTTTCTTGAAGATTGGAAGAAATAGACTTAATATCCACCAAAAAAGTTGAAAAAACTTGCTTTTAGTACTTTTTTCATCAAAACCGAGATATTTTAATAGTTTCAACGGTAAGGTAACAATTGTCCTTATAAAATATCCAATTGATTTAGTCTCTTGAAATTCTAAAGTAAAGTAATCTTCAAGATTATCTAAAATTGCAAGTTGTTCTACCAAAATAAACTCATTTTTACTTGGAAAGCTGAGTAAAATATTAGCGTTGTCGTATTTTATATTACCAAAAGCAATAACTTCAGGAATATTTTTTGTGAGATTTTGTTCACCATATACTTCTTTATAGAGTTTGACAAAAATAGCGTTACTTGGTCTAGATGCATTGTCATTTTGAACCCAGTCTCGAAACTGCTGATTTAGCTTTTTAATATTTTGGTAGTTAGTTTTTCTAGTGTTGTAATCAATGTAACAGAATAAAAGAATAACAATTATTAAGACAGAGTAGAAATATAGTAACATAATGTTTCTCCAATCGTTTTAGTTACATTATACCAATCGTTAGTCGGTTAAATTAGCGTTTTTTAGAAATGTAAAATTACTTATTTGAATAATTATATCAAGACATTCTTTTTGGGATGTCTTTTTGTTTTGCCTAAAACATGCTGATGGCGTTAAAAGCTGCAAGGAATAATAGTCAAACAAGACTTTAAAAAGGAGGCTATCCAATATGGATAACGAAAATGAAGCAGTAGAAGCACAAGAAAACTCAACAGAACAAGAAACAAAGACCTTTACTCAAGAAGAGGTTGATTCGATTGTCAATAACCGTTTGTCTCGTCAAGAAAGTAAATTACGTCAAGAAATGCGTGGAGAGTTGGAGTCTGAAATTCGTAAAGAAATTCAACAAGAACAAGATGAAGCTAATAAGCTAAAGCGTATGAATGAAGAACAACGTCGTAAATACGAATATGAGAAAAAAGACAAAGAATTAGCTGAATTACGTGCCAAAGTTGTTCGTAACGAAATGGAACGTACAGCAACTGATATCTTGAGTGAAAAAGGAATTTCTGCTAATTCTGATGTTCTAAGTTTTGTAGTGGCTGATACTGCTGAACAAACTAAAGCAAACATTGAGAAGTTTGTGAAACTAGTTGATGAAAAAGCACGAGAAAATCGAAAGAATGATTTTGCCAATTCAACACCTAAAAACGGTGGAAGTGGAGAAAATGCACTCGATAAAGATTCATTCTCTAAGATGTCATATAGTGAAAGATTACATCTAAAAGATACTCAACCAGAAGTTTATGAAAACTTAATTAAACAAATGATTAAATAGGAGGAATGCTAAATGCCAGATAGAATCACATATTCTGACCAAGTTTTAGATCCACAAGTTATTGCAGATATGGTTTCTGCTAAGTTAACTGCTGGATTAAAGTTTACACCACTTGCACAAATCGACAATACCTTAGAAGGAAAGCCAGGTTCAACAGTAGAGTTTCCAAGTTGGAACTATATTGGGGACGCTGTGGATTTACAAGAAGGAGTTGCGATTGAAACTAAGGACCTTACCTATGGTTCTAAAGCAGCAACGATTAAAGAATTTGGTACTGCTGTTGCTATTACTGACCAAGCTATGTTGACTGGATATGGAGATCCATGGGGAGAAGCTACTAATCAATTAGCACTTGCCATGAACAACAAACTTGATAATGATATCCTAGCCACTTTAAAGGAAGCTCCACAAAAGAAAACTGTTGATTTAACTTTAGATGGAATTCAAGAAGCATTAGATGTTTACAATGATGAAGAAGATGATGCAACTATTGTTTTGATTCTTTCTCCAACAGCTGCAGGTAAATTACGTTTACAAGCTGGTAAAGACTGGTTACGTGGTACACAACTAGGAGCTGAAGTGGTATCTAAAGGTGTATATGGCGAAGTATTAGGGGTTCAAATTATTCGTTCCAAGAAACTAAAAGCTAATGAAGCTATTCTAGTTAAGACTAATACTAACGACGGAAAACCAGCTGTAAAACTTATGGTAAAACGTGGAGTTAATATTGAGGCTAAACGTGATCCAGATATGCGTGAAACAAAATTATATGCTAATGCATTTAAAGCACCATATTTATTTGACCCTACAAAAGTTATTAATATTACCTTTAACGGAGTAACAGGACCAGATGCAACTACTGGTGCTCCTACTGATGCAAAAGTAGACAATGCAGTTACAAACGTTAAAGAAGATAACCGTATTGGGAAAGGTAAGAAGAAAGCAACAGATCCAAAGGAAGTCTAGCCTATGTTTGAAGTAATTAAAGCATTTACTGATGCAAATCTTAATTCAGTTGATGAGACAGGTAAAAAGCATGTTTATTGGGAAGGAGATATTTATCCTTATAAACAATATGCCGGTGCTCAAACTAAATTGAGATTAAAAGAATTGTTAGACGGTGGATATATCCAAGAAGTGAAGGAGGCTGGTGAAAATGGCTGATGAAGTAGTAGAAACTTCTAGTACAAGTTCTTCTTTAAGTGAGAGTCTAAGTACATCTAGTTCATTAAATGAATCATTAAGTACGAGTTCTAGCTTAACTGAAAGTATGAGTATGTCTGATTCTAAAAATGAATCGTTAGCTGAAAGTACGTCGATTGTAAATTCGCAAACAGAACCAATTTTTAATGAAGTAGTAGAGGATCCAGAACCACCACACAAAGACTTATATGGTGACGTTCAAGGTGTTGTCATGTACAAGTTCTTTGGAGAATGGAAGAAGGCAAGGTGGCAACCACCATATCCTAACCCTATAACTCTAGAGCCTTATATCTGGAAAAAAGGTGATGAGATGTGGAGGGTTGCTAATCACTATCGTGTGCCACTAGATTGGTTATTAATATGCAATCGAATTAGTTATGGTAGACGTGACAAAGTTGCAGTTGGTCGTGCCATTACGCCTACTTACACACCAAATAATGCAGATTGGTATATCAAGTATGGATATTAATGCAGTAGTTGAAGCAGTTCGAAAACGATTAAGTTTATTGCCTAATTTAAAAAGTACTGTTGAGAGTTTGAACAATGAGATTGCACAAATTTTAGTAAAAGATGCTGTGAATCAAGCAATCACAGATGGTTTTACAGAACTTAACATTGAGATGGGAGCAGTTTATTTAGCTGCTCATTTTTGTAATGTTATTAGTGCTACTAACACCAATATTTCTAAACAACAGGCTTCTGTTCTAACGATTGAATACTTTGATAGAGCTGGTGTAGATGATTATTTACTTGAATATAACAGATTGAAGAGTTCTTTAAGTTCTAATTCAATACAATTCTTATAAGGTGATCCTAAGTGGAAATCAAAATAACGACATCAGTCGAAGGAGATTCTGGTTTAGACAGAATGATTAGTAACCTTAAATTACTAGACAATACAGCTGTAGAAGCTGGGTTATTTGGTGGTTTTGAGGCTAAAAAAGCTATGTGGCAAGAATATGGGACTAGCCGTGGCATTCCATCACGTCCGTTTCTTAGAAATACTCTATACGAAAACGAGGCTAGATTCGCTAATTATGTTGCACCTTTTATTATTGATGTTATGAATGGTGGCTCAGCAGAGATGGTTTATAGTACTTTAGGACCATTTATGGTAATGAGTATTCAACGAACAATAGCAGCTGGAGGATTTGCACCTTTATCACCAGTCACAATTGCAAGAAAAGGACATTCTAAGCCTTTAATTGAAACAGGATCTATGTATGGTTCTATTGAATGGAGGGTATCTAGATGAGTTTTTATATTGATATGACTAGTGTGCTAGATACTTTCAAAACAGAAATTAAAGTTATTTCTAAAAGTTCTAGTGGAGATTGGATAGATGGTCAGTGGGTAGAAGACGAAGAGCAATCAGAGCAAGTATTGTTTGAGCCTTTTGTCCCTAATGATCGTGATAACTTCTATTCTTTGGTAAGTATGTTGAGAGATACCGGACATATCTCTCAATACAACGCTATTTGGATATCAGCTCATGATTATCCAATACAAACAATCGTTGAGCATAAGGATAAAAGGTATCGAGTAGTTAATATCCAAGACTTAACAGATTATTCAAATGTAACGCTATATTACCTACAAAGTGAGGATAGCAATGATGGAAACTAATTTTGATTATGTAGTTTTGTATAAGACTTTTAGTAGAATTTTCAAGGATAAGTTAGGTTTGATAATGATTGAATTAAATGGAAACGGAAAGCAACCCGAATCACCTTTTATAGCTTTTGATATTATCAGTCCACGTATACCTAATAATTATCTAGAAGATGATACTGTATTTGAATCTGTAGTGTCTTTTACTGCATATGCTAAGAGTAAACTACAAGCATTAAATTTAAGCAATCAAATGAGATTGTTGTTAAGAAGTACTGCTTCAACTAAAAGATTTTTTGAAAACAACATTACTTTAGTTGAAATAATGGCTACTCAACCAAGGTATGTTGAAGAAACTAACAATTATGCTTATATGTATGGATTTGATGTAAGACTTAGACTAAAAGAAACTTATATTGATGAAGACAAAGGCACAATTGAATCTATAGATTATAAGGAGAAATAAAAAATGGGTAAAAATTTATCTGACGTAATAGTCAAATTAAATGTAGAACAACCTTCAGTTCCTGTTAATATGGGAAATTTAGCTATTTTCGTTAAAGGTGAAAGTCCAAAGATGGAATCTTTTGGGTCCTATGATGATGTAGTTTCAAATTACTCAGAAAATGATGCAATTAATCAAATTGCTAGTGGTTATTTTGCACAAGCTGACCATGGGGATAAATTATTTGTAATCACATACAATGTTTTAGATAGTGTTGCTGAAACTTACTATAGTGCTGGTTGGGAATTTGCTACAGTAGTTGGAGCTGATGGAACAAATCCTGATACTGAAGTTGCTACATTATCTAACTATATCAGTGGTAAAGATGAACGTTTTGCGATTGTGGCATATCCAGCAACAGAAAAAACTGTTTCCAAAGCAGAAGAAATTCGCAGTAATTTAGGTAATGCTCGTCGTACGATTGTTTTTGCAAATGGTGAAGATCAATCTAAGGCTTTTTATGGTCTAGGTGCTTTAATTGGAGCAGTAGCTAATGAATTAGTTGGTTCTGTGACATGGAAATTTAGAAAAGTTGGTGGAGTAAAACCAGCAACACTAACTGTAACTCAAATTCAAAAATTGCATGATGCTAACATCTTTACTTATGTAACTAAAGCCGGTATTAACCAAACTTCTGAAGGTAAGACTGTTGGTGGAGAATATATAGACGCTTTACATGGGGATGACTGGGTTAAGGCATCAATCGAAACTGAATTACAAAAGTTACTCTCATCTTCTAAGAAATTATCCTTTGATGCTGTAGGAATTGCACAAATTGACGCTACAGTAACACAAGTATTAAGCCAAGCAACTAATAACGGTATTATTCTAGAGAATGCAGAAACAGGTATGGGGAAATTTGCAGTAACAACTGTACCTCGTGAAGAATCTCCAGCTAGTGATATTTCTAGTCGCCAATACACAGGATTATCATTCAGTTATACTCGTGCTGGTGCTATTCATTCTGTTGTTGTATCTGGACAAATTAACTTATAGGAGTGTGAAATAAATGGCAGATCCAATTAAAGTATATAATGCTAAAGATGTTCATTTATCAGTTGATGGACGTATTATTCAAGGTTTCCAAGATGGGGATATGTTTAATGTGACGATTAAGGAAGACCGAGTTCAAACATCTGTTGATGCTCAAGGTGTTCCATCTATTGCTATTAATAACAATCGTTTAGGACAAATTACTGTTAACTTATCTGGTAACTCAGCTGACCACAAGCGATTAAATGCTTTGGCAAATTCAAATAAGATCTTTTCAATTGTGGCTACAACACCTTATGAAAAGATTACTGGTGACCAAGCAATTATTGCTAAGCCAGCTGATGCAGCTTTTGGTAAGGAAACACCAAAACGAACATACACAATCGAAGTATTAGACTTACACGTAGAAGTTTTATAATTTATTAGCGACTAAGGGTTCGACTCCTTTAGTCGTTTTTTAGTCTATAAATTTAGGAGGAAAATAATATGACTGAAACAAAGAAAACAACAAAGAAAGTAGCACCACAAACAATTGATCGTTTGTCAGGTAATGAAGTATTTAAATACACAGATAAAAATGGTTATGAGTATGAATACACTCTACAATTCCCTGGTGTTGTGAAAACTTGGGAAATGATTGATAATGCGACAATGGAAAACGGACAATTAGCAAAGTCTATTTTAGCTAATGAATACATTGAGAATGTTGTTGTTGAACCAGCTGGATTAACATTAGATGATTTTGATAACCGTCCAGGATTAAATGAGTTATACAACGCTATTGACTTATTTCTTGGAAAGAAGATGTCAGACTAAACCAGAGTGGAAGATAAAACAAAGAGTTGAAGATGAGATGTGGTATTGGTTCCCTATAATGATGGGAATTTCTACCAGAGAAGAGATGAATACTGCCACTTATGAGCAGATTCAAATACTCAATGAAGTAGCCAAGCAGAAACAAGAATTACTAAATCTAGGGAGGGATAATGTAGATGTCTAATGAAACAACAATCAAAGCCAAAATTCAGGTTAGTGGTTTATCTGAGCTTGAGAAAGCTAAATCTTTAATTGAAAGTTTAGGACATTCTGAAATCTCTGTTGGTGGATTAAGTAAACTTGTTTCTGAACTTAATAAAGTAATTGAGACTGCTAAGAAAGCTGAAAATGCGATTAAGGGATTAAGTGAGATAAAGAGTAGTCATGCAACTAATGCTTTAACAGAAGGTTTGAATAAAGCTAGTGAACAAGCAACTAAACTTGAAAGCAAATTAAAAGAAGCAAGTAATGTTAATACTGGAAATGTAGGTAATAAAATTTCAGAAGGAATTACCAAAGCTTCTGAATCTGCTAATAAGTTAAAAACTAGCTTAAAAGAAGCAACTACTGTAAATGGTTCAAGTGTTGGTTTAAAGATTAGCGAAGGGTTATTAAAAGCTAATGCTAGTTCTACAAAAATTAGAGAGTCAATTAGACAATCTAACCAAGCTGAACAAGAATTGGCTTCATCTGCACAACGTGTTGCATCAGCTGAAAAAGAAGCAGCATCTGCTGTTCAACAGGGAACAAGAGCTAGAAAAGAAGCAGTTCAATCTGAACGAAGAATGTCTCAAGAAGCTAAAAAAGAATCATCTTACTTAGGTGGGGGTTCTTCTAGTAAACAACCTGGGAAAATTCGTTCAGCATTACGAGAAGCTTTTGGAATGTATACTTTAGGCCAACTTGGAGCTAATGCTGTTATGGCAGCAGGAGAAGGGATTGGTAATCTCTTTAAAGGTGGTCTGAGTTATATTAGTGAACAACAATCATCTAATGTCGCTTGGTCTTCTAATGCAAGATCAGTTAATCAATTGTTAGGTAGGAAGATGTCTACTAAACAAGCTAATAGTTTTGCTAAAGGCATGGTTAACGATTTAACGAATTTAGCCACAACTGCTGGTAACGATTATAAGATGGTATCAGATGCAGCCTTGGCTTTCTATGCAACAGGAGCTGGTGTTTCAACTGCTGGTAATAAGAAAAAGACTCTCCAACTTACTAAAGATATGCTTAATCTTCAAGATGCTGGCGGGATGAATGACGAAGAAATGGGGAGATTTATCCAATCTGTAGCTAAGACTTTGGATCAAGATAAAATTACTGGCGAACGAATGAGTCAATTGAAAGGCTTTAACGCAAATATTGAAGATTATTTGCAAAAAGCATATAAAAAACGGACCGGTAAAAAAGGAACAACTAAAGATTTTACTGGTGATGACTTAGTAGAAGCACTCCATATGATGGGGATGGCTCCTGGTGTTTCTGATGCATCTAAACGTATGAACCAGAGTTTAGCTGGGGTAAAACGTTCTGCTGAAAAAGGCTTAGTTCGTATGACTGGTGAACTTGAAAGAAAAATTGGTGAAGGATTAAATAAAGCTTTTGGTGGAGATGGTAAGTTATTCTCTCGTATTTCAAATTGGTTTAACGACCCTAAGAAAAATAAAGCTTTTGTCAATCGTGTAGCTGATGGAACTATGGGTGTCGTTACGACTGCTGGAAAAGTAGGGAAAGAAGCTTATAAGGTAGGAAAAGATGTTTATGATATAGCTAAACCATATGTCTCAACATTTATAACTAGCTTTGCTGATGAGATGAAAGATATTGGCAAAGGTATTTCTACAGCTTATGACACATTAAAAGGCTGGGGGAAGAAATTTACCGATTTACTACCTAAGGGAGCTAAAGGCAAACTAGATGATATAGGTCAAACATTCTCATCAATGGCTGGTAAAGCAACCGCCTTTTTAGTTGCAGCAAGAGGTTTATCTAAAATACCAATTGTTGGAAAAGGTGTAGAATCTGCAATCAAGCCATTGTTGAGCCTAACTTCTAAGATACCAGTAGTTGGTAAAGGTCTAACTGGAATTATCAGTAAAATTACTGGTATTAAACCACAACGTGAGATGTCTGCTGCCAATACCATGCAAAGTGCAGCTAATACTATGATGTCTGCTGCTAATAAAATGAATAGCGGTTCACCAAATGGAGATTATCCAGGTGGTGTCAGTGGTAGAACTAATAAAGGCGGTCGTAACCGTCCGGGATTTCCAATTTATGATGCAGATGGTAATGTAATAGACTTTTTAGATGGCGAAGGTGGAACGTTCTATAAAGATTCTAAAGGACGTACTAAGCGTCCATTTAAAGGTAAAGGAGCTTTCAGCGGAGAGTTTAATCCTTATCTAAATTGGGAATATAAGCCAGGAGATAAATTAAGCACTCGAATGGGTCGTTACCATAACGGAAGAACCGTTGTAGCTACTCCACGTTCTAATAAATTGATTGCTCGCGGACAAGAGATATTAGATTATACTCAAAATACTAGAGTTGGTCGAAATGGTCTATCAGGTCGTTTTAATACAATTAAAGGTAATACTTTAATTAAACTTGGAACGATTGGTAGTACAGTAGCTAGTTCTGGTGTTGGACGTGGATTTAGTTTTGTTGGCAGAGGAATTAGATCTGGTACTAGAGCAGTTGGTAAGTATGGAATGCCTGGTATGAATGCTTTATTCACAGGTCTAGATGTTATGTCAGTATTAGGATCAACTAAATCTGGTTCACTTGCTAGACATAAAGGTGTTGGTGGAGCTTTAGGTTCAGGAATTGGATCTACAATTGGAATGACTGCTGGTGGAGCTTTAGGCTCAGCCTTAGGACCAGTTGGAACTGCTGTTGGGTCAATGGTTGGTGGTATGGCTGGTGGATGGCTTGGAGATAAAGTTGGTAGTTTGATTGGTGGCAAATTTGGTGGCTCAAAAGGCGGAAAGAAACCTAAACCATCATGGAATCAACGTCAGCAATCTAAAGCTGAGGCACAATATGCTAAGGATAATTTTATATCAGGTTACAACGATATTTATAAGCAAACCGGACAGAAACCAGGACTTTCTGGAAAGAAAGCTTATAGTATGTTGAATGCAGCATCCAAATCAAACTCCAAAGCACGTACTGCTGCTATGCACTATCAAGATGCTATGAATGCTGGAGATACAGCAGCAATGGCTAAGTATCAAAAGCAAATGCAAAAGCAAATTAAGAAACAAGATGCATCTGATGTAAAAAGTGCTACAAGTAAGGTTAATTCGGTACGTAAAAAAGCAGATAAAGCCTACAACAAAGCATACAAGGACGCTAAAAAATCTTTAGATTCTAGTGCGATTGGATTATCTGAAAAGCAAAAGCGAAAAGCTGCTAGAAAGATGGCCAAAGGTGATAAAGAGTACCAAAAAGCAGAAAAAGCAGCATCAAAAGCTGCTAAAAAGCGTAAATCTGCAATTAAAAAGTACGAGAAGGAAACTGGAGAAAAATATAAGAGTTCTAAAAGTAGTAAAAAGTCTGGTAGAGGCTTAAAGAAATTATCCAAAGCTACTAAGAAAGTAAAGGGAAAGACTGCTACTGTTAAGGCAAAAACTAAGGGCGAAAAGGACGTAAAAAAACTTTCAAAATCTGCCAAAAAAGTTAAAAATAAAAATGCAAAAGTAACAGCTAAAGTTAAAGGAGACAAAAAAGTTTCCAAGTTATCTAAGAGTATGAAAAAAGTCAAAGGTAACAAAAAAGCTAAAGTTACTGCAAAAGTAAAAGGCGATAAGAAAGTGTCTAAACTTTCTAAGAATATGAAGAAAGTTAAGAACAAAAAAGCTAAAGTTAAAGTAACTACTTCTGGCGATAAAAAAGTAACTAAGCTTTCTAAGAACATGAAAAAGGTTAAGAATAAGAAAGCTAAAGTAAAGGTTACTACAACAGGTAGCAATAAGGTTAAGAAACTTTCTAAAGATTTAAAGAAAGTCAAAAATAAAAAGGCTAAAGTATCTGCCTCAGTTTCAGGTAGTGGAAAAGTTAAGAGTTTATCTAGGTCAATTAAAAAAGTTAAGAACAAAAAAGCAAGAGTAACAGCCAGTGCTAGTGGGGCAGGTAAAGTAAAAAGCTTAGGTAACTCTATTAGACAAGTTAAAAATAAAAAAGCTAGTGTATCTGCTAAGGCTAGTGGGACAGGTAAAGTAAAATCACTATCTTCAGCGATTAATGCTGTTAAGAATAAAACAGTCTCAGTTACGGCTAAAGTAGTTGGGACAGGTAAAGTAAAAGCTTTAACAAGTGCGATTAATGCTGTTAAAGGCAAAAGTGTTAATGTTAGTGCTAAAGTATCTGGTACAGGTTCTGTAAGATCTTTAGCAGCTGCTATCTCAGCAGTACGTAGCAAACACGTTACTATTACAGCAACAGTTTCTAAGTCTGGGCATTTAGCCACAGGGACTCCAGGAGCTGCATCTAGTTTTGGTGTGCCAGCTTTGGCCACAGGAACTCCTGCAGCAACAACTAATCAATGGTCTTCAAATGGAGGAACTAAAAAGGGTGTCTATTTGGTTAATGACGCTCCTGGGGCTGATTATGTGGAAGCATTTAAGACTAAAGGTGGTTTAATAGGTCTATTTCCTAAACAACGAAATATACTTGTACCACTTGAGGAAGGTACACAAGTTTTGAATGCTAAGGAGACTAAGAAGAAGTTTCCACGACTTGAAAAAGGTACTAAAAAATTTGCTATGCCTATTAAATTCCCTAAACTTGCAAAGGGAACTCCTAATGCTGCTAAGGAATTTAAAACAGATATTTCAAATAGTAATTCTTCTGTACATTCAACTAACCATAACACATTTAATATTAATATCAGCGTGAATACAGGTAATACTAATACATCACCAACAAATCTAGCTAATACAATTGCTAATGCTATTGGAGAGAAACTGAGACAACAATTCCCAGCAACTGAGATTTAGAAAGGAGGCGGATCGTAATGGCCACATTATCTGACGGAAAAAAGAAAGTAGTAATTTTTGCTGAATCTGAAGAAGAAAGCATTGAGAATACAGTAGCACAATATCCTGTACAATCAGGGAACTTGGTTACTGATCATACACAACGTGCCTCAATAGGTTGGACTGTTGAAGGTAAAATATATGGTAAAAACCATAACGAGATTAACAACAGCTGGCAACAGTTAATTTCATGGCAATATAACGGAAATCGTATATTTTGGAGTGGTGCCATTACTCATGGTGATGTGATTTTAACCAATATTACTAAGACATATGATGAAGGTGGCTTCAAGAATGCTATAAAAGTAGTTCTTGAATTCAAGGAAGCACATATTGTTTCAACAAGTTTTGTTAAAGTTCAACACGTCGGACCAGTAAAGCCAACTCCACCTCCAAGCCCACCACAAACATGGGTTACAGTTAGACCTGGTAATACATACTGGGGATGGTGGAGACAATATGGAACACCAATTCAAACGCTTAGGAATTGGAACCACTGGCCAGATAGATTTATTCCAGTTGGTGCGAGAGCGAGGGTTAAATAATGTCTAAAAGATATAGATATGATTTGAACTTAGAGAATTTACCAATGATGTTCGATACAGACTTTGGTAATTACAACTGCACAATGCAGATTAATTATAATGATGTTGGTGATTTCTATACTGTAGATTTATTTGATGTAAATAATAACCCTGTAATTTTAGGTGAGAAATTAGTTTATAGTAAAAGGTTATGGAGTGACTATACTAACCCTGATTTACCAATAGTAGATTTAGTTCCATTAGATGAATCAGGACGAACAACAGTGTGCAACAAAGAAACTTTTGGTAAAACAGTATTTTTATATATAGATACGGTGGTGGATTAGCAATGGCTTATGACTATGGTTTTGAGATTATGGTAAAAGTCTATACAAGAAATAGTACGTTAACTTATCAATACAATAAACACGCTGATAAGTCGACTGAAATCCATTTTACTGTTCCATTCTCAACTGAAACAGAAAAGCAAATTACAGAAATAGTACTGTACAATATTAATCCTGGTCACTTTAATAGTATAAAGCGTGGGGATAAAGTAGAGTTATTTGCTGGATATCATGATGATAATGGGTTATTGATGAGTGGAACTATTTTCAGAACATCAACTCCAACATTGGAAGATGCAGATACTGCATATACTCTAAGAGTTTTAGAAGGGCCAGATTATACAACTTTACCTAAACTTAATGTAACCTTTGCTAAAGGGACTTATGCAGAAACAATCGTTAGAGAAGTTGCTAGAAGGGCTAATATGCAATTAAATATTATGAATACTAACTTTAACAAACGATATGATGAAGAATATACCGCTGAAGGTCATCCGTTAGAGATACTTTCACAAATAGCTGAAGATACAAAGACCAGTTTATTTTACTTACGAGGTAAATTGACCTGGGCTTTTATTTTTAATGGACGTAATGCTGAAACTTTCAATTTAAATGTTAACACCGGTTTAATTGGTAGTCCTGTTGTTGAAAGTCGAGATGATGACTGGCAAGATTGGGATGATGATGATGGTTTAGGTCGTTGGAGTTTTTCTTGTGAAAGCATACTAAATTTTCATCTAACTACTTTTTCAAGAGTTGAAGTCCATAGTAAATACTTGAATCATGGAATGTATGTGATTAATGGAGAGCATACTTTTGATGGAGAAGAAGCGAGAACTAAATTTGAAGGGATTGAAAATATGTAATGCCAGTTAGAAATAATGATACGATTTTTATCAAAGAATTAATTAGTAACATAAATGCTAATCTACATGTTGCTCAACTAGCACGAGTTGTTTTTATCAACGAAGATAAAACTAGAGTAAATGTTCAGCCTTTGGTACGAAATTATAGTGGAAGTAAAAGAGCGTTACTTATGAATGTCCCTGTCGGAAAATCTGCTCAACAATTTATTCGAATTGGTAGTGTTGTAGGAGTAATTTTTCTAGATAGGTCAATGGAGAATTGGGATAAAACAAATAGTGATTTTGCTTTAACATCTAAGCGAATGCATGATTTGAATGATGCATTGATATGGGAGGTGTTTACATGATTGATTTAAAGTTAGATACATCTGGGGACTTAGAGTTTGATAGAGATTTAGCCTTAGTGTCTGATATAGATGAGATTAAACAAGAGTTAGAAATTATTTTAAAAACTAATCAAGGTGAGTTCTTTGGAGATACAACTATGGGGCTAAATCAAAGTGAAATTTTTGTTAAAAATCCAGATTTAGTTTTAATTGCTAACTATGTCATGCAAGCACTACAACAGCAAGAAAATGTAATTAATGCAGAGGTTACAAGTATTGAGTTAAAAAATAGACAGCTATTTGTGAAATTCAATGTGACGTTAAATGTTGGAGAAACAATTAGTTCGGAGGTGGTTTTGTGATTGATAGTAATGGCTTTTCAAGACCGACATATGCAGAGTTAGTTACACAACTTAGTTATAAGTGGCGTGAATTATTTGGAGATAATGCACAAACTAATTCTAAATCAGTTGGTGGGATTTTAATTAGGATCTTAGCATATATTCTAGATAAACTATATAAACTAGCAGAGGTTGTCTATAATTCGCAATTTGTTGATTCTGCTGAGGGAACTACTTTAGATCAACTTGCTTCTAACGCTGGTATCTCAAGATTGCCGGCTCAAGTTGCAATTGGAACTATCAAAATATGGGGACAAGCTGGATATGTAGTACCAACAGGAACATTATTTAAAACTAGTGATGAACTGATGTATGTTACAACTGAAGATATTGTTTTAGAAGATATCTCTAAGAAGACATTAGATATTGATGGATATGGTACGATTCAAGCTGTTAGTGGAAATCTTGGTATAGGAACAAGTCGCTTGTTATATGCTAATGAATTAGGAATGAAATATAACAAAGATGGAACTTTTACATTATCTCAAGTAACTCCAGTTGAAACCATCATGTATGCTACTCTAGAAGAAGTATACGGTGGTGCTGACATAGAAAGTGATGAATCACTTAGAAAACGTATTGCTTTATCTAACGCTTCTGTTCCAGCTAGTCCTTATAATGGAGTTTTAGCTGGAATTAGTAAAGTTTCTGGAGTGAAGTCAGTTAAGATTATAGCTAACGATACTATGCAAGATGATAGTACTAATAATACTCCAGCTAAATCTCTCCATATTTATGTAGATGGTGGATATAAAGAAGATATAGCAGGAATTAGCCATGAAATAGCCTTTGATTATCCTGAAAATAAAAAAGTATATGTCAAGATACATATAGAAAAGGGAGATATGTATCCTAACGACGGTAATGCAAGAATAAAAGAAATTGTTCAAACTTATATATCAAGCGTTGGTATGGGAAACGTACTACACTACACCAAATTGTATCAGAGAATATATTCGGAAATTTCAGGAATAGTAGTGGCTGATATTAAAGTAGGTTTCTCTCTCGAAAACGTAAAAGCAGAAGATATTCAATTAAAAAACTTTGAAACTGCAGAATTAGCTGATAATGGGTTGGTGATAGAGTAATGGATATTTTAAAAGAATTTATATCACGAATGCCTGGGTCAGTTGATGCTATCTATAATCCTAATATAAATAAGCTAGTTACTTTTTTTGCAGAGTATCTATCCAATATTCAAGGTCTATTTAAACAAATTGAATATTATAGAAATATAGATAATGCTAGTGGAAATTTACTTGATAAAATTGGTGAAAAAGTTGGTGAAGTTCGAGGAAAAGCTGATGATGAGTTTTATAGAGTAATGCTAAAATCTAAAATTGCTAGTAGAAAAGGAGATGCAACAGTTAATGGAATTTTGACTATCATCAAAAATTCATTAGGTGTTGACGTCAGAAATATTAAGGTGTTGCCATTAGAAAACGAACCACAAGCAATAATTATTAAAGATATTCCTTTAGAATTTGCCAATGATCCATGGAAACAACAATATTTATTGAAGAGAATCGAAAGTACTGCAGCAGCTGGAATTAGAGTCCAAGAAATAAGGTTTATTGATAATTCTAGTGGAGAAGTAAAAATTGTGGCTGGTACACAAAGTTCAATTATCATAACAGAGGAGGATAAGAATGGCTAATAAATTTACAACCAAAGTAACAAATGAAGGTGTAACGTTGTTACAAGAGGCTAGCCAACAAGACAAGAAAGTTGAATTTATTAATGCTATTGCTTCATCTACTGCTTATAGTGAGAGTCAATTAATTTCAGAAACATATGATGATATCAATAGTAGAGCCTCTAAAAATCAAACAGGTACGATCAATAATATTACCATAGGTAAAAATATAACTAGGATGGAATTAGTGTTTGATGGTCATGATGTTAAATCTGACTATACACTTAATTCCATTTTTTTAATTGCCAAACTAAAAGATAGTCAAGATCTAAAATTATTTGCAGTAATCAAAGCTAATCAACCACAATATATGAATTCGTATGATGGTAGTGGTTCTACTAACTTGCAAATTAATTTAGGTATCAAATTTAGTAACAATGATAGAGTGACCTTACAAGTTGACACTGCTGCTATAGCAACTCTAGGAGATTTATCCAACTTAAGAAATGAAACTCAAACCAAGTTAGATAAAGAAACTTCTAGGGCTACAGAAAAGGAAACGAGTTTACAAAAAGACTTAGAAATTGAGAAGAATAGAGCAAATCAATCAGAAATAGAGCTTCAAAATAAAATAGATTCTGAGGTTAGCAGAGCTCAAAAAACAGAAAAAGATCTAACAGCTAGTTTGAGTGCTGAAAAGAATCGAGCTATACAGGCTGAGAATGATTTATCTGGGATAATTACTACTGAACAAAATCGAGCTATGAGTCGTGAAAATTATATTGATGTCAAAATAGATAAAGAAAAAGACAGGGCTACAAGTAAAGAAAATGAAATAGCGAATAATATTCAATCTGCAGCTAATGATGCTAGAACCAACGCTAAAAATGATGCTATTACCGCTATCAAAAGTGATAATCAATGGCAATCAATGGGAAATATAATTACCAACTCTCCTTTTCTACAAAATTCTGATGGTTTTGCTCAAGAAGTTGTTAAGACAGCTATACCAATGGTTAGTGGCGGGGGAGTAAACTTAGTACGTAATAGTGGAAACCCGCAAAATACAGATGGTTGGCAGCATACCAATGGTTCACATGCTATTTTAAGGGTTACTAAGCACCCATATTGGAAAAATAACCAAGAAAATCTATTCTTATTAACTAACAGATCAACTAATGGTGGTGAAGCTGTATTTAATAGTGACCTAATCAAAGTTGACCGAAACACTGACTACACATTAAGCTATTGGGCTTTTAAAGATGATTATGTGCCGAATTCAGATACATGGTTCTTCGGTAGGAAAAATGGGGAAACATCAAATTTTACCGTCATAAAACAACTGATAAAAGAGCGTAGATATTCTGGCGGTCATGCTGAGTATGTTAGCGTCACTTTCAACACAGAAGAGTGTGATGAAGGATATATCAGATTTGATAATAATGGAAACAGTGGTAGTAATCAAAGTGGTTTATATATAGCCAATATTAAACTAGAGAAAGGCACCGTAGCTACACCGTGGAGTCCTGCTCCAGAAGACCTAGCAACCAAATTACAACTTAATCAGGTTATCTATACAATAAATAACACTATAAGTAACCCTAACTTGCTAAAGAATAGTACATTGATAGATGAACATGGAAATCCATTAATTCATAAAAATACTGCTATCACAAGTTCTAGAACCATGAATATGATATATTTGTACGACGCTTCAAGATTAAATGTTAGTAAAAAATATACTATTAGTATAGATTACAAGGTTATATCCACAAATGGAAAATCTGGGACAAGTTCTTTAGATCTAAGAAGAATTGATGATAATAAAGGGCAATTAGGGAGTGATAAATATATAGACCTAGGATCTGTAAGAGATTGGACGAGATTTAGTACAACATTCACTTTGACAGAAGATCTCTCTCCTTATGTAGTAACATTAGGAACAGATACAAAAGAATTTATAGGAGAAGTTTGGTATAAAAATATTAAATTGGAAGAGGGCGAAGTAGCCACTCCATATAATCCATAATATAAGGACGTGATAATTTTGATAAGATTGTTAGAGCCACCTAGACCATTTCATCAAATTATTTTTGATAATTTGCATGGAATGTATGATAACCCACTAATTTGGTTGTTTATATGGCTTATTATTGCAGATATAGCAACAGGATTTGTTAAGTCAATTGTTGCAAAAAGTACAAGTAGCACAAAAGGAATTAATGGACTAATCAAACATGGATTAGTCCTTTTTGTTGGTCTTTCTGTCTATCCAATCATTACTGCAAGTGGTTTTGCAAGTGCAGCAGATTCATTTATTGTTTTCTGTAATCTATTTTATGCAGTGTCATTTATTGAAAATTGGGGACAGATAGGCTTGCCATTGCCGGAATGGTTAAAGAAATACATCTATAAATTGTCAGATGAATATAAGATAAAACATGAGGAGGACAAATAGTTATGGTTATGTACACAGTAGACGTTTACTCAGGTTCAGACGATAGTATCGTTCGTGATCCACACGCTCAAGGGGTTATTGTTAAAGCTACTCAAGGCACAGGATACGTTAATCCTAAATGCAATCACCAATGGGATCTAGCAGGAGAACTTGGTAAAAAGCGTGGCTTGTATCATTACGCTGGAGGCGGTAATCCAGTAGCAGAAGCACAATACTTTATCAATAATATCAAAAACTATGTAGGTCAAGCCATGCTAGTGATTGACTGGGAAGGTTACCAAAATTCAGCATGGGGAAATGCTAACTGGGTTCGCCAGTTTGTAGACGAAGTACACCGCTTAACTGGTGTTTGGTGTGTGATTTATGTACAAGAATCTGCATTAAATCAAGTAGCCAACTGTGCCAAAGATTGTGCTGTTTGGGTTGCCAAGTATGCATCAATGAACTGGAACTCTTGGACTGTGCCAAACATGAACGTTTCTAGTGGTGCTTTTGGTTCAATTGCTGGTTGGCAGTATACAGGCGGTGATATGGATCGTTCAATCTGGTATCTGGATGCAAGTGCTTGGGATAAATTTGCTAAGCCTGGAACAAAGCCACAAACTGAGACACCCAAACCAGTTCCAGCTCCTAGCCAAAACAACGCTAAATATGACTCTTGGACTGACGATTTAGGGGTTAAGTGGTTTAAGGAAAGTGGCAAGTTAACTATCACTGTTGATGAAGGTATCATATTACGTTGGGGAGCAACAACCAATTCATCTAAAATTGGTGTTCTTCCAAAAGGTTCTGTTGTTAAATATGACGCATTCTGTCATTCTGGTGGATACGTATGGATTAGACAACCTCGTGGAAACGGACAATACGGTTACTTGCCAATTGGAGAAAGTTCTGGTGGTAAGCGTACAAGTACTTGGGGTAAATTTGAATAGGTACACATTATATGTAATAGTAGATATTGATTTACGAATCAAAGTAACATATAATCAAGAACGTAACTTTTGTTACAAATAAAATTCGGAGCTCCGAAATACATATCGATTTGCACGAAAATCAGTAAGTATTTCCCGGATTGGAAAGGGGAGACAATAATAGTGCACCACACAGTCTTAGATGTGTTGTATGCCTATGCTCCTACAGCTTTAGTACTTTCGCAGTGCTTAAAGATATTTGTAGAGTCTCACTTTTCTAAAAAAGATTAGTGAATTAGGCTACAGCAACTAGAATTTTTTAGCAAAAAAGGGAGTCGTGCCTCCCTAATACATAATAATTTTTTCTTGCTTTTACACATTTTTTTTAGTATTATATAGTTGCTAAAAGAAATAGTTGTTGATGTCTAATTCAATGTATTTTCAATTATCGTTGCCCCATTCGCAACGATTTTTTTATTATTCTTAGAAAACATAAGACACCTTGTTTCTACTATAATGTATGGTAGTGGCAAGGTGTCTTTTTTTGCTAACATTCCTTCTTAAACTTTCTTAGTATGCAAAAAGTATGCACTTTTTAAGTGATTATTTAATATAACATTGATATATAGGTGTTTGTATTGAAATGTCATAAATGGATTGAATTTATTCGAAGATGAGTTCCAAGGTATGGAATTAGGCGGCCCTGTTTGTAAAATTTATTCTGGACAGGAAATCCTAAACAGATATCAAGAATCAATAGATAAAGACTTAATTCCTATACTACTTTTCCGTGATTATGGTGAAATGTGTATCAATATTAAACGCTATAAACAAAAAAAGATTATTTAACTTACCCAGGCACGGAAATGGATAAGTGTTTTAAATGTACTTTTCTAAAATGGTTAGAGATGTTTATTGTAGCGAATGGCAATGCTTTTTGGGATGGAATTTTTAATAAACAGTCTAAAAGTTTATTGAACTTTTGGGCTATTTATTTTTCTTCTTTTTCTGATAGTAAGATAAAGGAATTTCTATTAGGGCAGATATTACCGCAACAATAAAAATCCAGGCGTGTCCGGTTTTTAAATAGTATGATGTAGAAAGGGTAGTTACTACTAGGATGCCAGCAATTGTTTTAATCCAAAAATATGTCATGTAACTGCCTCCTTTTAAATAACAAACTAAAATTAATTTTTAACTATCTATATTATAACAAGAAGTTAAATATGAAAAAGTAAACAAAAAAGTTTATAATGGCAATGAAAGCTTATATTAAGAGTCAAAAGAAGAAAGGATATGAGCAGGTAGTAAGTATGGTACTTCTGGATTCATGATCGATGTAGATAACTTCGATAAATGGATGGGAGAGCCTGTTCTTCGCAAAAAGTATGAGGATACTCACGGAATTACTGATAAGAAAGAAAAGGAAGAGGAAACATAAGATGCAAGCACAAATTCAAATGGATTTACAAAAAGATCTAGTTAAACAAGTGGTTGACGCAATGGATGAGAGAAATAAAAAGAAAAAAGGATTCTTTGGGAAAATATTTGGTGGAAAGTAGAATCTAAATGTAGGAATGAGATATCTTTAAACTATCACAAAAGATAAACAATAACATTGTGTTAATGAATTACCATAATATAAATAAAATATAATGTATAATATGCCGATAAAGAGGATAAAAAAACTATTGATTTCTAGCTCTTAAAAAATAATTCGACTCCAAAATTCTGAATAATTCAAAATTTGGAGTCGAATTTTTATATTTTCTATATATTTAGCACTAAACTGAGCTATCATTTTACTAAATTCATACTCATTAAAACTAATCCTATATCGTTTTCAACGGATTTTTGTCCTCTAAGATTGTTCTTCGCACACCAAAATCCCTCTTCATACGACAAAAAAAACAGGTTCTACATCATACTTACGACGACGATAAATTGCCTGTCCTTCATCACTAGAGAGGTTTTCTTTTATTTTTTCTTTATAATAATTCCAAGTTTGATTAACTTGAATTTGTCGTTGACGCCCACTAGGCGTTTTAGCTAGTTTATCTAACTTTGATGATAGTTGAATTTTGTTAGCTTGATATATCTTTAAATTTCTCTTAAACCCATACTTATCTTTCCGTGTATTATAACGATTAAAGCTAAGTTTTATAATTTGTATCTGGCAACTCATTTTGTGAGTTTTATTCATATTATAACTTGAACTTATGCTTAAAGTACGTTTAACAGGCATATTTGCATACAAAAATAGGTATTAGCTCATCAGAACCAATACCTGTATGGTTATTTATCTTGTTATATTTGTAGCGGTAATAGCAGGAACAGTTCTTGTGTTTCCCATTACAGTTTTATAATCTATTGTTCCAACACTGGTTCCTTGAATGTTTACCCAATCACCTTCTAAAATACGGTTATTATTATTACTCTTTAACATTCTTACAATAACTGCTTGGTCTGGGTCATCATTTAAGTCTACGAGTAACGCTTTAGAACTCTCTACAACCTGTACTACACTACCAGAAACTTGAATATGCTCACTCATATGACTTTGGGGATTACGAGCTAATTCATCATAAGTTATAGGATGATAATCTTCTACTACGCTAGATGAACTAGAATTTTCAGAAGAACTACTACTTTCATGTTTATTTTCATCTTTTTTACTTGAAGAACTACTTTTCTTTTTATGGCGACTGCTATTATTCTTATGCTTTGAACTGTGTTTATTCGCAGCAAAAGAACTATTGTTATTTTCACTGTTATTATCAGTATCTGTTGCGCCAATAGCACCAAATAATAAAGCTAATACTAATAAAGAACCAATAAATGATCTATTCGATTGCATAAGAAACTTGCCCAAATTAGATTGTGTATCTTCTATGTACTTATTGTTTTCTTTTTTAGAGGGTTTTGTTGTGAAAAATAAAAGTATTATAAGTCCTACACAATAAGGAATAAAAGATAGGAAAGTAAACCAACCGCTATATCCAACGTCTCTAAGTCTTCTCGCCGTTGCTGACAAATAAGCAAGTAAGAGAATTAGAAGCACACTTAAAATAATAAAATTAACAAACCATGCTTCTGGAAGAATAGCCAATACTAAAAAATCAAAAATTAATATTATTCCTAAGCCTAATATTCCCCACCAGTAATCAGATCTACTCATTCTTTTGCCATATCTATAAATATCCTTGAACATTAAAATAGTAGAGTTACTCAAATTAGCCCGTTTACCATCAGCTTTTTTCATATACTCTCCTCCAATTTTTTAATATACCTCAAAATTATACCTTAATTTTTCGTGGGGGAGGCAAAATGTTAGATAATTAACTAGAGTTTTAATTTATATTAATATAATCTTAATTAAAATTTAAAAATATAGTAGATTGGGAAAAAGTGTTAATATCACGTTTTTTCTAGTTGGTCAGTATCTATGAAAGTATTGTCGTTATCAATGATGATTATTTATTTTATTACTATTTAAATGAAATAAAGAATACATTTAACAAAAAAATCAAAAATTACAAAGTACAGAATGTAACAAATATTGAATGCTAAATACGCGGAGCTAAGAAGACAATTAAAAACAGCTCACAATTATGAGAGTTTACGGAAATTACCTAAGGATTCTAATCTTGTACATAAAAAAATAAAGGTGAAATAGATGGGCGACCGATATAGATGACAGAGCAAAACCTTACTATTTTTAATAGTTTTTTCTTCAATATACGAAATATATTGATATTTAAGATCAATAGTTAAATTAGGGTCTGTAATTCCAAGTAAAAGTATATCCATAGAGATGGTGTCCTTTTTTTAATTAGATTGACGTGTGGGCTCTCTCTTTTATTTTGACGCAAAATAAAGAAAATAAAAGAAGGACCGTAATGTAAAAAATTCTACATTATCAGTCCTAAATATTATACAACCAATATATTAACCTTTTCATCTGACTTCGCTTTTTGCTAATTCATCCCATTCCAAAAATACTCGCAATGCATAGTTGTAGGTACATCTTTCCAGTCAACTGTATATCCAGCTCCATGAGCACAGAAAACAGATTGTGGAGTATTTTCTAAATCTGATACAGGATCATAATTTTGTTGAGATACTATATCTGTCGAATTATGACAAGGATAATAACCAGCAATTTCCAATTCTAGTGTGCCATTCCCATGAGTATATGCGCGTACATTGGTGGCATAATTGTACATTTCTGAAACAGGAGCAATTCCAGTTAGTATCCCCTCAACTTGTTGTTCATCCAAGGTACCATGCATTCGTTGAATATCATTGATTGCACGACCAATTTGAGTACGATCAACTTTTAGTCTGAAACGATACCAAGGTTCTAAGAGTTGGCAATTATTATTTTCTCTGAGCATCATTAAACCTTGTCGAACTGCACGACTACATGCTTGACGAAAATCTCCACCAACTGTATGTACATTGCTAGCTTTCCCGCCTAAAAGGGTAATTTTTACATCAGTAAGAGGGGAACCGGTTAATACTCCTAAATGTTCTTTAGCTTTGAGATTAGATATAATTTGATGTTGCCAATTTTTGTCTAATACTTCTAGACTACATTGATTTTCGAATTGTAGTCCACTACCTCTTTCTCCTGGTTCTAGTAGTAAATGTACTTCTGAATAATGACGAAGTGGTTCGAAGTGTCCAACCCCTTCAATAGAATTAGTGATAGTTTCTTTATATAAAATATTTCCTTTAGTAAAAGTGACGTTTAAATTATATCGATCAAGGAGTATTTGTTCTAAGATCTCTAACTGAATTTCTCCCATAATTTGTACACTAATTTCTTGAAGATGTTCAGACCAAGTAACATGTAATTTAGGATCTTCATCTTCTAATTCATGAAGAGCTTTTAAGCAAGTTTGAATATCATTACCATTAGGATCAAGAGCATAACTTAGAACAGGGGTAATAGTTGGAATAGTATCTGCTTGATTTTCTCCGATACTTAGCCCTGGATAGGTATTGATTAATCCAGGAATGGTGCAAACTTGACCAGCGCTAACAGTTGGATAGGTTGAAAATTTCTCTCCATTATATACTCTAATTTGACTAATCTTTTGTTCAGGTAATATTTCTTCTCGAGGTTTTAGTGAGCCACCTAGAATACGAAGCCAAGTTAGACGTTCACCTTTATCATTATGTGAGATTTTAAATATCTTTGCTTGGAAATTGTCTGGATAATGCGGCTCTTGTGTCCAATGATTGAATCCTTGCAAAAATTCATCAATACCATCTAATTTTAAAGCAGAACCAAAATAGCATGGGAAAATAACCCTATCAGAGATTAAGGATAGGATTTTTTCATCAGGGATGGTATTGGTTTGTAAATAGTCTTCAAATAATGATTCATCGCACATTGCAATATCTTCAAGCATATTATCGGAAGAAAAATCAATAATTGATTCATCTAATTCACTTTTCAATTGAGATAAAATCTGTGAGGCCATATTAGTATTGATATCAATTTTATTAACAAAAAGAAATGCAGGAACATGATAATGATTTAGCAAATTCCAAAGAGATCTAGTGTGACTAGTAATCCCATCAGTAGCAGAAATAACTAATATAGCATAGTCAAGAACACTTAAAACTTGTTCTGTTTGAGTAACAAAATCAACGTGTCCTGGAGTATCTAAGATAGTCAGTGAAAGATCATTATATTCTAAATTAGCTTGATGCGAAAAAATAGTAATGCCACGTTTCTTCTCTAGTTGGTCGGTATCTAGGAAAGTATTACCGTTATCAACGCGACCCAAATTGCGTAGATTCCCAGTTTGATACAGTAACGCTTCGGAAAGAGTAGTTTTTCCTGCATCAACATTGGCAATAATTCCAGTAACAATATGTTTCAATGAATTAATAGGCAATTAAAAAAATGCCATTCTCCTTTCTAATCTTAGAGTAGTTAATAAGATAATTGTAGAAAATTGAAAAAAAGTAGTCAAATTATACAACTTTACTTTGAATATGATTAATTTTTATTGACTTTTTAAATCGTAATTGATATCATTTAAAAAGTAATGATTACTATTTAAATGAAATGAGGAATACATTTGGCAAAAAAATCAAAAATTGCAAAGTACAGAAAACAGCAAATGTTAGTCGCTAAATATGCAGAGATAAGAAAACAGTTGAAAGTAAATCATGATTATGAGAGCTTGCGAAAATTACCTAAAGATTCTAACCCTATACGATTAAAAAATAGAGATGAAATTGATGGTCGTCCACGTGCATATATGCGTAAGTTTAAAATGTCACGTATTAATTTTAGAGAGTTGGCACATCAAGGAAAAATACCAGGTGTCCACAAAGCAAGTTGGTAGTTAAAGAGAGGTGAATATAATGGAAAAGACAGATTTAGCAAGTGATTATCGTCGTTTGCGAAGCAGTAATCGTAAGACTAAGAAACGTGCGCTTAAAATAATTAAAGCACATAAAAAAAATAAATAAGAAAAAGCCTTAGTTAGTCCGATAAATCATCGCAACTAACTAGGGCTTTAAAATTTAATTTTTATTCTTATTTTTCTTTGTTGCTCGAGTATAAATTCCTAGAGCTAGAGAACCAAAGAAAATTGGTCCAATAACAGTCCAAAATCCGGTTACCCAATCACCTTGTATAAATGGATCAACGCAAGTGAAAATAATACCAAATAAGATGATTAAGAAACATACATAGGTAATAATTTTTGTCCAAGTATGATTTTTATAAGCAATAAATGGTTGCTTAAATCCTTTTTTCTTAAATATAGGGAAGGCACCAACTAAGAATAAGTAAGGAAACGAAGTTGATACGTTAGACATATCAGTTAAAATCGTGTAGAAACTCTTAGCCTGGCCACCGCCAAATGAAATTAAAAATATCAAGATACATACAAGTAGAGCTTGCATCCACATTGCAAATTCCGGAATGCCGTGCTTGTTAAGTTTAGTCATTTTTTCTGGCCATAAGTGTTTAGATCCTAAGATAAATGATTTAATTGGAGAATAAATCAAAATAAAGAATGAACCAACATAAGCTAAAAACATTCCTAAACCAACAAAACGGATAAAAATATTTCCGATTAAATTACTTACACTTGCAGATAATCCTAAGCTATATCCGAGGTAGATACCAAGATGTTGCATCATTATATAAGTGATATTTCCTAGGTTAACAGAGTCACTAGAAAGAACATCTTTCCAATTTACACTGACACCCCATAAAAGAATCATGAAGGAATAAGCAACTGCAATTAATATTGAAGAAATCAATAAACCTCTAGGAAAAGTTTTCTCAGGCTCCTCAATACTATCAATCATTCCACCTAAAGATTCCATACCAGCATAAGCAAAAATAGCATATACAACAAAAGATAGAGTAGAAACCGGGTTAGTAAAAGCAGGGTTAGGTGATTTAACAAATGCAGATGCTGTAATTGGTTGTTCGAAGTGTCCATGAGTAGCAAACAAAGAAATGAAAGTAGCAATTAAAAATACAAAAATCATTCCAGTTACGAAAGCCCCGCCAATACTAGAAACCTTGGAAATAACATCTGCACCACGACTTGCAAAGAAAGTAACGAAAATAATCCAAAGAATAGCTAAAATTCCAACTACTTGGGTGGCACTGAAAGGACCAAAAGCCCAAGTTTGTGTCATATCTTTACCAAATAATAAGGCAGAGAAGGGGATAAATACTTTTGATGAAATATTTATTAACCAAACGATCCAACTAGAAAGCCAGATGAAAGTTCCGATAAATGCAAGCTTTTCACCAATAGTATTACTTAACCAAGCATAAATACCACCGTGCTCATCTTTAAAAGTTGAGCCATATTCTGCAAGCATCATGGATACTGGCAGAAAGAAAAAGATGGCTGCAAAAATATACCAGATAATACTAGCATATCCCATTTGCAAAAAAGCAACTGGCATGTTAGCAAAACCAAAAATACTTGAAAAAATCATCATGATTAAGCTAAATAAGCCTATTTTTTTGTTTTTATCATTCATAAAAAATCTCCTTTAAAAATGATAAAGACTATTTTAGCATATAATGATTAAAACAAAGTTGGGTAATTAAGAAAAAGATGATTAATTTAATAATCGATTGATTTAATATCTTCTGTAAATATATTTAAATTATAATGATAAAAAATTAAATTATGATTAAATTTAATTGCTTTTAAATTCTATAAGTAAGACTACTATGTTTTCCTTCTATTATATAATGTATTTCTTTAGCAAATCTTTCTCTACTAATTGGACGAAATTTTCTTAGGAAACTAAATAGTTTGAATTTTAATAAAAAGTCTAATATTACAGCAGGATAATAGTTGCTTCTTCTAAATCTAGAATAAACTAATCCAGGATAGACTGATATTGCACGATTACCTAGTTTTCTACTAGCATAATTTTCAACAGTTCTTTTAGCTTGTAAATAATTATTTAAAAAGAATGGAGCTGAATTGGCAGAGATGAACAAAAATTTATTATCAGAATCAACGATATTATCAATAATTAACTTAGCAGGTTGAATGCTGCTATTTTCATAAGTCTGATTTTTTGACTTATTAGGGAAAAGAATTCCTATACAATCAATAACCCAATCAGAAGTTTGAAGTAAATAATGCCAATTAGTGTCATGAGCTAAGTCAAAAGAGTGGTAGGTGATACCAGTAATGGAATTAGGACGTTTACCATTACGTGAAATAGAGTGGAGATCTAGTGATTTATCTTTAGATAGTTCGGACAATATCCCTTGACCGACTAATCCAGTTCCACCAACGACGGTAATTTTCATAGCGATGCCTTCTTTCAAAAAACACCAACTGAGAAACCCCAATTGGTGTTGTTATTTAGATAATTTTCGATCCATGATTAATTCAACGGTCTTATTCATAGTAGAACTATATTCAGATTTTTCCATCAGTTCCATTGTAATAATATCGATAACATAAACGATCGCTAGCTGAGAATTAATAAAGCGAGTATTATCAACAAAATTACTGTTTTTAACAACTACACTCCAAGTAGAGAGTTCGATAAGTGGACTTTGATAAAATCCAGTAATGCTGATAATTTTTGTTCCTTTTTGTTTTGCTAAAGAACAAGCAACATTTACATCATCAGTATTACCAGATTGACTAATGGCGATGATAACATCATCAGAGTTTACAATAGTACTATCTATAAACATCATATGGCTATCAACTGTACAAAAAGCAGCAATTCCCATACGAATTAGACGTTGAGTAAACTCTTGTGCAGTGTACCCAGAACTTCCTAAGCCATAAACGTAGACACGACGAGCTTTAGTAATAGCACGGACAATATTATGAATAGTATCAGTATCTAGTTGCTTCCAAGTTCCTTGAAGTACTTTTTGATAAAATTCATAGACTTTATCTCCCATAGAGTTATTTTCAGAGGAAACAGGTACTTCAGGAGAACTAGCAGCAGATACGGCAAGTTTTAATTTAAAATCATGAAAATCAGAACATTCCATTCTACGCACAAAACGAGTGATAGTAGCATTACTAACACCCGCTTTTTTAGCTAATTTAGTAATATTCATAGATTGTACTTCTTGAGGATTTTGAAGAACTTTCAAAGCTACTTTACGTTCTTGGCGAGAAAGTGTGGAGAAAATTGCTTCTATATTATTAAGCAAATTCATCAACATCACCCCTGATATAATTTATCTCAAGTATAGCACAAATTTTTACTTAATTGCGTCCATAAATTTATTTGCAATTTCTAGTGGACGAGTAATTGCACCACCAACTACCAGTGCATGTACACCTAATTCTAAAACACGTTTAGCTTTCTGAGGTAAATCAATTTTACCTTCAGCAATAACTGGATGCTCAGCAATTTTTAGTACATCTTTTAAGTATGCAAAATCATTATCAGCAATATTCATGCCTTTAGTAGTAGGAGTATATCCATGCATAGTTGTGCCAATAATATCAAAACCAAGTCTATTAGCTTCTTTAACATCACTGAGATCACCAGTATCAGCCATGAGAAGAGTATTAGGAAATTCATCTCTAAATTGTGGAATAATTTCTTCCAATTTTTCTCCATTAGGACGCACTTGTCCAGTTACTTGACAAGCGACAACTTCAACTCCAGTAGCGGCAACTTGACGCATTTCTTTAAGAGTCGGAGTAATATATACATCGGAATCGGGATAGTCTTTTTTTATAATCCCAATGATTGGAAGACCTGTTTCATCTTGAATAGCTTGGATGTCAACGACAGAATTAGCTCTAATTGCAGGGGCACCAGCCATTTTAGCAGCACGTGCCATACGTGCCATGATAAAAGAGCTATGTAAAGGTTCACCTTCCAGTGCTTGACAAGAAATAATTAATTTACCGTGAACTTGATCAAGAAAGGTATTTTCCATAATCTTCACCCAATTTCTACTATTTTTTGAAATATTTTTCATAGATTTTTTGAGCACCAGCTTCCATTTCAGGGGTTGGTTTACTCATAGGTTCTTTGCAGTAGCCTGCATGAACTCCAAGTTTTTCAAATACTAACTTGATTGTTGGATATAAATCATTATTTAAAAGATCTGTAATATAATCATTACTTAATGTTTGAAGTTCACGAGCTTTTTTAATATCTCCAGCTTTAAAAGCTGCAATTTCTTCTTTAACTCGAGGAGCGTTTAAGTTAAATGTTGAGCCAATTGCACCATCAACATCTAGTGCAAGGGCAGGTAATAACATTTCATCAAAACCAGAAAGAATTAATTTATCTGGGAAACGATTACGAACACGTTCTAAAAGATAGAAATCAGCGTTAGTATACTTAATACCTACAATTTTTGGATTTTCAAACAATTCAGCGAATTGATCTAGAGATAATGCAACACCTGTCAAAGCAGGAATAGAGTAAATAATGAGTTTGTTGTCTACACCTTCAAGGATTGAATTATAATAATTCTTAATTTGTTCAAATGAGAAATTATAGTAGAAAGGTGTAACGGCAGAAATCATAGGATAACCTAAGTCAGTTACATATTTAGCTAGTTTTTTTGCTTCATTTAAGTTTAAAGAACCTACTTGAGCAATAAGATGTGCTTTACCAGCAGTTTCTTCATAAGCAACTTTGAAGATATTTTTCTTTTCTTCTGTACTGAGCATGAAAGATTCACCAGTACTGCCGCCTACATAAAGACCATCAATATGATTTACATCAATATTGTAACGAACCATTTCACGAACTCCATCTAAATTAACAGAACCGTCTTCGTTAAATGCTGTCATAAGAGCAGAATAAAGTTTTTTCATAATCTATTACCTCACAATTCATTTTTGATAACGCTTTAACTACCTTCGCTTATACTATACAATACGAAAAAAAATATTTCAACAATGATTTTAGATAATAATTATCATAATGACCTTCAAACGCTATTAAATAAACTTGATAATCATTTTTATAAAATTAATTTGAGAAAAAAAGTATCTTATGCTATATTGAAAGCGGTTAAATTAATTTAAGAAAGAAGGAAGTATAATGACAAAATATTACTTAAGTTTTGACGTAGGTGGTACTACCATTAAATATGGATTGATTGATTCTGAATTAAATATTATTGAGAGTAATAGCTGTCTGACTTTGAAAAATATAGACAATCATATTTTGAAGAGTTTAAAAAAAATCACTGAGGAAATGATGGAAGCTTATACATTACTAGGAATTGGAGTCAGTACAGCTGGAATTGTTGGTAAAAAAGGTGAAATCCAATATGCTGGTCCAACAATTCCAGGATATATAGGAACACCTATAAAGAAAGAGTTAGAAAAATTATCAGGGTTACCAGTATCAGTAGTTAATGATGTGGATGCTGCTTTATTAGGAGAGCGTTTGGCTGGTAATGCAAGAGGTAGTGATAATGTTTACTGTATAGCACTAGGTACAGGCATAGGAGGAGCATATTTTTACGAAGGGAAACTATTTTCTGGTGCTCATGCTAGTGCTAACTCTATTGGTTATACTCTTTATGATAAAAATACAAAAACAGATTATCAAAAACGAGCAGCAACTTTAAGTTTAGAAGCTTATCTAAAAAATTTTGATACATCTGTGATTGATGCTTTTGAAAAAGCTAAAGATGGTGACGAAAAATTTAAAAAGATTATTGAAGATTGGGGTGATGAAGTAGCACGTGGTGTAGCAGAAATCATCTTGTTATTTGATCCTGAACTTATTTTATTAGGTGGAGCAGTTGCTAAACAAGATGAGTATCTAGTTGATTTAGTAAGGAGGCATCTTAAAGATTATGTTCCTGAAGGATTAATACAAACGCAAATTAAGGTTAGTCATTTAGCAAATAAAGCACAACTTTTAGGTGGAATTGCTGAGCTAGTAGATATATAAATAAAAAAATTTGTTGAGTGTTCATTAGTGTTAGATTATACTTATAGGTAATGATAGGTAAATTTAACGAGAAGAGAAAGAGAAGTGACAAATTTGGCAGAAGAAAGAACACTTATCTTAGTTAAACCAGATGGAGTTTCAAGTCGTCATGTAGGTGAAATTATCACTAGAATTGAGCGCAAGGGATATGAAATTGAAGCTTTAAAGGTTGTATCAGCTACAGAGGATCAATTAAAACAACATTACAATGATAAGGTTGACAAACCATATTTTCCAGATATGTTATCTTACATGCAATCAGGTCCAATTGTGGGGATAGTTGCGGCAGGTACAAATATTACTAAAGCAATGCATCGAATGGCTGGTAATACAAATCCAGGAGAAGCTGAATTTGGAACTATCCGTGGAGATTATGGGCGAGAATGGCCTTATAAACATATCCAAAACGTAGTGCATACATCAGATAGTGTAGAAAGTGCGCAACGTGAAATTAAAATATGGTTTCCAGAATTTGAGATTTAGAAATAAATAAAAATGAAAGCTAAGAATTACATTAATCTAACGTGATTCTTAGCTTTCTTTATTTTACAGATATTATATTTTTACTTTTAAAACAACTTTACGGACTAAATTATCATCATATCGAACTTTGGGCTGATGTAAGTCTTCTGGGAAAGTTACAAGACAATTTCCGGGGTAAAGTTTCACTAATTGTTCTACTTCACCCTGAAAAAATGCAATATCTTTTTCTTCATCGTAATCTTGAATTACCTGAACAGAATCATAGCTACTAATAGCCATTTGCTCAATTCCAGCAACAGTAAGATGAATATCAATATAATTTTCATGATTTTCAAACATCTTTCCGGGAACGCCATCTGCGACATATTCAATACAACTACCATTAACATTATTATCATCAATATCAAATGAACCAACTTTAACCGAATCTAAATTTAGATTTTGAAGAAACTGACAAGCCTTGTCCATATTATTTGATAAAGATGAATATCTATCTAAATCTTTAATATTTGCAATAATCATAATATTTCACCTCTGTTTAGATTTTCATTGCAAATTGAATATAGCACAATCATTCATTTTGTGTAAACGCTAACTTTATTGATGGATATAGATTTAGCTAATATAGCAATGATATTTGTAGGAAAAAATATTAATTTACAAAATTCATCATATAGAATTAAATAGATTGTAAAAACCGAACTTTTAAAAGTAAAAATCTTATTTTATAAATAATTAGTGAATTATATAATAAATATCAAAAAAATATTAAAATTATTTATTCATTGATATTAAGGCTTTAAATACAATTTATGAAAATTATTATCTTAATTCACTATTTACAAAATAATTACCATAATATATAATGATTGTTGTAAGAAAGCGATAACATTAAAGAAAAGAGGAATATCTATGACGAATGATGTAGTTAGATATGGTGTTGTTGGGACAGGATATTTTGGTGCAGAACTTGCTAGAGCTATGAGAGATAATGATGGTGCAAAGATTGTAGCAGTATTTGATCCTGAAAATGGAGAAACTATAGCTGACGAATTAAAATGTGAAGCAGTTGATAATTTGGATAGTTTAGTAACGAGAGATGATATTGATTGTGTAATTGTTGCCACACCAAATTATTTACATAAAGAACCTGTTATTAAGGCAGCACAAAATCATAAAAATGTATTTTGTGAAAAGCCTATTGCATTAAATTATCAAGATTGTGTCGATATGGTGAATGCTTGTAAAGAAGCTGGTGTAATTTTCATGGCTGGACACATTATGAATTTCTTTAATGGTGTTCATCATGCAAAAGAACTAATAAATGAAGGAGCCATTGGAGATATATTATTTGTTAAATCTGTAAGAAATGGCTGGGAAGAACCGCAACCAAGTATATCATGGAAAAAAATTCGTGAAAAATCAGGTGGGCATCTTTACCATCATATTCATGAGCTGGATTGTGTGCAATTTATTATGGGTGGATTACCAACTACTGTAACTATGTCAGCATCTGATGTTGCACATAATGGAGAACAATTTGGTGATGAAGATGACTTAATTATGATGAATTTAGAGTTTCCAGGAAATAGGTATGCTCATTTAGAATGGGGTTCAGCATTTCGTTGGGGAGAACATTATGTACTTATCGAGGGTACAAAAGGTGCAATTATGCTAAATATGTACGATACAGGTGGAACTTTAAGGGTAAATGGTAAGGATACTCATTTCTTAGTACATGAATCTCAAGAAGAAGATGATGATAGAACTAGAATTTATCATAGTACAGAGATGGATGGTGCAATTCAATACGGACATCCGGGTAAATTAACTCCAATGTGGTTACATTCGCTAATTGTTAAAGAGATGAAATTCTTAAACGATGTGCTTCACGGCATGGAAGTTCCAGATGAATATAAAAAATTATTAGATGGAACAGCAGCCGAAGAAGCGATTGCAACGGCCGACGCAGCTACATTATCTAATGTAGAAGATAGAAAAGTAAAGATTTCTGAAATCACTAAATAGTTTTTAATGTAATTTCTTAGGAGAATTAGTTCTTATTATAGTTAAGAAATTAATTCTCTTATTTTTATAACATTCAGAGGAGGATTTAGATATGCAAAATAAGGGACCTGTAGCAACAGCTAAAGGGCTGACGACTGTACAAGTTAATGCTAGGCCATTTGGTATGCAAGATAAGTTCGGTTACATGTTGGGTGATATAGGTAATGATGCTATTTTAGGACTTGTTAATAGTTTTTTGATGATTTATTACACTAATGTTTTGGGTATTGCTGGTAGTGTAGTAGGTATTTTGTTTTTAGTATCTAGATGTATTGATGCCTTTTCCGATTTAGCGGTTGGAAGAATGATTGATGTAGCTGAATTAACACCTAAAGGAAGATTTTTGCCGTGGATTAATAGGATGAAATGGCCATTTTGTGCATTTTCATTATTACTATTTGCTCCATTTGTGAGTTCTTGGGGATTAACTGCAAAGATAGCTTATGTATTTGTAACGTACCTGGCTTGGGGAATATTATTATCATGTATTAACATCCCATTTGGATCAATGGCTTCGGCAATCAGTGATAATCCAGATGATAGAGCTTCTCTATCAACGTTTAGAGCTGTAGGTGCAGCTGTAGGGATGTCTGCTACTGGATTTTTAATTCCAATGTTCATTTATACAAAACATCCAGATGGAACAAAGACTTTATCTGGAATGAGATTTTTTGTAATCGCTATCGTATGCGTTGCTATAGCATTTACTGTATATAATATTATTTATCATATCTTAGTAGAACGTGTTCAAGTTAAGAAAAAAGAAAAAGTAACAGTTAGTCATTTACTAAAAGGATTATTTACAGACCGTTCGATATTAGTATTGATTATTGTTGATTTCTTCGTTGTTTTGACACAGATTTTATTTGGAACAACTACGACATATCTATTTAATGATTACTTCCACAATTCAGCAGCGATGTCCGTTGCGATGTTATTTAATTGGGGAACAGTAATTATTGTATCTGGACCAACGATTCATTTTGTTAAAAAATATGGTAAAAAAGAAGTTGCCATGTTTACTCTACCACTATCATCAATAGTATTCCTAATACTCTTCTTCATGCATACACATAATGCTTGGTTGTATGTAGTACTAATGTTCTTTGGAACTATTGGATATTCTGTATTTAATGTAATGGTGTGGGCTTTAATTACAGATGTTATTGACGCTCATCAATATAATACAGGATTGCGTGAAGATGGTACTGTTTACGGACTGAATAGTTTTGCTCGAAAAGTAGCCCAAGCTGTTGCTGGTGGAATAGGTGGCTTTATGTTAACTCTTATTGGCTATCAATCTTCTAATACTGGTGGTGCAATCCAATCTGCAGTTGTTGAAAATAGAATTTATGCCTTAACTAATTTACTTCCAGGTATTTTATTTGGAATAGCAACACTTATTTTGATTTTTGGGTATCCTTTGGATAAGAAAACTACAGATAAAATTGCTGCTGATTTACGTGAAAAACGTAAAGAGAATATGTAATTGAAAGGAGGTTGGAAATGAAAGTTAAGTATAAATTGGTTGCTTTTGCAGTAATAGGACTAGGAATAGGACATTTAGCATGAGTAATGTAAGTGGAAATGAAGTGAACAAAGCAAATATTCCAAATGAAAATGTAAATTAAGGTGAAAATGGATATTTTTTATAAAAATTCATTATTCAAGATAACTCCTACTAATTTTGTCGGATATACAGAAAGTGCCGATAATGGACAGACTTGGAGTTCCCCTAAATTGTTACCTACATTTATGGGATTATATCACAATGGAACATATTTAAGTCCGGGACAAGGACTATATACAGATAATGGTAGAATAATTTTCTCATCATACGCTAATAAAGCGATGGTATTTATTGTGAGTGATGACGATGGGTAAACATGGAAAAGCGTACAGGCCACATTACCATTTGCTAATGCTACAGCAGAAGCTCAAATGGTGGAATTAAAGCCAGGAATAGTAAGGACATATATGAGAACAAGTACTGGTAAAATTGGATATATCACAAGTAAGGATAATGGCAATACATGGGATAGCGTAAAATATCTTGATATTGTGCATAATACATCATATGGTACTCAGTTATCAGTTATTAAGTACTCGCAAAAAATTGATGGTCATGAGGCGATTATAATGAGTACGCCAAATTCCACTACTGGTAGAAGAAATGGGCAAATATAGGTTGGATTAATAGACGTAGTAACTAATGAGGTAAATTGGAAGTATTGCTATAGTGTTGATAAATCTAACTATGGATATTCTTATTCTGCATTAGCTGAAACGGCAGATCACAAAATAGCTTTGTTGTACGAAAAATATGATTCATGGTCAAGAAATGAATTACATTTAAGGAATGTCTTAAAATTTGATACCTTTGAAATCAAAGATTTAGTAAATGATTCAACACGTGTTTGATGATAATTTTGTATGGTAAACTAAAATAAATATATAAATAAGGCTAGACTTTTGGATTAAATACCAATGGTTATAGCCTTATTTATATCGTAATTTTTATGAAAACTAACCAAAAGTTTTGTTAAAAATCTGTGCTATAATAATGTAGACAAATATCCTAGTGAAAGCAGGTACTCGGTTTGAGTAATTTATATAGAAGTGTTTTTGATATTATTGGACCAATAATGATAGGTCCTTCAAGTTCTCATACTGCTGGTGCGGTTGCAATTGGAAGGGCAGCTAATGATTTATTTGGCGGAATTCCTGAAAGAGTAATCGTACATTACTATGGTTCATTTGCTAAGACGCATCGTGGTCATGGAACAGATTATGCGATTACGGCAGGAGTTCTAGGCTTTGATGCATCAGATCCTAGGGTTCCCAATTCTAGACAAATTGCTAGAGAACAAGGAATAGATATTAGGTTTGTAGAAGAGAGCGGTGAAAGTCCTATTCATCATCCTAATACTGCAGTTTTAGATTTGATTGGTGGAGGAGATAAAAGGGTGCAAATTTCAGGTTGTTCCATTGGTGGAGGAACCATAGAGATTCGTAATATTAGACTTCATGGAATAGATATTAAACCAACCGGACCACTATCAATTATACTTTACGTAACCACCAATACAGAAAGGGATAACGGAATATCACTTATTGAGGACTTGAATAGGTTAGCTCCATTTGATAAGAAACAAGTTTTAAAAAATAATGAATATACAATATATGAATTTGATTTGAAACAACAATTACAAGAAGGAATAAGAGGATTTTTTGTTAATAAATATGAAAATATCATCTGTCTATAAGAGGAATTTAAAATGTATGCAAGTATAGAAGAATTAGTTAGCGATGCTACAATTAAAAACTTACCAATATCTGAATTAGTTATTCAAGCTGAGTGTAACGATATGAACGTTTCCAGAAATGATGTATGGAGAAAAATGAAACATAATTTAGACACTATGAGATTAGCAGTTAGTCGGGGTGCCCATGGAATTGGAGTACACTCTAAAACAGGATTAACAGGTGGTGATGCTGTAAAAATAAAAGATTATCGAAAATCTCACAAAACATTATCTGGAGATATGATAATGTCAGCAGTACAATCAGCCATTGCTACAAATGAAGTTAATGCAGCGATGGGAGTTATATGTGCAACTCCAACAGCAGGATCTTCAGGTACTCTTCCAGGAGTGTTATTTACTCTTGAAAAGAGGTTGGGATTAGATGAAGAACAAATGGTGAGATTTTTATTTACTGCTGGTGGATTTGGAATGGTTATTGCTAACAATGCTTGCATTGCAGGTGCCACAGGTGGTTGCCAAGCTGAAGTAGGTAGTGCTTCTGGAATGGGAGCAGCTGCGGCTGTAGAAGTAGCAGGCGGGACTCCTAAACAGAGTGCTAATGCAATGGCGATTGCAATTAGTAATTTATTAGGTTTGGTATGTGATCCTATTGCAGGTTTAGTAGAAGTGCCTTGTATTAATCGTAATGCTATTGGTTCTAGCAATGCTTTGATATCTGCAGACATGGCACTGGCTGGTTGCGAAAGTATGATTCCAGCAGATGAAGTAATTAGTGCGATGGACAAGGTCGGTAAAAATATGCCAGAGTCACTACGAGAAACTGGAATTGGTGGTTTGGCAGGAACTCCAACTGGACAAGAAATTAGAATGCGTATTTTTGGTAAAAATCTATAGGAAAGGACCAAGTCGTATGAGAAGTAATAAAGAGGTCAGAGATGATATAATAGAGAAGCTAACAACAGTGGTTGATCCCGAATTGAATATAGATATTGTTAACTTAGGATTAATTTACAACGTTGACTTAGATGAAGATGGAATCTGTTTGGTGGAAATGACATTGACTACAATGGGTTGCCCACTTACTAACATTTTGGCAGATATGGTTACAAGAGCTTTAAAAGATATCCCAGAAATAAAGAACGTGGATGTTGAATTTGTATGGGAACCAATGTGGACGACAGATCGTTTGAGTCGATATGCTAAGCTAGCTTTAGGGATACATTAGTAGTAATTCAAAGAGGAGTGATTTTTTTGAACAAAAGTCTAAAAAATGTTTTAATTGCTGGAACTGCATCAGGGATTATTTCTGGTTTAGTTAAATTAGGTTGGGAAAATATTATGCCACCTAGAACTCCAGAACGCGATGAAGTTAATCCTCCACAAACTTTCTTACAACAATTGGGAGTACCGGCAGAGATAACACAATCAACTTATAAATATTCTGGTCATAGAATGCCATGGGCTAGTTTTCTAATTCACTTCGGATTTTCAGTAACTTTTGCAACAACATATGCATTAGCATTGGAAAAGAAAATGAATTGGTTAACTAAGAAACAAGGAATTCCTTTTGGTATAGCTATGTGGATTGCCTTTCATTTGGTTATTATGCCAGCTATGAAGACTATTCCAAGTGCTAAACGTCAACCTTTAGAAGAACACTTATCAGAAGTGTTGGGTCATATTTTCTGGATGTATACTAATCATGAAGTGGCTAAAGAAATTTTAGATAGATTAAACAAATAGTGGAAGTAAGGATTAAGATATGTAAATCTTGATCCTTATTTTTTATTAGTATTTTTTGTTTAAAAATGATAGAGTATAATTAAATTATCATAATTACTTGAATAAGAGGTGATCGCATGACATTAAGAATTGCATTGGCACAAATTCCTGTTGAACACGGGAAACCTGAAGAAAATTACAAAAAGGTTGCTCAATATTTAAGCAAGGCAGCACAAGCTAAGGCGGATGTAGTTGTCTTACCAGAATTGTGGAATACAGGTTATGACCTAGCAAGGTTAGAAGAAATTGCAGATGTTGAAGGCCAGCGAACTAAGGAATTTTTACAAGCTAAAGCACAAGAATATAAGATTGACATTGTTGGTGGATCAGTTGCGATTAAAGAGAATGAACAGTTTTACAATACAACTTATATTGTTGATAAACAAGGCAAGCTCATTAGTGAATATCGTAAAGTACATTTGTTTAGATTGATGGATGAAGATAAATATTTAGCTGCTGGTGAGCAAAAAAATGTCTTTGAATTAGCTGGTGTGAAGAGTGCCTCGTTCATCTGTTATGACATCCGATTCCCAGAATGGTTGCGGACAGTTGCTAAGGAAAAATTGAGTGTAATCTATGTTGTGGCTCAATGGCCTCAAACTAGAATTGAACAATGGAAAGCCTTGTTAGTTGCAAGAGCGATTGAAAATCAAGCTTATGTTGTTGCAGTTAATCGAGTGGGCGATAATCCTGATAATAAATTTAATGGTCATTCACTGATAATTAATCCTTTAGGTGAAGTTTTAAGTGATAGTGGCGATCAAGAAACATTGACAGTTTATGATTTAGATACATCTGAAATGGAAAAATTCACGCAACAAATTCATGTATTTGAAGATCGTAGACCAGAATTATACGACTAAGAAGGTGAGGAAAGACGATGAAATTTGAAAAATCTGAAATTCTAAAAAATCTACCAAAGCAATTCTTTGCTAATTTGGTAATCAAAGTTAACAAAAAAATTGCAGAAGGAGTAGATGTTATCAATCTGGGACAAGGTAATCCTGATAAACAAACTCCTGAATATATCGTTAAGAGCACACAAAAATGGGTAGCTAGCCCGCAAAGTCACAAGTACTCATTGTTTCGTGGACAACCAGATTTTAAACAAGCTATAGCAGATTTTTATCAAGAAAAGTATCAAACTACATTTGATCCAGAAAAAGAAGTTGCAGTTCTTGGTGGCTCTAAAACGGGCTTAGTCGAACTACCACTGGCTTTGATGAATCCTGGCGATGTATTTTTATTACCAGATCCTGGTTATCCAGATTATTGGTCTGGAGCTACACTTGGACAGGTAACTTTTGAGAAAGTTCCACTTTTGAAGGAGAATAATTTCTTACCAGATTTGAAATCTATTCCTGAAGAACTTGCCAAAAAAGCTAAATTTTTCTATATTAACTATCCTAATAATCCGACAGGTGCGACTGCAACCCGAGAATTTTACGAAGAATTAGTTGCTTGGGCAAAGAAATATGAAGTAGGTATCATCAGCGATTTCGCTTATGGTGCAATTGGTTTTGATGGAGAGCAGCCACTAAGTTTTATGGAGATTCCGGGAGCTAAGGATGTTGGTATCGAATTTTATACCTTCTCTAAGACTTTTAACATGGCAGGCTGGCGAGTTGCTTTTGCGGTAGGAAATGCTGATATCATTGATGCTTTAAATCTTATCCAAGATCATTTATTTGTAAGTATCTTTCCAGCTCTACAATATGCAGGGATTGATGCTTTGAAAGCTCCAGAACGCGATGCTGAGATCAATAAGATTGTAGATCGTTACGAAACTAGAAGAAATGCGTTCATCCAAGCTGCTGAAAAAATCGGATGGAAAGCTTTTGTACCTAAGGGAACGTTCTACGCTTGGATGGAAGTACCAAAGGGATATAGTAGTGAAGAATTTGCAGATCTGCTTTTAAATGAAGCTGGAGTAGCAGTAGCTCCTGGGAATGGTTTTGGCGAATATGGAGAAGGTTATGTACGAATTGGTTTGTTAATTGAACCAGAACGTTTGGAAGAAGCAGTCGATAGAATCGCAAAGCTTAATTTGTTTAAATAGTTGGGAATAGTGGCAAGACAGCGATGTTTTTGTCGCTATTTTTTTAACGTACATGGATATGTTGTTAACCAAATAAGCAGAAAAGAGTGTTAATTAAGAAAATATAAAATTGAATTTAATTAAAATAGTATAATAATGGCAAAAATAGAGAATAAGTGGTGGAATGATGGATTATTTAGTTATTAAGGCAATTATTTGGATATTCTTTATACTATCAGCAATTTTGGAAGTTAATTATAAGAAAAAATATGGTGAATTAGATAAACGAGCTAGAAAACAAGCAACATTAGGAATATTTCTAATAGTAACTACAATATTTGATGAAGGCTATGAAAATAAAATACTATATATGATAGTATCAATAGCATTGTTGGTATATATAATCTTAGTGATGTATAGATTAGTTATGGCTATTAAGGATAGGAAAAAATAATAAGAAAGGTGATAAAGCAAATGAAAGCAATCTATAGAGGTAGAAAAGTAGATGTTTGGCAAGTGAGTAGAGATAATATCCAGCCTGATTGGGTAAAATATGCTTTTGAGCATAATGGATTACGATGGCTGCATGGTAGTGGTAATAAAGTCAGAATTTATTGGCCGGCAGTTACTAGGGCAAAAAAAGGAATAATACGAACTATTTTGAATGGTATTTCAGCTTCTCTTGTTAGTATAAATGGTGGCAGCGCGGCGATGTATGATATTGGCTTTGAGGGAGATGTTATCGATTTTACCAATTCTAAGGTTGTTACAGCCGAAAAGTTTGCTAAGAAGTATCGGGTAGTGTCTGAAGAGTAAACAGCATATTATTTGAAGTTAGCCCCAAAAATTAATATGAGAAATAAAGTTACAAATTTTGAAAAAAGTTAAATATAAAGATAGGACCAATTAGAAAATTTATGCAAATAATTGATTTTTCTAAATCAAAACGATAATTTTGCATAAATTAAAAAATTGGTCCTATTGCTATATTAGATATTTTATTTTTTATCCCAATTTTTTAAACTCAATCCTGTCCATATAGTGATACCAATATATAGAACTAGAAAAGAGACCAACACTATAATACGTTCTAGTCGCTTAGGAATAAGTCGGGGAATAGGAAGTTTAAATAGTGGCTGATGATAAAGAGGGACAGCCCCTAACTGTGGTAGAACAGAATTTTTATTTTCTTTATTAATAGTTTGTTTCTGAACTTTTTTAACAGGTTTAGATGACTGTGAAGTAGTATTAACTAATTCAGGAGTAGTTTTTTCCTCTTTAAGTTGGTTTATGTTTGTTGGTATAGGTTTAATAGTTGGCTCAACATTTTGATTATTTGTAATAACAGTATTTGAAGTATTTGCACTTACAGTTTTCTTTATGGTATAGGAATCTGCCAATTTGTTAGCATCTGCAGAAAATAAAAAGTCGTAAAATTCTTGTCCTGTTTTTTCGCCACCAACCCAAGCGCTAACCAACTTACCATTCTTTAAACGCATAGTTGTAGGGTTTATAGTAATCTCAAGGTTGAATGTAAATTTAACAGGAAATAGTAAGTATGCAGGTTTTCTGTTATTAATGTTAATAAACTTAGGTGGACTTATGAGAGTTTCTATACTAACAATGCGAGGTATGATTTTATTAGGAGCGTTAGTTGTTTTTGTCATTATGTTAGTTAAAGAAATTATGCAAAATAGGAAATATAATTAATTGTAAATAGGGTTGGAATTTAGAATATTCCAACCCTATTTATAAAGTATTCTATTCTTTTAATGAAAAATGAAACCTAATAAGTATAGTCAACTCACCCCAGTCTAAAGACATGGGGCTTGTGAGTGTTCAAACCTTTCGGCTCTACTAACACACTCTTCCGTGGTTAAACTTTCAAATGTTTATTTTAGTTTACCGTATTTCATAATAATCATTCCTTACTTAAATATCATTATTAGTATGATTATGATTATATACGTATTTCACAGTAAAAGAGAAAAATGTATTAAATGCATGAAATTATGTATTAAGCGATAATTATTATTGTAGAGTAGTGTTTGCTTCATGAACGTATTCATTAAAATCAATATTCAACAAATTTTGACGATAATATACTAGCGATTTAATAGATAGATGAAGATGATTCAAAAGCTCAATTTCAGACTTATCTTTATTAGTAAGGAGATAATTATAGATATAGCTTTGTCTTAATTTTGAAGGAGCTAGTGTCATATTCAAAATTTCTTCATCAGGTCTAACTCTCATTAATAATGAATTTAACGAATTCAATGGTTTTTCAGGATCGTTTTTTAGTGAGAATACGAAATAATTATCAGGTTTTACTTCAATATTATCTAGCAAAATTCCAGTATTTTCTGTATTAAAGTTTCGAAGTTGTCCGAAAGTAATATTAAGTAATCCCTTTGGTTCGATGTTTTGAGAGATTAAAAAAAGTTCAAGTTTAGCATCATCAGAAAGTTCCGCAATTTTGAAAATTTCAGGTAGATATTGTTGCCAACCAAGTGTAATATTAGTGTATTTATTGACTTTGTAAGTTTTTAAATCGATTAAAGGATATTCATCAATCAAATGATTACTATAGAGAAAAGTAAAATACTTTTTCAAGTGAAAATAGTATTTATTAGCAGTATTAGCAACAATATGATGTTGTTCTTGAATATTTACAAGATAGTTAGTGATATCTTGAGGTCGGACAAGACGAATATCATTACCATGTTCTGATTGACTATAAAAATAGTTATAGAAACTATTGACGGTATAATCGTACAACATTACGGTACTTTCGCGGTAATGTTTAACATCTTTAGCCCAAGATAGAAATTTTTCACGATAAGGATACTCCATATATAACACCTCACTAAAAATTACGTTGCAACTATAACTATTGAAATTATATCACATATAAAGATACCCTCAAAAGTGTTATAGAGAATCTTTTGAGGGTATTTTGTATAATTAACTTAAATATTGAGTAAAGAGATGCATATAGTTCGGTAAATGCTAGATAAGTTTATTTTTTTAAAATTTTACATTTAATTAAGTGTTAGTTATGGTTAATTTACATATAAATAAGGTTTAATATTTATAAATAAGTGTTTGTAATTAAATAATTAAAATGTATTGACAAAAACCTTTTTAAGGCGTAATGTAAAACCATATTGATGACCATAATATAGGGGTTGATGGCGATGAATTTTGATGATAATGAAGAATTAGTAAATAAGCAGGTTGACATGAATGCTTATTCGCATAACTTATTAAAAGAAAAATATCCTACGAAACAAGATGTGATTACTGAAATTATGAACTTAGAAGCAATTTTGCATCTTCCAAAGGGAACTGAACACTTTGTAAGTGATTTGCATGGGGAGTATACAGCATTTGATCACGTTTTAAGAAATGGTTCTGGGAGTATTAAACAGAAAATTCAAGATTACTTTTCAGATAGAATGACAGAACAAACGATGCAAGATTTTGCTTTGCTAATCTACTATCCTGAAGATGAATTGGCTCTAGTAAAGAAAAAATTACGTACAGAAAATGAGCTACAACAATGGTACTTAGATAACATTTCCCACTTATTAGAATTTTTAGAATTATCAGGAAGCAAGTATACGCGCTCAAAGGTTCGTAAAGCACTAAATCCTAATTTTGTATACATAACAGAAGAATTATTATATAACGATCCACAAGAATTTAATAAGAGAAGTTATATTAATCAACTTTTGAAGAATATTTTGAAATTAGATCAAGCAGATAAATTTATTATTGCTACCTGTTACACAATTCAAAGATTAGTAGTAGATCACTTACATGTTCTAGGCGATGTTTACGATAGGGGAGAAGAACCAGACAAAATTATGGATAGATTGATGAATTATCATTCTGTCGATATGCAATGGGGAAATCATGATTTACTATGGCTAGGTGCAATGGCAGGCTCAAAACTATGTATGTTGAATTTATTGAGAATTTGTGCAAGATATAATAATTTAAATATTATAGAAGATGCATATGGCATTAATCTACGTCACCTATCAAGATTTGCTGAAGAGCAATATGAAGATAATCCTCAGTTTAGACCTAAGTTGACCAATGGTGATGGATATAGATTTAACGGCGAAAAGTTACAAATTACACAGATTCACCAAGCTGTTGCGATGATGCAATTTAAGCTTGAAGGGAAAGTTATAGCTAGAAGACCAGAATTGGAAATGGATGATCGAGATTTACTTAATAAGATAGATTACAAGAAAAATGTAATTAGTTTAAATGGTAAAGAATATCCGTTACAAAATACTTGTTTCAACACTGTAGACCCTAAAAATCCTAGTGAATTAACAGATGAAGAAAATGCGATTGTAGATGAATTATTAATTTCCATTCAACATTCTACAAAATTAAAACGTCATCTAGATTTTATGATGAATAAAGGTAGCATGTATCGTACATATAATGGCAATCTCTTATTCCATGGATGTATTCCTGCAGATGAAGAAGGAAATTTCTGTAGCTTGAAGATTGGTAGTAAAGAATATTCTGGCAAAAAATTGTTTGATTTTTCTGAAAAAATGATTCGAAAAGCTTACTCTAAGCCAAATGTAAAAGATGATTTTGCCACTGATTTTATGTGGTATTTATGGCAAGGAGCTCTTTCCCCACTGTTTGGTAAGAAATCTATGACTACTTTTGAACGTTATTTTATTGCAGATAAAGCTTGTCATGAAGAAGTAAAGAATCCATATTATAAATTAAGGGAAAATAAGGATTTCTGCATTAAAATTTTACAAGAATTTGGATTTGCTGGCGATGATACTAATCATATTATCAATGGTCACACTCCAGTTAAAAGGGGACACAATGCAATCTGCGCAGAGGGTTATATGTTGGTAATTGATGGAGGATACTCCAAAGCCTATCAGCCAACAACAGGGATCGCTGGATATACATTATTGTATAATTCATATGGCTTGCAACTAGTTTCGCATCAACCATTTACTTCAAAACAAGATGCTATTAGAAGCGGGAAAGATATCGTTTCAACGGTTCGAGTGGTAAAGCATGAATTACAACGAAAATCAGTTGCGGATACTGATATTGGTGAAAATATTAAAGAAAAAATTAGAGTTTTGTATAATTTATTGAGAAATTATGATTAGATAGAACATCATCTCAGAACTAATTTGAGATGATGTTTTTTAAGGTAGTAAAAAGCAACTGAGGAAAAAGGGTACAAAAAAAGACGCTTTCTAGGCGTCTTTTTTGTATCTAATCAATTAAAAGATTAATCCTTTTTTCGTTTCTTTAAACCAAGGCCAGTTGCTAATGAAAGTATTAAGAGACCGATAGTAGCTAAACTATTATGTTCTTCACCAGTTTGTGGAAGTTTCTTAGATTTTGTAACTGGTTGGGAAGGAATAACTTGATGACTACCATCTGGATTGACCTGGTCACTATAAATATTGTTTTCCCCAATAGCAAATGAAGAGTCAAGAGAATTTCGAGCCGGATTTTCTACTGGCATACCAATATTACGGCTCTTGGTAATTGTCTGAATTGATCCATCATAATTTGCTTTATCGCCATCTGCATTAGTTGTTGTTGCTGTTACTGTAGCTGTAAAAGTATTTTGACTACCACTAATATTTTTGATGTAATGACCATAAAGAAGAACGAATCTTTTACCTAATTCGGACTTTGTGCGATTATATTCAATGATAATAGGTTTTCCGGCAGCTTCTTGACTGATGGATATCCCTTCCATCGAACCTAAAGTATTAAACATACCTAAATCGTCACCAACATTAGAACCGGTAACCACGCCATTAGAACGGCTAGAATCAAAGACAAATCCATCTGGAACATCAACCTTAATTGTTCCAGTAAAGTTATCGCCATCGTTTACCCCATCATTAGGCATCCCAATTCCTACCATATATGTCTGGTTAGGAAGTAAGTTGTTACTTTGATTATGATCAAAAGTAATCGTTACATCATTGATTAGGGGTTGTGAACCAATTGTGTAAGTGATATCGCCGACCTGTTGATTATTTCGAGCTATTGTTAGTTTGAATACTTGACCGGGTTTTAATAGAGCCCAGTCACGTAACTGTGGTAATAAATTAACATTAAATGAAATATTTCCGTTGATAAATAAAAGTAGTATTGAAGAGAGGTTTGCTCGAAACAAAAGCAGGATTATTTACGGGAGTAAGTTTTGTCTCTGCAGAGAAGAGATCTCCATTAGCATTGTTTGTGGCTGTAAAAATGTAGGGTACTTCAATTGTGAAAGTGTCTCCACTAGTAGCGTCAGTAGTAATATTAACGACACGTTGTCCTTGAGCTTGACCATGAGGAAGTGTTACTTGATTAGTGTTGTTATCACTGATTGAAGCACTAGTATTACTTGGATTAGCTTGTAGCTTTGATTAAACCTTACTATTATTAACTTTTATTGTAGTATCGGTAGCTATGTTATTTTTGATAGCATTGGTGTTGCTACTTTGAGTATTAGCAGTATTGTTTTCTGTTCCACTTGTAGTAGTCGGCGTGTATATATTTATAACAGTTTCAGTGTTATTGGAAGTAGAAGATGTCTGGACTGTATTCTTTGGAGTAGTATTAGTTAAACTGACTTTGTTGGCAGTATTAGTACTACTCAAAGTATTAGTTGTGTGATTTTCAGATGCATTAGTAGTGGTTAATGTAGAAGGGTCTGTACTCGTATCAACTCCACTAGTTGTATCAGCTAAGGCTTGGGGTGTAAAGAAAAAGACAGTCCCAAGAGCAACTGAAATAAGTCCGACTTTAAGTCTTCTAAGTGCATAGCGAGGTGCATGTGGAGTATTAGCAATTCGCTTGCCATAATGATTGTCTTTGCTAAGCATAGTCAATCTTTCCTTTCTAAAAGCATTAAGGAATGCTCAAGGTTGAATAAGATTCAAAAATCTAGAGATTGTCAGAAATAAGATTTAATTAACACATTTTTGAGTAGCTAGAAAACGTAATAAGTATAAAAATATAAGGTTAAATCTGACTTCTAGTTATGTGAATAATATAACTTGACGTCTTTGCGACAAATTACGATAATTTCATTCAATTTCTATACATTCCTACCCCTTTAGAATATAGTAAAATAAATATTTTTTCGAGGAGATAAAACTAAATAATAGAGAAGATAATTTCTTGAAATAGTTGTTATAAGTAGCATTGACACACTTGAGAATCTGATGTTGTTGTTTTTAAACTAAATGGAATTAATGGCGATTAATGAGATTTGTAAAAAAACAGTGTTATTTTAACTATAATTATGAACTTAACGTTTAATCAACATTAAGTTATTTTTTTGTTGATAAAATTCTCGGAATATATTGTAAAAGTGTACCATATGAGATATGATATAAATTATAATAGAAAACGTTTACAAAAAATATTTTTTAAGTTTTTTATTATGCTTTATTTTGTATTTTTGATCGATTGATATAAGTGACTTATTTAACAAAATCTGAGAAAAAATAAAATAAATTCAAAAATAGTATTGATTTATTGTGGATATGATGTTATTTTATAAGTGTAATATTTGTGAATTAATTCACGATAACACAATTATATTTGTATCGTTTATTAATGGTTAAATATTAACTTATAGTTTATTTAGCTATAGTAGGAGGCTAAAGTAATGGTTAACAAGACAAACAACAAAGAAGAAGATGCTCGTGTATACACTGATGGTTTAGTAGAAAAAGCATTAAAAGCTGAACAAGAATATTCTACTTTCTCACAAGAACAAGTAGATAAGATTGTTGCAGCTGCTGCTTTAGCTGGTTCAGAAGCTGCTTTGATTTTAGCTCATGAAGCAGTAGATGAAACTGGACGTGGGGTTGTAGAAGATAAAGATACAAAGAATCGTTTTGCAACTGAAAACGTTTATAATGCTATTAAGAATGATAAAACAGTTGGTGTAATCGAAGAAGATAAGATTAAAGGTGAAGTAAAAATTGCAGCTCCACTTGGTGTTTTAGCAGGTATTGTACCTACAACAAACCCAACTTCAACAGCAATGTTTAAGTCACTATTAGCATTGAAAACTAGAAATGCAATTGTATTTGCTTTCCACCCACAAGCACAAAAATGTTCGGCACATGCAGCAAAAATTATTTACGACGCAGCTGTAAAAGCTGGTGCTCCAAAGAATATTATTCAATGGATTGAGGAACCAAGTCTAGAAAAGACAACAGCTCTTATTCAAAATCGAAAGATTGCTTCTATCTTAGCTACTGGTGGTCCAGGAATGGTTAATGCAGCATTGAAGTCAGGTAACCCATCAATGGGTGTAGGTGCTGGTAACGGTGCTATCTACGTTGATCATACAGCACATCTTGACAGAGCTGTTGAAGATTTACTTCTATCTAAGAGATTTGATAACGGTATGATTTGTGCTACTGAAAATTCTGCAGTTGTTGAAGCTCCTATCTATGATGAATGGCTAAAGAAGATGGAAGAAAAGGGAGCATATATTGTTCCTAAGAAAGACTATAAGAAGATTGAAGATTTCGTATTTAATGATAGACATGGTGTAAACGGCCCAGTTGCTGGTAAACCAGCTCGCTGGATTGCTGAACAAGCTGGTGTAGAACTTCCAGAAGGTAAAGATGTAATGTTATTTGAACTTTCTGCTAAGAACATCGGTGAAAAGCTATCATCTGAAAAACTTTCTCCATTATTGTCAGTATATAAAGCAAAAGATCGTGAAGATGGTATTAAGACCGTTGCTGCATTATTAGATTATCAAGGTGCAGGCCATAATGCTGCTATCCAAATTGGTTCTCAATCCGATCCATTTGTAAAAGAATTTGGTGATAGAACTAAAGCAGCTCGTATCTTGGTAAATCAACCTGATTCCATTGGTGGTATTGGTGATATTTACACAGATGGCTTACGTGCAAGTTTGACACTTGGAACAGGATCATGGGGGAAGAATTCATTGTCACATAATTTATCAACATCAGACCTATTAAATGTTAAGACAGTTGCTAAGAGACGTAACAGACCTCAATGGGTTCGTTTACCAGAAAAGATCTACTACGAAAAGAATGCTATCAGCTATCTACAAGATGAAACTGAAGATATCAACCGTGCATTCATCGTAGCTGACCCAGGAATGGTTAAGTTTGGATTTGTAGACAAAGTTTACGATCAATTAGCAGCAAGAGAAAATGAAGTTAAGACAGCTCTTTATGGAACTGTAAGACCTGACCCAATGTTAGGACAAACAATTGAAATTGCTCAACAAATGGCACAATTTGAACCAGATACAGTTATTGCTATTGGTGGTGGTTCTGCATTGGATGCTACGAAGATTGCTCGTTATATCTATGAATACTCCTTAGATCAAGAACCTGGATTCTTAGATAGCTACGAAAAAGTTAGTGAAGTATTTAAAGAATTACAACAAAAATTCGTTGATATCCGTAAGAGAATTGTTAAATTCCATCACGCTAAGAAGACAAGAATGTTTGCAATTCCAACAACATCTGGTACAGGTTCTGAAGTAACACCATATGCTGTTATTACAGATGATAATACACACGTTAAGTATCCATTAACAGACTATGAATTGACACCACAAGTAGCAATTGTAGACCCAGAATTTGTAATGACTGTTCCTAAGAGAACTGTAGCTCTATCTGGATTAGATAGTTTGTCACATGCTCTTGAATCATATGTATCAGTCATGGCATCTGATTTCACACGCCCATGGTCAATGCAAGCTATTAAGTTAGTATTTGAAAACTTGGAAGCTTCATATAAGTATGATCCAAAACATCCTACATTAGAAGGTGAAAAAGCTCGCGAAAATATGCACTATGCTGCAACATTAGCAGGTATGGCATTTGCTAATGCATTCTTGGGTATTAACCACTCAATCGCTCACAAGACTGGTGGGGAATTTGGATTGCCTCATGGTTTGGCAATTTCCATTGCTATGCAACACGTAATTAAATTTAACGGTGCTTCTGGTCGTGTAAAACGTACACCATTCCCACGTTATGAAGTATATCGTGCTCAAAAAGACTATGCAGATATTGCTCGTGCATTAGGCTTGAAAGGTAACTCAGATGCTGAATTAGTAGATGCATTATGCAACAAGATTAACGATTTAATGAAGAAATTAGATGTTGAACCTAAGTTATCTGCAAATGGTGTAACTAAAGAACAATTTGAAAAAGCTCTTGATAAGATGGTTGATCGTGTTTACGATGATCAATGCACAACTGCAAATCCTCGTCAACCATACTTGGAAGAAATTCGTCAATTGTTGATCGATCAATTCTAATTATTTAGTAAATTGTAATTACCATTAATATCAATTGGGATATCTTATAACTATATGGTTGTAAGATATCCTTTTTATATTTTAAATAATTGAGGTGAGAAATCATGAATCGAATTACAGAAATGTTAGGAATTAAATATCCAATTATTCAAGGAGCGATGCAAGATGTAGCCAAAGCCGGATTGGTGGCAGCTGTTTCTAATGCTGGCGGGCTAGGTGTGTTAGCTTCAGGTCAAGATACACCTGAACAGGTACGCGAAGAAATTCGAAAGGTAAAAGAATTAACTGATAAGCCATTTGCTGTTAACTTGATGTTTTTAAATAAGAAAGTTCCAGAAATCGTTGATGTTGTCATTGAAGAAGGAGTAAAAATTGTAACAACTGGTGCTGGTACACCTAAATTGTACATGCCTAAACTAAAGGAAGCAGGAATAAAAGTAATGCCTGTAATTCCAAATGTAAAAATTGCTAAAAAGATGGAAGAGTTAGGTGTAGATGCTGTTATCGCTGAAGGCATGGAGAGTGGAGGTCATATTGGAACTATGACATCACAAACACTCTGGCCTCAAGTTGTTGATGCTGTAAAAATTCCGGTTATTGCAGCTGGGGGAATTGCTGATAATCGTGGAGTGAAAGCAGCGATGGCGATGGGAGCTGAAGGTGTACAATGTGGTACAATTTTCTCAATTTCTAAGGAAAGTCCCGTTGGTGACAATTGGAAGAAAGTGATTATTGAATCAAAGGACACTTCTATTGGTGTAATTGGTACAAAAATGGGAGTAGCTAGCCGAACAGTTGTAAATAAGAAAGCTAAAGAGCTATATGGGTTAGAAGACAAAATGACTGATAAGTTAAAATTCAATCAATTATTAGATGAGGCATATCGGAAAGCTGTTTATCAAGATGATGTAGAAGATGGAATAATATTTGCTGGTTCAGTCGCTGGAATGATTCATGAGAGCAAGAGTGCTGCAGAAATTATTTCTGATTTAATGAGGTAGTGGGTAAGCTAAAAACAATATTGAAATTGAAGAATTGTTAAGGATAAATTTTGTCCTTAACAATTTTTTTATAGAGATTATTTGTTACAAGAATAGTTTAATGTCTAGCTACCCTAACAGCCGTGAAGCGTGTGCTTATATTCAAGGCAAGGTAGTCAATATAGTTCCAACTAATGATCCTAATTATAATGACAAGTATGATTCAATTTACAATCATGGTTATGGTGAACCTGCTGGAACATTGGGAATTAACTGCAGGTACAAATCATTTCCATTTACTCCAGATGTCAGTGTAAATAACATGACCCAGTATAATCCTAAAGAAGCAATTAGAAATGGTAATTTACAAAAAAGCAACGTTATTATGAACGCTCAACTAGAGATGCTAAGAAACGTTTGAAAGTTGCTGAAGAATTAGAAGACGAGCAGATGATAGCTCGCACCAAAACACTAATTGCAGCACGTCAAAAGAAATTAAGAGAGTACATCAAGGAAACTAATAAGATGTATGGTAATAAACATGATATTTTGACTAGGGATTATGCTAGGGAGCAAATTATTTCTAAAAATAAGCCAATAATTTAGCAATTTAGACGTGATGTAAGATCTACTACGAATAGAAGGAAGGTTAATGATAAATCTTCTAGACCAATAAGCAAACCAGAGCTCAATAAAATAACTAAGGCCTTTAGAAAAGCTAGCGGTCAAATCCTCATGGGACAAGAAATAGATGCTAGATTAGAAAGGGAAAGAGCAGAAGCATCAAATATTAATGACGTTATAATGCTTTCTTCTAAAGCTGGTCGAGTAGCTATTCATGAAGAATTGATTCATGCTAAGCAAATGAAGGTTAATGGAAATCCTGTAGACAAAAAAGATGCTTGTTTAAGAGAAATTCAAGCTGGAAATATTTTACTTAAGAATGCAACTAAGTGGAATTTGACAGAGAAAGAGATTGAAGATACAAAGACATTAATAGAAATATATACAAATAAACTTAATAAGTTGGAGGAAGATTGATGAAAGCTGTAGATGTTTTTTATTTAGAAAACAAAGATATTTCAAGTGTTGTTGTGCCAGGAGTAAGTAAATTCAAAATTGGAGATAAGATAGCTGATAAAAATGGTACAGTATATGAAGTATATAGTTTTGAACATATATGCCGTTGTCGTTCTTTTAAAGAGATAACTGGTTTAGTAGTTCATGGTAAATTTGAAGGTGATATTGTGAATTTAGTAGATGAACCTAAAGGGGTAACAAATGAAAATTAGTATTGAAACTAACTTATATGATATTTTAGATAAATTTCAATGTAAATGGGTTAATGTACAATTAAAAGAAGGTAAATCAGTAAAAGTGTTTCTCTTGGATATAGATTTTCTTGAAGATAATGATGTTGGAGACGCTATTGTGTATAACACAACTGGCAGTTTAGACTGTGGAGATGCTATTTATCTAAAAGATATGAATGAAATTGAATTATATAAGGATGGTAAATCAAGAGAATAACATTCCGACCTGAGTAAGTCGTTAAACTGCTTTTTTTGTATGCAATCAATCAGCGTGGAGCGTTCCACGTAAAATAAAAACGATAGGAGAGATTGACATGAAACGTGAAGATTTGAAGGATTTAGGTTTGACTGATGAACGTGACGGCTTGAAATCACAACTTGGTGAATGAGATAAGCAATTAGATAGCTTACAAAAGTCATCTAGAGATGTTGATGATTTAAACGAACAAATCAAGCAATTACAATCTGATAATAAGAAAGATAATGAAGAATGGCAAAATAAATTAGCTACTCAAACTAAGAATTTTAAAATCGAAACAGCATTACGTGAAGCAGAATTGGAAACATTGGTCGAAGTAATGTCCGCTAAGGCTAAAGAAGATAGACCAGTCTCACCAAGAGAAGCATTAAGACGCTTACGGGGAAAGTAAAATATGGTATAATAATCATATGAGAAAGTCCCGGAGATAAGATATGAAGAAAATGTATAACTGGTTAAAAAAAGACGACCATTTTTGGTTAATGTTAGTTATTTTAGTAACGCTATCTATAATTATTGGCACGATGTTCTTCTGGGACTGGCTGTGGAAGCATATTTATATTTGGATTTTTCTTTATATTAGCCTAAGTATAATAGGTAATGTGAGACCATATTGGCGAAGATGAGTAAACTATATTTTTAGATTATTAAAAGTCAACTGAAAAAATGAAGTGCCTTACAATCGCTAGACTTTGTCTAACAATTGTAAGGCACTTCAAATAGTGTTATTTAATAATAAGTTGAGTGAGAAAATAAAATCTAGTAGAAAAAAGTTAATTGATTATACAGTTAAATTTTCTACTATTTTATCAGGAGTAACGCCTATTATCAAAGATATAGGAGCTGCTGCAGTTGACGGAGCTCAAAAAGCTAGTGATTTACAAAATGCTTATGTTAAGACTTTTAATTTGCTAACTACTGGTGGCGAAAAGGCTGCAGAGGCTACTAAAAATGTAGCTAAAATGCAGGAAGAAGGCAAAGAAATGTCTGTACAGTATGGTGTCAGTCAACAAAAGATTGCTGACGGTGGTTATTCATCTTCACAAGCACTCGGTTCAATGAAAACAATGCTACAGCCAGTGTAGCGTCAAGTGAAGATTTTAATGACGTTGTACATAATTCTACTGCGGCATTAGAAGTTTTTGGAGAAAGTAGATATAACAAAGAAGATGGCGACAAATACTAAATATATTAATGAAGTATTTCATTTAAATAAATTCATACACAGTGTTGATTTGAATTTATATTATCTATATAATTTTATTTAAATATTTAATTCGTGTAATATTTTTCTCAGATTTTAGAAATTCTTTGTATTAATTGTTGTAACCGTTAACACTAAAATAAGAATTGTAATAAAGATATAAAGTTATTGGAGGAATTCTTATGAGTGAGAACTGGTTGAACTTAAATGAAAAGGTGTACATTGTAACAGGTGGTTCTTCTGGTATTGGGGAAGCAATTGTAAAAGAATTATTAAATGACGGCGCATATGTATATGATGCAGATTTGCAACCAGCTAAGGAAGAACATGATCATTTAACATTTGTAGAGACAGATGTAACAAATAAAGAACAAGTTGATGCATTAGTTGCTAGAGTTGTTGAAGAATATGGACATATTGATGGGGTTGTAAATAATGCAGGTATTAACTTGCCTAGGTTATTAGTAGATGCTAAGGAAAGTAATAGTAAATATGAATTAACTGAAAATGATTTTGACAAGATGTTCAATGTCAATGTAAAGAGTGTATTTTTAATGTCACAAGCTGTTGCTCGTCAATTAGTAAAACAAAAATCAGGTGTAATTGTTAATATGGCTTCTGAAGCTGGTTTGGAAGGTTCACAAGGACAAAGCATCTATTCAGGAACTAAAGCAGCGATTGTAGGTTTAACACGTTCATGGGCAAAAGAATTAGGTGAATTCAATGTTCGTGTAGTAGGTGTAGCTCCTGGAATTATGGAAGCAACAGGTTTAAGAACACTAGCTTATGAAGAAGCTTTAGCATATACAAGACACAAAACGGTTGAAGATATCCGTGCAGGATACAAGAGTAAGAGTACTACACCATTAGGAAGAAGTGGTAAATTATCAGAAGTTGCTGATTTAGTTGCCTACTACTTATCAGACAGATCAAGTTATATAACAGGTGTTACAACAAACGTTGCCGGAGGAAAATCTCGCGGATAGAAAGTGGGATAGGTTATGAATGTATTAAACTATCAATTGTTTAAGATTCTTACGACAAATGATTCGATTACAGTAGATAGGTTAGTTAGTGAGTTACAGGTATCTAAGAAAACTTTACAAAAGTATATAACGAGTTTGAATGAAGAATTAGGCGAAATAGCTGAGATTCAAGAAAAAAATCAAAAATATTATTTGAAAGTCGAAGATTATGCTAGATTAGCTAAATTTCAGACGCATTATTTAAAGACAACTTTGGATTTCAATAATCCTTTAAAACGTCAAGCATACATATTATTGATGCTGATTAAATCTAAAGGATATATGTTACTTGATGATTTATCTGAATATTTGATGGTAAGTAAAGGTACAATCAATCGTGATATTAAAGAAATAAAACTTCTATTAAAAGATTACGATACTACTATTCGATCGGTAAGTAACAACGGGGTAATGTTAGAAAGTAAGGCAGATTGTCAGATTGCTTTCATTCTGCGTAACTTTGTTTGTGACTACTATGATTTGGGTGAGAAACTAGCAATTGAAGAAAAGCAGGAAATAACCAAATTAGTTAGAAAGTACGATAAAAGTAAAACAGTACGTAATTTAATAATAAGACATTTGAAAATACTTAACTTCTTACATGAGCATGGTAGAAAAATTTCAACGACGCCAGATTGTTATTATGAATTGACTAGTTCTGAAGTAAATGACGAAATTCTATCTATATTAAAGAAGTATTTACATTCAAAGGAAATAACAGAAGCAGAAAAAAGTTTCCTATTGATACCGCTGAATATCAACTATAGTAATAGAAATACTGAACGAATAAATAAACGCTTGATGTGGATAGATGAGTTGTTCGCAGAAATTTTTAGTCAAGTTAAGGAAAATATCAGTCTAGATATTGATTACAATCGAGTCTTTGAACAGATAAAGTATCATTCAATTTTCATGATAAATAGAAGTGCCACATATATGAGAAATGATGATCTATTCAGTCAAGAAATTGTTGAAAAATATCCAGTGGCAGTAGATTTGGCTATTATGACAGTTAATTTATTAGAAAGTAAACTGCATATTAAGATTTCAGATAAAGAATTGGGTTATTTAGCACTTTATTATCAAATGGAAATAGAAGATGAAAAAAGAGGGAATCCTCAATATCATAAAGTTGCGATTGTTGGTGAAGTAAGTAAAAGTATTCAAAATTTGATTATTAGTAGATTAAATGAAACTTTCCAAGGAACAACCGAAGCAGATGTTTTCAAGAGTAGTGAAAGTTTCAAGAAATCATCTGAACGTTACTTGATTGTATTTTCAACTTTACCACTTGAAAGTAAAGATGTTACAACTCCAATTGTTAGAATTCAGAGTATCTTTAAGAATGACGAATTAGTTAGCAAAGTAACTCTATCGCAAGTTATGGCGGGAATTAGTAGCCAACAAGTAAAATTTAGAATTCAAAGATTTGAAGAAAGAATTTCCTATTTGAAAGCTGTGGAGAATTTAATTGATACAGAAATTTCAACAGGTGAATTATTACCAGGATTTAAGCTAGATTGGAAGAAAAGAGAAGAAAAAATGAGTAATGTCTTCCAAAATGGGATTGCAATTCCGCATATGGTTGATAAATCTAATCATTCTAGAATATTATTGACGGTTGGTATCTTATCAAAAGCTGTAAAATATCAAGGAAAAGAAGTAAGAATCATTTTCTTAATAGGTATACCGCAAAATCTAAACTCTAAATTGAGTAAGATTCTGTCTCACGTATACGACTTAATCTTTATGATTTCAGGATATGATGAAATTTATAATAATTTGTTGGAATATGACATGGATTTACCATTAACACAGATAACGGAGGGAATATAGATGATTATTTTAATAGGATTGATTGTTGTAGGAGCATTTCTCTTACAAGGCTTGTTTGGAATCTTTCAAATTAAAAATTTTTCCAGAAATTATCGTGAACTAAGATTACTAGGACCTTATCGCATTCTGATTGGTAAAAATCCTAAACGTTTCTTTTCAGGTTCATTGATGTTGATAGCGATAGATAATGATGGAAATATAAAAGAAGCCCGTTTAATGCAAGGGGTTACAGTGTTTGCTAAATTTAGAACATTGAAGAAATTCGAAGGGAAAAATATCGCGGTTTTAGCTGCAGATTATCAAGAGTTAAAGAGACTGAATAAATTGACTAGACAATGTTTATTGAATGCTTACAAAACTTTTGTTGATTTTAAGACACAAAAATTGTCAGCAAGTGCTTACGATACAAGTGTAAATGTATTCAACATGCCATTATTTACGAGGATTGGTCTAATGGCAAACAATTTGAAGGCAAATATGTCAAAGAAATTTAATTAGGAGATGATCTCATGGATATAGTTGTAAATCTTGCATCAGGTTTTATGAACCTCTTTGAAACAGGTGGAAAAACATTCATTGGTTGGATGAAGACAATCGTACCAGTTGTATTGCTATTATTGGTTTTAATGAATACAATTATTGCATTCTTAGGTGAAGAAAAGATGGATAAGATTGCTAGAGGAGCATCTAAAAACATCTTTACACGTTATCTAATTTTGCCATTCTTATCAGCATTTATGTTAGGTAATCCAATGTCCTTTACAATGGCTCGTTTCTTACCTGAATACTACAAGCCAAGTTACTACGCTGCACAAGCTCAATTCTGTCATACAAGTAATGGGGTATTCCCTCATATCAATCCAGGTGAATTGTTTGTATGGATGGGTATCGCACAAGGTGTACAAAAATTAGGTTTGAATAGCATGGACTTAGCTATTAGATACTTATTAGTAGGTTTAGTTATGAACTTCATTGGTGGTTGGGTAACTGACTTTACAACTGCTTATGTATGTCGCACAACTGGAATTAAGTTATCTAAGACAGTGGATTAATTGGAGGTAATGAACTATGAGTAAATGGAACAGTATTAAAATCGTAAAAGGCTCAGGTGGTTGGGGTGGCCCAATCGTTGTAACACCAACAGAAGAAAAACATAAAGTAGTTTACGTAACAGGTGGTAACAGACCAGATATTGTTGATACAATTGTTGAATTAACAGGTATGGAAGCTATTGATGGTTTTAAGACAGCAATTCCTGATGAAGAAATCGCATTAGCAATCGTTGACTGTGGTGGTACTTTACGTTGTGGTATTTACCCAAGTAAAAATATTTTGACAGTAAATGTTCTTCCAACAGGTAAGAGTGGTCCGTTAGCTAAATACATTACTCCAGAATTATATGTATCTGCTGTAACTCCAAAACAAATTTCATTAGTAAATGCTGAAGACGCAGAAGCAATTGTTAAGCAACAAAATGAAAAGGCTACCAAAGAAGAAACTGCAGCTGATAAAGAAGACGGAATAGATACTTCTAAGACGTTGACACAACAAGGTCATGGTGGCGGATTTATCGCTAAGATTGGTATTGGTGTAGGTAAAGTTGTTGCTACATTTAACCAAGCTGCTAAGGAATCAGTACAAACAGTTTTGAATACAATTATTCCATTTATGGCATTCGTTGCTTTGCTAATCGGTATTATCATGGGTTCCGGTATTGGTAACTGGTTCGCTAAAATCATGGTACCTCTTGCAGGGAACGTTTGGGGCTTGATGATTTTAGGTTTCATTTGTTCATTGCCATTCTTATCACCATTGCTTGGACCAGGTGCTGTAATTGCCCAAGTTATCGGTACTCTAATTGGTGTTGAAATTGGTAAAGGTCATATTCCTCCACAATATGCATTACCAGCATTGTTCGCTATCAATACTCAAAATGCTTGTGACTTCATTCCTGTTGGTTTAGGTCTTGAAGAAGCTAAGCCAGAAACAGTTGAAGTTGGGGTTACATCTGTATTGTACTCACGTTTCTTAAACGGTTTACCTCGAGTATTTGTAGCATGGTTAGCTAGTTTTGGATTATATTCAGGAAAATAAAAGTAAAAAATGAATTGATGATGAGGTGTGATTTATTATGTTCTTACAAAAGAAAAAGACTAAACTTTACGAAACAGAAGTTATAGAAATTGGTGAAGAAGCTAAGAATTTCAAGGAAATTAAAATGGTTATCTTATTTGGTGAAGGTGCTCCAGATGCACTTAGACCATCCTGCTACATCATTAAAGTAAACGAATTATCTGGCGAAATAAAGGCAGGCATGACTTTACAAATTGATGATGAAAAATATAAAATAACAGCAGTAGGTAACGAAGTTCAAACTAACTTGAAGAACTTAGGTCATATAGCTATTAACTTCACAGGGGATAAAACTGCTACATTACCAGGATCAATGTATGTAGAAGAAAAGGAATACCCTGAAATTAATGAAGGTACAAAAATTGCTATTATAAAATAAATTAGGAAAGCATAGGGAGCGTTGAGGTTTCTCTATGCTTTTCTAGCATGAAAGGACAAAATAGATATGGAATTTTTATTAGATACAGTTGATTTGAAAAAGATTAAATATTACTGTGATAAATTAAATGTTAAAGGAGTAACTTCTAATCCAACGATTCTAAAAAAAGATAGAGTAGGCGATGATTTATTCGTACATCTAAAAAAAATAAAGGAAATTATTGGAGATGAAAGAGAACTCCACGTACAAGTTGTAGCACCTTCTGTATCTGGAATGATAGATGAAGCTTACAAAATTGTAGATGAAGTAGGCAAGGATGTATATATTAAAGTTCCAACTACTTTAGATGGGTTAGAAGTCATGAAAAAACTAAAGGCTGAAGGAATTAGAGTAACAGCAACTGCAATTTATACGGAATTTCAAGGTTATCAAGCAATTAATGTTGGTGCTGACTACTTGGCTCCTTACTATAATAGAATGTTAAATCAAAATATTGATTCAGCTGAGGTTATTAGAAATCTAGCTAAAAGGATTAACTTAGATAATAGTAATACTAAAATTTTAGCTGCAAGTTTCCATAATGTAGCACAAGTAAATGAAGCATTAAGCAATGGTGCTCAAGCTGTAACAGTTGGTCCTGATATTGTGACATCTGCTTTTAAGATGCCATCTATTTCTCAAGCTGTGGCAGATTTTAGAAATGACTGGGAAAGTCTATATGGTGACAAAAATATAAATAACTTATAGTAAGTATAATAAAAAACCTCTGAGATAGATTCTCAGAGGTTTTTATCAGGAATAAACTAATTAGTTTACACGTGTTGAAGCATCGCCAGTTTCCAATACTTCCAAAGTAGCATTTAAACCACCTTCAACTAAGTTTCTAACAGCTTCATCAGTGTAGTATGCTACGTGTGGTGAGTAGATAATCTTATCAGATTCAAGTACTTTCTTGAATGTTTCGTCTTCAATATCTTTTCCAGTTAGGTCAATAGGAACTAATGGACCTTCGTGTTCGTAAACATCAAGACCAGCTCCAGCTAAAAGACCATCGTCTAAAGCTTTCAATAAATCTTCTGTATCAATTAAAGCACCACGAGCCATGTTAACTAATACAGCGTCAGATTTGAATTTCTTGAACATTTCGTAGTTAAACATGTGATGGTTTTCCTTGAAAGCAGGCATATGTAAAGAAATAATGTCTGCATCGCGGATAGCATCTTCTACGGAATCACGATATTCTAAGATACCGTCTAATTTGTCACTAGGATATAGATCATAGCCAACAACTTTAGCACCAAAACCATGGAAGATTTTAGCTACATGGTAACCAATACGACCAGTTCCGATAACAGCAACTGTCATATCGCCGATAACACGACCTCTGATTTCAGGTTCCCATGAGAAATTATGTTCTTTAACACGTTTTTCAATTAATGGGAATTTACGTACTAAGTTCAATGCTGTAGTTACAGTGTATTCAGCAATTGATTCCGGAGAGTAGCTAGGCACGTTAGTAATAATAATGCCATTTTCTTTAGCAGCATCTAAATTGTACATATCATAACCAGCACTACGTTGTGCGATTTGTTTGATACCAAATTCTTTCAATTTAGGATATAAATCGTCAGTAACTTCCGCTACTTGCATTAAAGTTAGACCGTCAAAACCCTTAACTTCATCAATAGTATCGGATGTAAGGATGTCACTAGTCATATCAATGTTAACGTTGTGTTCTTTTGCCCAGTTTTCAGCCATTGGACGTTCTTCATCACGAACACCAAACATTTTGATTGAAACCATTAAAAATTCCTCCTCATATAAATGATAACCTTTACAATATATATTATATCATTATTATAACAGAATGCTTAAATATAAAGGTTAAATTTAATTAATTTTTTACACTTTCTTCTAATGAAGTAAAGAAACTAAAGAAAAATATATTTACATTGCTCACAACGTCACTTATAATATATGTATATTTTACATAAAGAAGGTGACGAATTTGGAAACAACAAAGATTACACCCAAAGTTTTCATTGATCGTGTTTTAGGCGGTACTGCCATCGGGATTATAGTTGGTTTAATTCCTAATGCTGTTCTTGCTGCTATCCTTAAAATGTTCGGCACTAATCCTTTTGCCGTGCATCTAGGACAAGCAGCAATTATTTTCCAATTAGGAACACCTTTAATTATTGGTACATTGATTGCCCAAAAGTTTGGCTTTGATGGCATGAAGATGACCGTAGTTGGTGGAGCCGCATTTGTAGGTTCTGGCGTAATTAAATACTTCCCAGCGTTAAATAAAACTGGTGCCTATGTAGGTGCTGGAACAGGTGATATTATTAACACTATGTTAACAGCATCGATTGCAGTTGGATTAATTCTGTTGATAGGCGATAAATTTGGATCAGTAGCAATTGTTTTAACACCAATTGTAGTAGGAACAGGTGCTGGCTTAATTGGATTCTATATGTATCCATATGTTACAGCGATAACTTCCGCAATTGGTAATGTGATTAACACATTTACAGAATTACAACCAGTTTTAATGTGTATTTTAATTGCCTGCTCTTTTGCAGTGTTAATTATCTCTCCAATTTCAACAGTAGCGATTGCGATGGCTATCCAAGTTAACGGTTTAGCTGCTGGTGCTGCTGCAATGGGAGTTGCTGCAACAACACTTGTACTTGTAGTAAACTCATGGAAAGTTAACAAGCCAGGGGTAACAATCGCGATAGCCTTAGGTGCGATGAAGATGATGATGCCTAACTTATTTAGACGTCCAATTATCTTAGTACCATGTTTCTTTACAGCAATAATTTCTGCAGTTCCTGTAGCTTTGATGTCAATTTCTGGTTCTCCTGCTTCCGGTGGTTTTGGTTTAGTAGGTTTAGTAGGACCATTAGCATCAATCGAAAAAGGCTTAGGCGTTGTCGCAGCATTGCTAGCATGGTTAGTTATTCCAGTTATTGCGTCACTTGTCGGTCAATTCTTATTTGAAAAAGTATTTAAGTTATATGACCGCAAAGATGTTTTTGAATTTTTAGGTTAGAAAATATTAGAGTTGAATAATTGATGAAGACACTAGAGAAATCTGGTGTCTTTTTTAACAGTAAAATATTAAATTTTTAGATATAAACACAGGAGAAATTCTAAAATTTATGCAAATAAAGCGATGCCAAAATTTATTTTGCATAAATTAGGAAATTGGTCCTATGTCGAAATCGCCAAAATTAACCTAACAGTTTATAGTTTAATGACCTAAGCTTTGTTAGTATATAAGTATACCGATGAAGCTAGTGGATAAGGTGTGACAAGCCGCCTAGCCATACATCTCTTAATAACTACTATGACGAAATATACGGATACGTTTATTTTTTCTAATTTCCACTTGGGTAGTACTAATTGGGAGCAACGAAAAAAAGTTGTGTAGAGAGAAGCAAGGGGATTCATATCTGAAACTAAGACACTTACCGTCAGGGATTCATAATATGCCATCTTCAGTTAATTAAGGCTGATTACCTTAGGAACCAAAAGAAGAATATCAATTAAGAATTCGTGTCGTGAAGTTGTAGCGATGCAACTATAACTGACGAGTAAGGTTTGAGTAGCCAAAATCGACAATCTTACATTAACTGGAACATTGCACATGTTTGGTGAAAATTGGATAGGAAAAGGTCTATGCCCTGAACTTGAAATGCGGACTAGGTCATGGAAGTTGCTAGCCATGATGTGCTAGTTTGATTCAGTAGTCTAATAAGTCCAGATACAAGAGTATCCCACGTAAACCAATACGCGTCGGTTTACATAATTTTTAGTCAATGCAAATTTTGCGTTGGCTATTTTTGGTATAAGTGTTAGAGGTATGTATAATTAAATTGAGGTGATTACATGAAGCCAATGTATATTTCGATAAATTCAGAAAAAACTGGTGCTAACCTAAAAAGTTTATTCAAAAACAATGGGTACAGTGTACGTGATATTCAATCAGTTATGGGATTTGAGAATCCACAATCCATTTATAAGTGGTTAACTGGTAGATCATTACCTAGTTTGGATAACTTAGTCATTCTCAGTAAGGTTTTACATACTACAATCGAAGACATCCTCGTTGTTGACGGGGATGTTGTTTTTTTATTTTTTATAAGAAATAATTTACGATAATTAAGAATTTAATACATACTCTACAATAGTTCTAGCCTAGAAGCATTTAATATGGTAATCTTTTAAAAGATAATATAGGTAAAGAGACTTAAATTTAAAATTGAAATAAAAATTTCTTGAAAATTGTATCAAGTGGGTGATTGTTGGTAAGGATGTTTGAAAGAAAAAAAGTTTTTTTAGTTTTGTTAGGTTTAATGTATAGTAGTGTGCTTGCTTTGATTTCCTATGCATTTATTATGACTGAAAAGATACTAAGTTATATTTTGTGGGAATCAGTTTCTCAATGGTTGCATGTAAATTTTGTGTATTCGTTACTAGTATTAACCATTTTATGTAGTGTGGTTATTTTTTTAAAGATTAAATGGGGTAATTTACCTAAGACTAGTCATGAATTATTACACGAATTTAAAGCTAAAGGAACAGCATCATATAGAAAGACATGGCATAGTTTATTGTTAGCTTTAGTGATTTTAATTTCAGGAGCTGGAGTTGGTCCTGAGGCTCCTTTATTGGGAGCAGTTATTGCTTACTCTATTTGGCAGGCAGATAAACTTAGATATTTAGAAGCAAATTGGAACCAGTTGGAAAAATCTAATCCTATAAAGTGGATAAAGTATATTTTTCATCCTAGTCATTATTTGTTATCTTATTCAATTAATCAAAAGAAGATTGGAAAAACTTGGCGAAACTTATTAATTGCGAATGGCTTACTTGCTTTTTGGTTAATGATGAGATTAACTGATCAGCCATCATTTGTGACTAAGTTAGGAAAAACTAATTGGTCTATGGTAGATTTATTAGTATTTTTACCTCTTTGTTTGTATGGATTTGTTTTTGGTAAAAGCTATAGTTGGTTAAAAAAAGTAATTTTTATAAATTTAGATCATTTGAAGATCTCTTTACCATTTAAAATTTGTATAGGTGCAATGGTTATTTTCTTAATGAAACTATTTGTTCCAACGTTACTATTTTCGGGTCAACATAGTTTACATACTGTTGCTAAACTCGGTATGAGTACACCTGTTGTAATGTTATTTATTTTATCTCTTATAAAGTTATTGTTCTTAGATTTATGTTTATGGACAGGATGGACTGGAGGGGACATTTTTCCAGTAACATTTGCAGCTTTTCTACAAGGATTTGGAATGGCACAACTTTTTCCACAAATAGATAGTTTATTTGTTGTCTTAGTTGTTAGTGTATCTATAGCTATCACTCTCCTTAAAAAAGAATGGTTAGCAGGTATCTTTATAAGTTTATTTTTCCCAATTACTCTTTTCCCAGTTTCGTTACTTGTAATTGGATTGACAATTCTGGGGAGAAAAATAAGAATGAGATTTAGTAGGATATAACTATTTATCAATTATTAAAAATGTAGACATTCGCGTTGTTAACGGGAATGTTATTTTTTACTAAAAGAATATTTTGCAAGTATGATTAAATTTTATTGACAAAAGTATAGTAAAGTTATATGATTTGGTTAATGAAATGAGAGGAGTGTGAATATTATGTCAAAATTTATTAATACACAATGTTGTTGTTTAGTAACATGTTGTCCAGTAGGCAACATGGATTTTGGCATGCAGAAAATTAGACTCACACTTCCAAGATTGGATTAATCCGTATATATTTATTATCGGTACCGATGCAAATTAATCTAATCAGTTAGTTTATAGAAGATGAAGATAACTGAACTGGACTTGCGATTCTAATTTTTTGGAGTTGCAAGTCCTTTTTTATTTATCTGGAAGGATGATGTGTTCTTTATAAAAAATATGTCTTATTTAATACATAGAGGGGAAAATGAAGATGAAAAAAATTAAAGCAATTATTACAGGAATATTTATAAGCTTAACAGCTGTTTTATTAGTTGCATGTGGAAAATCTACTAGTGAAAATTCTAAACAAGTTTTAAATTTAAGTACAACTGGACCATTAGATACTATTGATATTTCTAAGTCTACTGGTTATGGTCAAACAGGAAATGTTTTTGAAAGCTTTTATCGACTAGGTAAAGATGGTAAGGTAACCCCTGGACTAGCTAAGAGTGGTCAGGTTTCACAAGATGGCAAAATATGGACTTTTACTTTGAGAGATGCAAAGTGGAGTAACGGTGATAAGATTACTGCTCAAGATTTTGTATATTCTTGGAAAAGAACAATTGATCCTAAGACAGCTTCACCATACGCTTATTTGTTCTATGATGTAAAGAATGCCCAAGCTATCAATGAAGGTAAGATGTCAGCTGACAAGTTAGGAATAAAGGCTGAAGGTGATAACAAGGTTGTTATTACATTAGATAGACCTATATCATATTTTAAAGTCTTAATGACATATCCATTATTTGGACCACAAAATGAAAAAGTAGTACAAAAGTATGGTAAGAAATATGGAACTAATTCTAAATACATGGTATATTCAGGACCATTTAAAGTTAAAGATTGGAATGGTACTTCGGATAAATGGTCATTTGTAAAGAATAATCAATATTGGGATAAAAAAGTAGTAAAACTACAAAAGATTAACTATCAAGTAGTTAAAAATACCAATACAGGTTATCAATTATTCCAACAGGGCAAGTTGGATTTAACACCATTATCTAGTGAGCAAGTTAAGAATCTACATAACAAGCCAGAATTCAAGCAATACTCTTATTCTTACGTTGCATATTTAGACTATAACTTTAATGATTCTAATGAAGTAAATCGTAAGGCACTAAATAATAAGAATATTAGATTAGCTTTATCATTGGCGATCGACAGAAAGACACTTACAAAGAAAGTTTTCGGCGATGGATCTAATGTACCAACTGGTTTTGTAGCATCTGATTTAGCTAATAATCCGAAAACAGGTAAAGATTTCGCTGCAGAACAAAAAGTAGATAATACAGTTGACTATAATGAAAAATTAGCTAAAGAATATTGGAAGAAAGGGTTACAAGAAATTGGTGAAAAGAATTTGAATTTCACAATTCTAGCTTCTAATGAAATGGCTAATAATGATGCTTTAACTCAATATCTACAATCACAATATACAAAGGTATTGCCAGGAATTAAGGTTTCTGTACAAAACATTCCTGGAAATAGTGCATTATCTAAAGCTCGCAAAGGTAACTATGATATTTATGTATCAGGTTGGGGTGGAGACTTCAAAGATCCAATCACATTCATGCAGATTCCAGTTACAGGAACTTCGTACAATTATGGAAAATATTCTAATAAAGAATATGATGCTTTAATTGAAAAAGCGCAAAATGAAGATGCCAATGATGCTAATAAGCGTTGGGAAGATTTAGTAAAAGCAGCTCGAATCTTTAATGCTGATCAAGGTGTAACGCCTCTATATCAACAAACAACATCTTATATGCAAAATACAAAAGTGAAGGGTATTATTCAAAATACTGCAGGCACACAATGGAATTACAAATACGCTTATATTAAATAGGTAAAAACTCGTCTAGAATGGTTTCTAGGCGAGTTTTTAAGTTGTGCTAAATAATTTGTATAAGAGTATTGATTATGTTGTATGTAAGCGTTATTCTATATTTGTAAACTTATTATAAAGATTATTACTTAATTACAAATAAATTTAAGGGAATATATTGTAAAAATACTTAAATCCAATCGTTAAGTTAGGTAATTTGTCTTATAATGTTATTGATAAGAAAATTCCAGGAAAGGTAACTATTTTATAGTGGTGATTTAAATGTCAGTATTAGAAGTTAAAGATTTACATGTAACTGTTGAAGGAAAGGAAATTTTAAAGGGCGTTAATTTAAAGATGTCGACTGGTGAAATTCATGCAATTATGGGTCCGAATGGTACTGGGAAATCAACACTTTCTTCAACTATTATGGGAGATCCTGCTTACAAGATTACAAAGGGAGATATTTTATTGAATGGTAAAAGTATCATTGATTTACCAGTTGATGAACGTGCTAGAATGGGACTATTTTTGGCAATGCAATATCCACAAGAAATTCCAGGAGTAACTAATGCAGAATTTGTTAAGAGTGCAATTAATGCTCGTCGTCCTAAAGATGATCCAATTCCTTTAATGGACTTCATCAAACGTTTGGATGAAACTTTAGAAACATTGGATATGTCTGAAGAAATGGCTGACAGATATTTGAACGAAGGCTTTTCTGGTGGTGAAAAGAAACGTAATGAAATTATGCAGATGATGATGATCAGACCCGAATTCGCAATATTAGATGAAATTGACTCTGGACTAGATATTGATGCACTTAAAGTCGTTTCTCGTGGTGTCAACCAAATGCGTGGCGATAATTTTGGATCTTTGATTATTACTCACTATCAAAGACTCTTGAACTACATCGTTCCAGATTATGTACATGTTATGATGGATGGCCAACTTGTCAAAACTGGTGGCCCAGATTTGGCAATTCGTTTGGAAAAAGAAGGATACGCAAAACTTCGTGATGAACTTGGTCTAGATATTAAATTAGTTGATGAAAATGCTTAGGGGGCTTGTACAATGAAACAATTATCCATAGATGAATTGATTGAACTTCGAAAAGAGCCCGAATGGTTTAGAGCTAAGCGAAATGAAGCTAAACAATTAATTGAAACTACTAAATTTCCTAGTTTCCAAAAAATTAAGTATCATGACTGGGATATAAATGTTGATGGGACGAGTGTAATTGATGATCAACCTAAATTTGATACTAACGCTGATGTCTATCAATATGCTAGTAATAAGGCACAAATTAAGTTACCATCAGAATTTCTTGATAAGGGTGTAATTGTCGAAGACTTTGAAGATGCTTTGATTAATCATGAAGACATTATGAAGAAATACTTTATGGAAAAAGGATTAAAAATGGACGATAATCGCCTGTTAGCAGAACATGTAGCAAATCTTCAAAGTGGAGTTTTAGTTTATGTACCTAAAAATGTAGACTTAGAAACACCATTAACATGCGAATATATTCAAAATTCACGAGTTGAGGAAGATTATATTCATCATGTACTAATTGTTACAGAAGCAAATAGTTCACTATCTTATGTAGAACGTTTAAAAACAGATGGTGATAAGAGTAATACAGCTAATATTGTAGTTGAAGTTATTGCTGGTGATGGGAGTCACATTCACTTTGCTAGTATCGATAATTTAAGTAAGAATACAACTGCCTATATGAATCGTCGCGGATACTTACAAAGAGATTCCAAGATTGACTGGGCAATGGGTATGATGAATTCTGGTTTAACAATCGGTGATTTTGATTCTGATTTAGTTGGCGATGGCTCTCATGCTGAATTAAAAGTCGTAGGTATTTCAACAAGTGATCAAATTCAAGGAATTGATACACGAGTTACAAATATTGGAAAGAATACAATCGGTCACATCTTACAACATGGTGTTGCTTTAGATGCATCCGAATTAACTTTCAACGGCATCGGACATGTAATGAAGAGAAGTAAAGGCTCTGATGCACAACAAGAAAGTCGTATTTTAATGTTATCTCCACAAGCTAGAGGGGATGCTAATCCAATTTTGCTAATTGATGATAATGATGTTACTGCAGGACATGCGGCAAGTATTGGTCGTGTAAATCCTGAACAATTATATTACTTAATGAGTCGTGGCTTACAAAAACGTTTAGCTGAAAAATTAGTAATTAGAGGTTTCCTAGCTCCTGTTTTAGATGAAATACCTTTGAAAGAAATTCGCAATGAGTTTAGTGAATTGATTGAAAGAAAGGTAAGTTATGATGAAGAAAACTAGTGATTTAAGAAAAGATTTTCCTCTTTTAGAAACTAAAATGAACAATCAGCCTTTAACTTACTTAGATAGTGCAGCTACTTCGCAAAAGCCTAAGCAAGTAATTGACGAAATTGCTGACTACTATAATAAATACAATAGTAATATTCATCGTGGTGTCTACAATTTAGCAGTCGAAACAACTGATAAATATGAAAATGTAAGACATAAAGTGGCAAATTTTATTAATGCTTATCGCGATGAGGAAGTACTTTTTACCAAGGGAACAACTCAAAGTTTGAACTGGATAGCACAAGGTTATGTTAGATATAACTTACATGAAGGCGATGAAATTGTTACCACCTATATGGAGCATCACAGTAACATTGTTCCATGGCAAGCAATTGCACAAGAAAAGAATCTAAAGGTAAAGTATGTAACTTTAACTAAAGAAGGCAAACTTGATTTAGACGATTTAAAGCAAAAGGTTACTGATAAAACAAAGATTGTAGCAGTTACTCATGTTTCTAACGTTTTAGGAACAATTAATCCAATTAAAGAAATTGCAGCTATTGTTCATCAAAGTAATGCAATTTTAGTAGTTGATGGTGCTCAATCTGTACCACATTTGTCGGTAGACATGCAAGATTTAGAGGCAGACTTCTATGTATTTTCGGGACATAAGATGTTAGGGCCTACTGGAATTGGTGTTCTATGGGGAAAGTATGAACTCTTAGAAAAAATGCATCCTTTAGAATATGGTGGAGAAATGATTGACAGTGTAACAACTGAAAAATCAACATTCAAAGAGATTCCTTGGAACTTTGAAGGTGGAACTCAAAATATTGAAGGTGTACTAGGTCTTGGTGCTGCGATTGATTATTTGGAAGAAATCGGAATGGAAAATGTGGCTCGAAACGATGAGGACTTACAAAAGTATGCACTTGAAAAGTTAGCTAATATTAAGACTATTGAAATTTATGGTCCCAAAGATCCTGATCAAAGATGTGGAGTAGTATCCTTTAATTTGAAAGGTATTCATCCCCACGATGTAGCAACTTTTTTAGATGCTGATGGAATTGCAGTTAGAGCTGGTCACCATTGTGCACAACCACTTATGGATTGGTTAGGTGTGAGTGCTACTTTGAGAGCAAGTTTCTATTTTTATAATACTTATGAAGAAATCGACAAATTAGTAGATTCTCTAAAGAAAGTAGAGGAATTTTTCCAAATATGAGTAATTTAAATAATTTATATCGACAAGCAATTTTAGAAGAGGCTAACCATCCACGACATAAAGGTAAATTAGAAAATAAAAGTGTTGAAGTTGAATTGAGAAATCCAACTTGTGGCGATGTTATTACCTTAACTGCATTAATTGAGGATAATAAGATAAAGGATATTGCTTTTGATGGCTATGGTTGCACAATTTCTCAATCATCCGCAAGTATTATGACAAATGAAGTATTAAATAAAGACTTCGATACAATAAAAAACATGGTATTGTCATTTTCCGATATGATTACAAAAGAAGTAAAACCTGATAGAAAAGTTTTAGGTGAGGCAATAATTTTAGAAGGGGTTAAACAATTTCCCGCTCGAATTAAATGCGCAATGTTATCATGGAAGGCAGTTTATCAACTTATTGAGAAGTATGAAGGAAAGGGTGAAAAGAATGATTAGTGAAGATATAAAAGACATTGGTGGCCAATATAAATATGGCTTTAAAGATGATATTGAACCAATTTATACAACTGGTGAAGGTCTTAGTGAAGAAGTTGTAAGAAATATTTCTAAAGCTAAAAATGAACCTGAATGGATGTTGGATATTAGATTGGCTGCTTATGAAAAGTACAAGACTTTGAAGATGGCTAATTTTGGACCAGATTTGTCAGAATTGGATTTAGATCATATTAATTATTTTAGACGTGATACTGATACAGTAGCTAGAAAGTGGGAAGATGTGCCACAAGAAATTAAAGATACATTTGATCGTTTGGGTGTACCAGAAGCTGAACGTAAATATTTAGCTGGTTCTTCTGCTCAATATGAATCAGAAGTTGTTTACCATAATATGAAAGAAGACTTTGCCAAAAAAGGTATCATATTTATGGATACAGATTCTGCAGTTCAAGAATATCCAGAATTAGTAAAGAAATATTTTGGAAAGTTAATTCCAGCAGATGATAATAAAATGGCAGCTCTTAATACAGCTGTTTGGTCTGGGGGAACATTTATTTATGTACCTAAGGGAGTAAAGGTTGAAACACCTATTCAAAGTTACTTCCGAATTAATGCCGGAAATTCAGGGCAATTTGAAAGAACACTAATCATTGTCGATGAAGGTGCTAGTGTTAACTATGTAGAAGGTTGTACAGCTCCTAATTATTCACAAGATTCCTTGCATGCAGCAGTTGTTGAAGTAAATGTTTTAAAGGATGCTTATTGCCGTTATACAACAATCCAAAATTGGTCTAATAATGTGTATAGTTTGGAAACAAAACGTGCCAGAGCTTTGGAAAATGCTACTATGGAATGGGTAGATGGGAATCTTGGTTCCAAGGTAACTATGAAATATCCAAGTATCTATTTAGATGGCGAAGGGGCACACGGAAATATGTTATCCATTGCATTTGCAGGTAAAGGTATTGACTCTGACACTGGCGCAAGAATGATTCATAATGCTAAGAATACATATTCATCAACTGTATCAAAATCTCTCTGCAAAGATGGAGGAATTGCTGACTATCGTGGGTATGTAAGGTTTAATAGAGATAGTGATGGTTCGTTTGCACACGTTGAATGTGACACTATCATTATGGATGATGAGTCTTCAAGTGATACAATTCCATTTAATGAAGTATTAAATAGTAATGTTTCAATGGAACATGAAGCTAAAGTTTCTAAAATTTCTGAAGATCAGCTTTACTATTTGATGAGTAGAGGTATTTCTGAAGAAAAGGCTACTGAAATGATTATTATGGGATTTGTTGAACCATTTACTAAAGAACTACCAATGGAATATGCAGTCGAATTGAATAGATTGATTGAGTATCAAATGGATGGTAGTGTAGGTTAATTATAAAAAAGCATACTTTTTAAGTATGCTTTTTATATTATTGTGAAACATGTATATAATTATAAATTTTGCTAAATTAGTACTAATTACTCATATGATGTATAATTTAATCGTGACGAAAGCGGTTTACATATATTTAACAGTATATATAAAAAATGATATTTTTGCGAAATTCGTGAGGAAGTGTACAAAGTGAAAGTTATACATGTACTAAGAGTAAAAACTAATTTTTTCTGGGATAGTTTGAATGTTATCAGAGCTAGTATTTTAGGTGCCAATGATGGAATTATTTCAGTATCTGGAATCGTGTTAGGTGCTGCAGGGGCTAATCTTGATAGTAAGACCCTTTTAATCAGTGGCTTGTCTGGCATGCTAGCTGGAGCTTGTTCAATGGCCGGTGGAGAATGGATATCTGTAAGTACCCAAAGAGATATTCAAGAAAAAACAATGGAAAGACAAAGACAGTTGGGAAATGAAGACTGTGAAAATTGTCCGATAAAATTGCAAAAGAACGATATCTTAATGCCGTTTCATGCTGCAGCTAGTTCTTTCTGCTCATTTATAATTGGAGCAATGATTCCATTATTGACGATGATCCTAGCAAGACCAGAACATCGCGTGGTATTTACATTAATTGCGATGATTGCCTCATTATCAATTAATGCAGTAGTTTGTACACACAACTCCGAGGTTTCAACTAGCAAAATAATTTTACGAAATGTTATAACCGGATTGTTAACGACGTTAGTTACCTTTATTTTAGGGGCGTCAGTATAAATACTTTTAAAGGTTTAAAGGTCCTATACCTAAATTTTATTGGGTATAGGGCCTTTTTTGTAATTTTAAGAAATTCTAAAATAAAATTAATGAAATTTATATTTTGATACATAAATCACATTTTTAAAGTTTATAAACTGTTATCAAAAATATTGTCATATTAACATTTCTAATGATTAAAATAAATGATAGCGTTTATAATATTTTTTGAAAATAAAAAACATTGTGAACAATTTTTCATTGAATTTAATTCAACTAAGGTGTAGTATTAACAGTGAAGAAAACGTTTTCTTAAAAATCACAAAGGAGGCTTTGAGTATGGTTGAAAAAACTCAAATGCAAAATGTTGATGTAAAAGATGCTTGGGAAGGATTTAGAGGAAAAGAATGGAAGGAAGAAATTGATATTCGTGAATTTATTCAAGATAATTTCACTCCTTATGATGGTGATCAATCTTTCCTTGAAGGACCAACTGAAGCTACAACAAAATTAAATGATAAATTAGTTGATTTAAAATTAAAAGAACGTGCAAATGGTGGACCTCTTGAAGCTGATACAAAAGTAGTATCAACAATTACATCTCATAAACCAGGTTACTTAGATAAATCATTAGAAAAAATTGTTGGTTTGCAAACCGATAAACCAATGAAACGTGCACTTATGCCATATGGTGGTATTAGGATGGCCAAAGGTGCTTTGGAAGCTTATGGATTTAAGATTGATCCAGAAACAGATTTTGTATTTGAAAATTTAACTAAGACACATAACCAAGGTGTATTTGATGCATATACGAGTGAAATTATGAAAGCTCGTCATAACAAGATTATTACAGGATTACCAGATGCATATGCTCGTGGTCGTTTAATTGGTGATTTCCCACGTGTTGCATTGTATGGTATTGATCGTTTAATCGAAGAAAAGAAAAAAGATTTGGAAAATTGTGGCGATGGTGAGATGACTAACGACATAATCCAAATGCGTGAAGAGATTTCTGACCAAATCAAAGCCTTAAATGATATGAAGATTATGGCTGAGTCTTATGGCTATGACATTTCCAAACCAGCTACAACAGCTAAAGAAGCAATTCAATGGTTATACTTTGGATATTTAGCATCTATTAAACAACAAAATGGTGCTGCTATGTCTATTGGTCGTATCGATTCATTTATCGATATTTACATTGAACGTGATATGAAGCGTGGTATTTTAACTGAAAAAGAAGCACAAGAATTAATTGACCAATTCACAATGAAATTGAGAATGGTATGCTTCATTCGTACACCAGCTTACAACTCACTATTCTCAGGTAACCCTATCTGGGCAACATTATCAATTGCTGGTATGGGCTTAGATGGACGTCACCATGTAACTAAGACATCATATCGTTTCTTAAACACATTGCATAATATGGGTGCCGCACCAGAACCAAATATCACATTACTTTGGTCTGATCGCTTACCTGAATCATTTAAGCACTATGCTGCAAGTGTATCTATTGCAAGTTCTACAATTCAATACGAAAACGATGACTTAATGATGAAGACATGGGGAACAGACTACTATGGCATTGCTTGCTGTGTATCTGCACAACCAATTGCAAATGGTATGCAATTCTTCGGAGCTCGTGCAAATCTAGCTAAGGCTGTATTGTATGCTATCAATGGTGGTAAGGATGAACTTACAAAACAACAAGTAGGTCCTGCATACGAACCAATTAGCTCAGAATACATTGACTACGATGAATTCATGAAGAAATTCGATGACATGATGGAATGGATTGCTGATATTTATGTAAATGCTTTGAACACAATTCATTACATGCATGACAAGTATTACTATGAATCAGCACAAATGGCATTGAAAGATACATTAGTAGATCGTAGCTTTGCTACAGGTATTTCTGGATTGTCTGTTGCTGCTGACTCAATTTCAGCTATCAAGTACGGACATGTTAAAGTAATTCGTGACGAAGATGGTATTGCTGTTGACTTTAAAGCAGATCATGACTTCCCTCGTTATGGTAACGATGATGATCGTGTTGACGATATTGCTGCATGGCTTGTTAAGGAACTATTTACTAAGATGAGCAAGCATCATCTATATCGTGGAGCTAAGTTAACAACATCCGTTCTTACAATTACTTCAAATGTTGTTTATGGTAAGAACACAGGTACTACTCCAAATGGTCGTCAAAAGGGTGAACCATTTGCACCAGGTGCTAACCCAGCATACGGAGCAGATACAACAGGTGCTTTAGCATCATTATTATCTGTTGCTAAATTACCATACAAGTATGCTACAGATGGTATTTCTAATACATTTGCTGTAACACCAACAACATTGGGTCATGATGAAAAGATGCAAGAAGATACATTAGTAAACATGATCGGAGGCTATATGAGAAAAGATGGTCATCATTTGAATATTAATGTATTCAATAGAGATACTTTATTAGATGCTCAAGCACATCCAGAGAAGTATCCAACTTTAACAATTCGTGTTTCAGGTTACTGTGTATACTTTGCTGATTTAACTAAAGAACAACAAGATGACGTTATTGCAAGAACCTTCCATGCTTCAATGTAATATTTAGAAGAGAGTAGGTGGAGAGAATGAGTGCTAATCCTTTATTGAATCCAGTTCCAACTAAAGACGGTCATGTCGTAGGGTATGTACATTCTTTGGAAACTTTTGGGGCTGTTGATGGACCAGGTATACGTTTTGTCGCTTTTATGCAAGGTTGCCATATGAGGTGTAAGTTCTGTCACAATCCGGACACTTGGAAAACAAGGGTAGGTTCACAAATGACGACTGAAGAAGTTCTAAATAAGGCACTTCCTTATCGTAGCTTTTGGGGTGACAAAGGTGGAATAACTTTATCAGGTGGTGAAATTCTATTGCAAATAGATTTTGCACTAGAGTTATTCAAGATGTGCAAGGAAGAAGGTATTAGCACTTGTTTGGACACTTGTGGACAGCCATTTACAAGAAGAGAACCTTGGTTTAGTAAGTTCAATGAGTTAATGGACTATACCGACATTCTATTAGTTGATATCAAGCATATTAATTCGGACGAACATAAGAGATTAACCGGATTCCCAAATGATAATATTTTGGATATGTGCGAATATCTTTCTAGCATAGGGAAACCTGTTTGGATTCGTCATGTCCTTATCCCAGGCATCACGGATAATGATGAATACTTGAAACAATTGGGCGAGTATGTTAAGGAAAATCTTCATAATGTTGAAAAATTTGAAGTATTACCTTATCATACAATGGGCGTTCATAAGTATCAGGAAATGGGCATCAGATATCGTCTTGAAGGTGTTGAGCCTCCTACGCCAGAAAGAGTAAAAAATGCTGAAAAACTGCTAGAAGTAGATAGATATCAAGGATATAAAGATTGGTATCCAGGCATTAATACTTTGGATCAACAACCAAGCTAGTTGAATTGGCAAATACAAATATAAAATAAAAACATGGTATCGCTTAGTTTTTACTAGGTAGATATCATGTTTTTTGCTTTTAAAATGTATTTTAGTCATATAGAGGTTCACTTTTTTGAAGATAGTTAAGCATTGCTTCAAGATTACTTTCAGCATCATTTTTACCTATATTATAGAGTTCAGTCATCTTTTTAATATTGTGTTCAAGTCTACCAACTTTAACTGGATCTTTAGGTGCTAGACAGAAAATTTCTTCATTCTGTTCAAGTTTATTTAAAACTTCAACAGAATGGTTATACATTTCAGGACGTCTGATAGCCGTTTTAACGAATTCTGGGTATTCCTTGAAACTATTACTGTAGAGGCGTTTTAAAGCAAAACTAGTAGGCTTTTTGCGATAATCACGCGGACGAGTACGAACAACTACAATTTTTTGAAAACCCATTTTTTGAGCGATATCAAAAGGGACAGAGTTAGCAATACCACCATCTAGACAAAGTCCTTTAGAAGTATTATGTGGCTTTGAGATGAAAGGCATAGATGAAGAAGCTTCTAAAGCATCAATTAAGTCTTGGCCAGGTTGGGGATTACGTAGCGTCACAGCTTTTCCGCTTTCTAGAGAAGTAGCTACAACAATAAAATCAGTTTCAGACTTTAAATAAGCTTTATTATCGAAATTATGCCAATCTAATCCATGATCATCAAATAAGAAATCTAAGTTAATAATACTTTCATGCTTAAAAGGGCGTGCTAAAGAGATATAGTCATGATCTTTACGGTATTTAACATTTACATTATAAGTTCTTTGATATTGTTTTGAAACGAAATTAGCACCATTTAGGGACCCTGCAGAAACTCCAATAACACAATCAAATTGAATATCATGTTCCAAAAAGGTATCTAGAACGCCAGAAGTATAGAGGCCACGCATTGCACCACCTTCTAAAACTAGAGCTGCATTGTAATACATGTAACCATTCCCTTCGAAAAATAACTAGAATTAATATAAACCTAAAAAGTAGATATAGCAAGAATACAAAGGAATAATAAGAGAATTTAAATATTTAATTAGTCAAAAACAATGCAACTGTAAAATATTTAACAAAAAAAACAACCTCTATCATTAAAATAGAGGTTGTTAACAGACAAATCTTTAATCAATTAAGAATACTTAAGTATATCCAAGATAAGTATTAAAATAACAACTTAATTTAATACTTATAATCGCTTATTCGACGGTTTTCATATATGATAATGCGTCGATACCCCTTAATGGTAAATAACTAGAGCTAATATTGGATTCATCAATATTAAGAACATAGTCTTCTTGAATGTTTGTAACTAAGTGAGACAAATTGTTAATTTGTTCAGATTCAAAGCGGTTAAAGGATAAATTACGCTTTTTCTTCATAGCATCTTCTAATGCACGGGAAATTGAAATATTTAAGTAATGTCCAGTTTCACTGTTAGAAATACGCCATTCAATCTTATTTTCGTCATTGTTTAACTTGCTAATAATAATTTTATTCATATATAATTACCACCTTAATAAATGTAAATGCTTTCCTTAACTTACAAATATAACTTTACTCTCATTTACGAATAAAAGCAAGGGTAAAAACAAAAATATAAGTAAATAATTGTTTTTACTTATTTAAAAAGTTGAATATCCATATAATATAAGGATTGGTATGTTAATATAATTGTTTTGATAAAGGATTATTGAATGGAATCAGTTATATAAATTAATGGTATACAAATTTGTCTTTAAAAACAACAGATCGTAGACAGATTATTAAAATCAAAATTAGGAAATTAATTTCCAATAAAATAAAAAGTTATTTTAACTTTCTGAAAAAATATGATTTTTGATAAACATCAAAATTAATCAATAAAGCTATAATGAGATTATATTACACTGTTTGGTTTTCTCTCTATCGATCTTTATGAAAAACGTACATTTTTTAGAAAGATGAATTAAGAATTAATCATGACAAAAAAAACCCTAATCTTTATAGTAAATTGGAAACTTTAAAGTGTATCTATTATTAAACAGTGTTAGAAGATCTTTGATCTAAGAATTTTTTATACTTTTCAACATACCATAGGTAATATGAACGATTATTTTCTTGATAAAATTTTTTATTCTCTAGCATAATGTATCCCAACAACTCATTTTTACCTTTTGTAGTGTTGGGTATAGGCAAAGCATCTTTACCATTTTTATGGGAAACTAATTTAACTTTTGTTGGACGTTCTAATTTATAATCTATTTTATGTCCTAATTTCTCATAGCTAGCAACTCTTGCATTAAAACTAATAACATCCCCAACAATTAGTTTTCCCAACTCAGTAAAGCCTCTTGCGTAGTTGAACCACAGATGATCTGTAACTAGATTGTTATTTATCTTAACATTTTTGAACATAATTGTTGGAGCTAATTTATCTCTATCTAATCCACGCCTATATGTAACTTTGTAACCACACCTTGCATATTCAGCTGTAAAATTATACCGTTTTTGACTTCCTAATTGAAGTAATTTTTCCCGAACATTCGAATCATGTATAGTCATTTTTCCCCACGCTTTCATCAATATATAAAAATAGAAGATACCACTAATCACAGTAGTATCTTCTATATATTAATTACGTAATTTATTTATTCTTTCAGCATGAGTTTCATTACCTGAATTAAAAACATATGACCCGGCAACTGCAACTGTTGCGCCAGCTTCTCGACATAACTTAACAGTTTCTTCGTTAATTCCACCATCAACTTCTATATCAAAATTAAGATTTCGTTCTTCTTTTATTTGATGTAGTTGGCGAATCTTTTCTAATGTTTCTGGTATGAATTTTTGTCCACCAAATCCAGGATTAACTGTCATAACAAGTACTTGATCAACAATTGATAGAACACTTTCAATTGCATTAACTGGTGTTCCTGGATTAATTACTACTTCAGCTTTAGCATTGTTTTTCTTGATTAAATCTAATGCACGATGAATGTGTGGTGTAGCTTCATAATGAACACCTACAATGTCTGCACCGGCTTTTATGAAGTCTTCTACCCAATTTTCAGGGTTATTCACCATCAAATGAACGTCAAAAACCATTTTGCTTTGTAGTCTTAATGCTTTAACTACATTAGCACCAAAAGATAGATTAGGAACAAAATTTCCATCCATAATATCAATATGGAGATATTCAGCACCGGCATCTTCTACTTTTTGTACATCAGCACCTAGATTTAACACATCAGCGCTAAGAATAGAAGGAGCTATTTTCATATAAATTCACCTCGAATTATCTGGCTTCAAGAACCTCAGGGCCATCTTGACGCCCAACAATAACAGTATTTACGATGTCTAAGAATAATCCGTGTTCGACAACTCCTACTTGATTAATTAGGTAATCTCCAAGTTCTTTAGGATTTTCAATTTTACCTAAGTGAAGATCGATAATATAGTTATCAGAGTCTGTATGAAGTAAGCTACCATCTTCATTTTTTCTAAATTCCGGATTTAATCCTTTTTCTTCAAAACGTTTAAAGACAGTACCACTACCATAAGGGATAACTTCAACTGGTAATGGAAATTGTCCTAGATCATCGACCATTTTACTTTCATCGACAATCCACATATTCTTATTAGATTTAGTTGCAACAATCTTTTCGTATAGTAAAGCTGCACCGCCACCTTTAATTCCTTGGAAGTCAGAAGAAATTTCGTCAGCACCATCGATTGTTAAATCAATATGATCAACTTCATCAATATCTTTGATAACAATACCCAAAGACTTAGCTTGTTCAGCTGTTCTAATGGAAGTTGTAACACCAACAATGTCTAGACCTTCTTCGTTTACACGTTTTCCAAGTGCATCAACCATGTATTTAACAGTTGAACCTGTTCCTAGACCGACAATCATGCCATCTTTAATCCATTCAACTGCCTTTGTACCTACTAATTGCTTTAATTCATCTTGGTTCATTAATTATACCCCTTTCAAACATCGCATACCTAAATTATACAACAATTAGTATAGTTCCAGCACCATGAATAGTAAGTATTTTCAAAATTACTCTAATTATTTACTTAATAGTATTAATTCCATGCATCTTAATAGTTCTTATGACAATTGTCATGAAGAGTAATGACTTTCAATTCTATTAACCTTAACTGATTTTGTCTATATTGAAGATGTAATACAGGGAAGGATGATAAATTATGACCACCGCACTTGAAGTAAAAAATATCAATAAAAAATATAAAAATAAAGTTGTTTTAAATGATATTAATTTTTCAATTCAATCTGGAGAAATTGTTGCCTTAATCGGTAAAAATGGTGCTGGAAAATCTACTTTGATCAATATTATTACGAAGTTAATTCAACAAGATAGTGGACAAAGTAAGATTTTTGAGAAAGAAAAATTTGATAGAAATTTAATTGGAGTAATGATGCAGGAAAATATCTCCTTAGATCGAATAACAGTGAAAGAAATAATCAAATTAACTAGAACATATTATCGTAATCCTATGTCTTATCAAGCGATATTAGCTTTATCAGAGTTACAAAATTATACAAACCACCCTATGGATAAATTATCTGGAGGTCAAAAAAGAAAGCTACAGTTCGCTCTTACTTTGGCAGGAAATCCAGATCTAATTTTCTTAGACGAACCTACTGTAGGAATGGATGCGGAAAGTCGCACTAAATTTTGGAAACATATCGATGAGTTAAAGAAACAAGGGAAAACATTTTTAATTACTAGTCATTATTTAGAAGAATTAGAAAAAGTTGCTAATAGATTTATTTTTCTGCATAATCAAAAGATTATTTTTGATGGTAGTTTAACTGAGATGGGAAAACAGTTAAAAAAGGTTCAAGTAACCTTCAATAGTGAGTTGATAGAAGATATTTTTAATAAATTACCAGCTGTACTTAGAGTAAGTGAATTGAACCACCATTATACACTTATTACAAGTGATGTTAATAGCTTAATAACTCAGTTAGTCCCCTATTTATCAGCAATTGATAATTTAGAAATTAGACAACAAAACTTAGATACATTAATGGACTCTTTAATTAGAAACGAGGAATAATCATGACTAATTTTTTATATCAACTTGAAATTGATTTTAAACGCATAATCCTAAGAAACCCAGCATTCTTCATGTTTGATTTAGCAATGCCTTTAACGTTCTATTTACTTTTTACAAAAGCCTTACCACAATATAGTAATACAATGCAATGGAAGGTAGATTATTTAGTAAGTATGGCGATTTACGGAATTCTACTTGGATCTATTATGACAGTCGCACATACACTAAGTTCCGATATAGACCGTAAATTTACACTATTTATAGATTTAAGCCCTTTTCCTAAATTTATGTATTATATTGAAATGGTCATTATTTTTGAAGTATTAAACTTACTTTGTCTTGTAGGAATTGGTTTAGCCGGTATTTTAGTTAATAATCTCACATTACCGACAAAGGTCTGGATACTTTTATTAATTCTAATTCCTATTATGAGCTTGCCTCTCGTTTTATTAGGCATTTTGATTTCATCATTTAAAGATAGTAATGTTATCAATGCTTTAGCCAACATTTTAGTTTTTCCTATGGCAATTTGTAGTGGCTTATGGTGGCCACTTAGTGTACTTCCACAATGGTTACAAAAAATTGGTAAAATAACACCAACATACTACATTTCGAATTTATCTAATAACATTTTACATGGAAATAGCATCAACTATAATTCGCTTGTAGGTTTAATAATTTGGTTTGTTGTGTTAGTCTTAGCTCTAGGAATTAGTTATATATTTACTTCAAAAAAGGATTGAAAAAACTGATGAAGAAGTTTTTAAAAAAGCACGTATTATTTCCAAGTTACGTCGGACTAGCCCCTTATTTCTGGTTACTATGGTTATTTCCAGCAGTAAGTGTGTTACTTACATTGCCCACTATTATGCGTAATATAACGTTAATTTTACTAATTATTTTTGTCAAAGTTTATAGAGATTGTTTTTTAGCCAGAGATAAAGGAGTAGTTATTAATATTTTTTGTCAATTAATTTTGGCAGCTACACTCTCTTTCTTTGCAAGATATCCATTTTTATATATTTATACAGGTTTTATTATTGGAACTTTTAGTATTAATATGAAAAACGCAAAATTAGTGATTGTTCCTTATTATATTTTATCTACGATAAGTTTATATCTAGCTTATCCATTACCTAGTATGGCAGTGGGAGATGTACCAGCAGCTATTATCAATTATTTATTCATTTTTGGAACAATTCCAGCTTCAAATTCTTTGTCAAAGAGTTATCGTTTAGGAAAACAAAATAATCGTTTAGAATTAATAGCTAGACATAGTGAACGTGACAGAATAGCTCAACAATTACATGATAATTTGGGGCAATCTTTTTCTATGTTAGCCCTAAAAGCTGAATTAGCTGAAAAGTTATTAGAGAAAGATCCAGTATTGGCTAAACAACAATTAAAAGACATTGCATCGGCCTCCCGTCAAAATTTAGACTTGGTTAGAGAAATTGTAGCAGATATGAAACACTCTACAATACTACAAACTTTGGATATACAACAATCTAATCTAGATAAATCTGGTATAATGCTACATACAAAAAACGAAGAGATTACAGTAGATTGGAATAAGGATATTCAAAATACAATAAGTCAAATTATTACTGAGTTGGTTACTAATGCTATTCGTTACAGTCATGGGAATCTCTTTAGTGTTACTTTTAGTCAGAAGAAAAATCAATATTTAATAACTGTGCATGATAATGGGATTGGTTTTGATAAAAATATATCTTATAAAAATTCATTTGGTTTATCTGGGATAAAAAAGAGAATTGATTATCTAGATGGTAATGTTAGTTTTGATAATGATAATGGTGCTAAAATAGATATAAGTATTCCTATTGTAAAGGGTGATTGAGAATGGTCAGTATATTTTTGGCTGAAGATCAGCAAATGTTAAATAGTGCTTTGGCGATGTTACTTGACTTAGAAGATGATTTTTCAGTAGTCGGAACTGAAACAGATGGTCAGGCAGCATTGGAAAAAGTTATTATGCTAAAGCCAGATGTTGCTATTCTGGATATTGAAATGCCAGGACTTTCTGGGCTAGAAATTGCCAAGCAACTTCGCCTAATGAAATTGGATATAAAAATCATAATTTTAACTACATTTGCACGTAGCAAATATTTCAAAGACGCCCTTGCAGCAAGGGTTAATGGATATTTATTAAAAGATAGTCCAAGCAATTCTTTGGTTAATGCAATAAAGACAATAATGAATGGTGATACAGTATTTGATCCTAAACTTGTTACTAGTGTTTTGAATACTGTTGATAATCCCCTAACAGATCGCGAGCAAGAAATTCTGGCAGCTTTAAAAACTTGTGCTTCAACTAAAGAATTGGCACAAAAATTTTTCTTGTCTGAAGGTACTATTAGAAATTATATCTCCTCTATTCTCAGTAAGACAGGAACACGTTCGCGTTTAGAAGCTGTAAATTTAGCTGAAAAACGAAACTGGATCTAATAACTTATGTTTGGTAATAGGCTTATTTTTTGTTAAAATCATATTTAAAGCCACACTCCATGGAGGGATTATATGGAACAAAAACCACTATTACTAGATATAAAACATGGATTTAATTTTCGTGATTTAGGCAGCTATAAAACATTAGATGGACGTAAGATTAAAAAGCATAAAATTCTGCGTTCTGCTAATTTGGCATATTTATCTGAACGAGACGTTAACTATTTAGATAACTATGGTCTTAGATACGACGTAGATTTCCGTTCAATATCTGAAAAGGAAGTTGAACCTGATCGAATTAGCAATAATGTTCATTATCATTTTAATCCAGTTTTTTCAGAGGATGAGACTCGTAGTACTAAGAAAGATCAAGAGACTAGATATAAGACCTACAGCAAGATTAAAAATGCTGGTTTTGAGGATATGTTGAAAGCCTATAAAGATATTGTACTTACAGATGGGGCTAAAAAAGCATATCGCCAATTCTTCGATTTATTGTTAGCTAATGATAAAGAAAATGAAGCCCTATTGTTTCATTGTACAGCTGGTAAAGATAGAACTGGTATGGGAGCTGTTTATTTGTTAACTGCTCTTGGCATAGATGATAGAACTATTCATCAAGATTACTTGGCATCCAATATCTATACAGAAACAGTTCGTGCTAAAAAAATAGCTGATGTAAGTGGAATGGGACCTATAATGTCTGAAAATATCAAGGCACTATTTGAAGTTAATGAAGCTTATTTAAATCATGCTTTGCAGTTGATGAAAGATAACTTTGGTGGGATAAATAATTATTTGCATACAGAATTGAAGTTGAATGAACAAGAAGTTTTAGATTTAAGAAAGATATATTTGACAGACAAGTAAAGACTTAATGGCTGAATTAAATTCAGCTTTTTTTGTTTTAAAACACTTATAGTTGCAATGTAATTTTATATTTATCACAATAAATAAAACTGGTACCTTACTATGATACCAGTTATTTTGCTTAATTCAACTTATTTATTACTTGTTTTCTTTCAAATGGATATACGACTAACTTATTACCATTCTTATCTTTATTTAAAGTAACAGACACTATTTGTCTATTTTCATAGGTTGTATAATATAACGTTTTGTTGTCCAAATCATAGCAATTCGAATATACAGTATATTCTTCTTTTCCTGATTCTGTCTTATTAACGCCCTTTATCTGTTCTACTGTCCCTAGTATATGGAAAAACTGAGTAATATCTTCTTCTACGGTCGTCCCTTTACTTGAATTTAACTTGCTAAAAGCAGCTCTCACAAAACGAGATTCGGGAGATACATCGCCTGGTAAGCCAATACCACCAAAACCGGTACCGTCTACCTTTAAATCCACGCTATCTGAGAATGTATTTTGTGGTGTACTGATAGATAAGTTGCGATATTTATTCAGATTGTACATCTGATAATTAAATTCCGGATTATTAGTCAATACTCCGATTGGATTATCATAAATATGTACGCCAGATTTAGTTACTTCTACTACAATGGATTTTTCTCTATCTGCAATTAACCAATGTAACCCTGCTAAAGGTAATTGTTCGCTAAAACTAAGATTAATGAGATTTATTCTTTCAACTAAATTTCTTGCTTCATTAACATCGCTACACTGTCCCAGAATCCATGGAATAAACTCGAACGGCGTAATATTATCTTTATCATTCTCTAAAGCATCGCTATAATATGCATTTCCAGGAAAATTCAATCCTGCCATTCCTAGTCCATCCTCATTAATAGCATCAAAATACAGTGGATAATCATTAGCGACAATTCCAACACCTATTAATGATTTATGATTCTTTATAGCTTTTTCCTTTCTAAATTTAAACTCATATTCAGCCGGAGTAATGATTACCTCCTCACCATATGAAAAATCTAAATCTAAGTTTCTTCCAAAATAATTACTATTACCATTTAAAGTAATTGCTGTACACATTTTTATCACTTCCTATAAGAGTATCAATGTCCTTTTTAAACTAATAATTGCTAGTAGTTTTTGATTGTAAAAAGCAGTTTAACAGCTATTATCTACTCTTCATCTACTAAATTCACAATATCACCTTCAAACTTTCCATGGACTACTAGACCAGTTATATCTTTGAAAGTACGACATATATGTTCAAAACTATGTACTTCATACACTGTACCATTTTTATCCATTATTTTATCTCCAATTTTAAATTTTTTTGTTCTTGGTACAACAACACTTGAAACATCTTCACTTTCTAAATAAAAAACATCTATAGCTTTCACTAGTATCTCTCCAATCTCTTGAGACCACTTAAATCTAGATCAATATTACTCCTCACTCTTATATAATTCAATTTCATCTATATCACTAAATGAAATATCATTACCATAAGATTTACTACCAGTATAATTATAAACTATAATATTATAGCCAAATGCTTCATGATCTACATCCACAATATATAAATTTATTCTTTTACCATTCTTTAAAGTAACTACACACCATTTCCAATTAAAAGCTTTTATAACATCCCAAAGTTTAGTTGCATTATTTATTTTCATTAATTCTCAACTCCTCCGGTAAAGTTGAAATTGCATGACAGCTTTTTAATTAATTTTTGTCAGGATCTAGTTCAATACTGTCAATATCATCAAAAGCAATCCCATTACCATAAGAATTACTATCTGTAGTGTTATAAACGATAGCTTTTAACTCTGGTTCATCTTCTTCATCATTTCTCTGGAACTCATCATCAACATCAACAATATATAAATTTAATACTCGTCCATCTTTCATACGAACGATAGTCCATGATCTTTCAAAATTATCCAAAACATCATCAAGACTAATTTGAGTTGTAATTTTCATTTTTGAACATCTCCTTCGTTCACAGAAATAACATTATGATTAAATTCACCTTTATACAGGTACATTACTATACTCTACTTATATTTTATTATACTATTTTCTTTATTAATAAGATTATTTTCGTACAGTAGTTTAATTCAAAAAAGATTACTTTATCTCACATGTAATTTGTCTACATTCCCCTCTTTTTATTGTAATACATCTGTATGCCTTAATTAAAAGTCTTACTTCTACTCTTAAGTAAGACTTATTTCATTACCATTTACCACTTAACATATATATTTACATTATGAATTAACACAAAGTACAAGTTATATTTAACACGAAACTTAAATTTCATGGTATAATACTATTATCAAATGAATGTTCGGAGGATAAATATGCAAAAAGAAGTTGCTAATAAAAAAATCGATGAGTTATTACATGAACTCCCTTATTTTATGAATGATTTTGTTATTGTAAAAACCGCTGATGAATATTCTCCTAATACTATTCTTGAATACTTGAAGAATTTCCATCAATTTTTGATTTGGTTGATTGAAAATCATTATGTTAACGAAAATAAAACTAGTGACATCGCCCCAGAATCGCTTGATAAGCTTACAGTTCGTACTGCTACTGAATACAAATCTTATCTTTTACGCCGAAAAAAGCAAAATAAAAAAGCTCTTGATAAAAATGGTCATAAAGAAGAATCTACTGAGACTCTATCTAAAGTAACTATTCAGCGCAATATCACTGCTTTAAAGGTGATATTTAAGTTCTTAAGCAGAAGTGCTAATAACTCTCAAGAGAAACCATTTTTAACACACGACGTTATGCAAAGTATTGATAATGTGGCTGATAAGCAAACGCTACAAGCTAGAGCTGATGCCTTAGAAGAAAAGTTATTTTTGGATGATGAAACTGATGAATATCTACAATATATCAAAGAAGTTTATCCTCAGTCATTATCTACTCAAGCTAAGAAATTCTACAATCGCGATGTTGAAAGAGATTTAGCTATCAATGCTTTAATGTTAGGATCCGGTCTCCGTTTATCTGAAGTTGTTAATATCAATATTGAAGATTTAGATTTCGAAAACAATCGAGTTGCTGTTCTTAGAAAAGGAAATAAAAAAGACTCTGTCAGAATTGCCGCCTTTGCAATGGAATATCTAGCTAATTATCGTGATATCCGTGCTAGTCGTTATCGTGCAGACAAATATGAAAAAGCATTCTTCTTAGCAATCAGTCGAGGTGGCTCTAAGCGTATTACTGGATCGGCTATTGAAAAAATGGTCTCCAAATACTCTAAAGGCTTTAAAGTCAGAGTTACCCCTCATAAGTTAAGGCATACTCTGGCTACTAGATTATATAAACAAACCAATAACCTCGTTTTAACTGCACAGCAATTGGGACATAGTTCTACTGCTACAACTACACTTTACACGCATATTGACAATGACGAAACTACAGATGCATTAAATTCTTTATAATACATCTAAAAAAGAAGTTGAACCAAAAGTTGATTCAACTTCTTTTTGTTTAGTCAAGCTTTAATGTATCTAAGATTCCTTTTAAGTTAGTACTTTCAATTTGTCCTGGTGCAGAAGCATCGCCTACTGTACCAAATGTTAAGCAAGAACCAAAGACTTCACCACTTATTCTGGTTACTTTACCTAAGTCTCCCATCGCCATTGTAATTAATGGACAATTTAATTTGTACTTCATGTTATCTGTGGCTAACAATAGATTTAGGACATCACGTGCACTATTAGGCATTACTGCAATCTTAGCAATATCAGCACCGTAAGTCTTCATCAAAGTTAGTCGTCTTTCTAATTCAGAAGTTGCAGGAGTCTTATCGAAGTCATGATTACTCATGATAATATAGATATTATTTTCATGAGCTTCAGCAATAATTTCCTTTAGCTTACTTGTTTTTCTGAACAATTCTAAGTCCAACAAATCTGTTGCCTTTTCTTTAATCAATACGCGACAAATATCAAAATATTCTTCTTCTGATAATTTTTTAACTCCACCTTCGAAATGAGTTCTAAATGTAGTTAATAAAGGCATTTCACTCATAACTTGGCGTAGTTTTTTGGCTGTTTCAACCAACTTTTCAGCATCTTCAACTTGATCAAAGAAATCTATTCTCCATTCAATTAAATCAGCGTTATTGCTAGACATAATTGTTTCAGCTTGTTTTATGATATCATCACTTGATTTTCCGGTAATTGGAACAGCTATTTTAGGACGGCCCGTACCGAATTCAACATTTCTTACTTTGACTATCCTCATCAAATTCACCGCCTAGTTATCTTCGCTAAATAATAATTCTCTGATGTAGTCTACAGGCATATCTTCACCTGTCCATAACTTGAATGCCTCTGCACCTTGTTCTAACATCATACCTAAGCCATTAAGAACATGATCTACGCCAGCTTCTTTAGCAACTTTCATTAATTTGGTTTCTCTAGGTGCATAAACTGTATCGAAAACAATCATATCTTTGTGGAACCAACTAGGATCTTCAACTAATGTCATGTCTTCTAATGGTTTCATACCTACACCTGTAGCATCGCAATAGATATAACTTGAAGCAATTTCCTTCTTAAAGTCTTCTTTATCTTCTAGATGATGTAATGTTGCTTTACAATCTGTTTCACGATTGATGATTTCAACGTTCTTTTCAGCTTGTGCCCATTGAGCATCTTCTAAATTGAAGATAGAAATTTCCTTTACTCCATCAAGTGCTGCTTGAATTGCGATTGGAGTACCAGCACCACCAGCACCTGCTAATGTCATCTTCTTACCACGAATGTCTAAGCCTTCATCAGCTAAAGACTTCATGAAACCTGTTCCGTCAGTTGTATATCCAGTTAATACACCATTATCGTTTACAACTGTATTTACAGCACCTGCCATTTTAGCTGCTGGATCTAATTTATCCAAATAAGGAATAATCTTTTGCTTATTTGGCATAGATACGTTAGATCCACGCATATCTAAAGTTCTAATTGCATCTACAGCTTTTTCTAGTTTATCATTATCAATTTCAAATGCTAAATATGCATAGTTTAAACCTAATTTAGCAAAAGCATTGTTATGCATTGTTGGTGACATAGAATGTCTAATAGGATATGCCATCAAACCAATTAATAAAGTATGTCCATCGATACGTTCCATTTTAATTATCCCCTTTAAAGTTAATTTTCACTTATTTCAGCTGCTTCTTTTCCTGCTACAAATCCGGAAGAAATACCCCATGAGTTCATCATACTTGGCATAGAATCGTGTCCATTTGCTCCACCGATTACTTCACCTGCAGCAACTACATTAGCTAATTTATTACCATTTTCAAATTGTAGATGTAGATCTGCATCTGTTACAAATCCACCTAATGTGGTTGCAAAACGATCACGTTGTTCAATGATGTAAAATTCATCGCCTTCATATTCATGTAAGAATTTACTATCTCGGCCAAATTCTTCATCTTTTCCTTGTTTAGCATAGTCATTGTATTTTTGAACAGTTTCACTTAAACCAGCTACATCAATACCTGCTTTTTGTGCAACCTCTTGTAAACTACCCTTCACAAGAATTGGATTACTCTTTCCGTCCTTTGCAAAGTAATCAGCGATTTCACTTTCACTAAAGTCATGTAAGACTAACAACTTATAGAATTCATCCCATGTTCGCTTATCCATTACTAAGAATGCTACTCTGTCTTTTTGTTTTAAGACTGCATCTCTTAATTCAGCATATACATCAGATTCATTAACGATTCGTTTACCATCTGTATTAACATAAATTGCTCCCATATCAGTAGCAAGTTTAGATGCATATGTTGTTAACTTAGCAATTCCTGGTTCGGTTTCCACCCCATGAGGATATACTTTATACCAGCCTAAGTTTCTTGTCTTCAATTGTAATGGAGCTAAGAATTGATAAGCATCGCCAGTTGATGTCATTGGACCATAATAGTATAAACCTTGACTTTCTGGTCCACGCATCTTTGTATTAGCACCATAACCACCGGAAGCTAGAACTACTGCCGAAGCAAAAATCTTGGTTGTTTTATGCTTTCCTTCAGTCACAATACCTGTAATCTTATCACCGTCAGTTATAACTTCTTCTACTCGGCTATCAAGTAAGATTTGACCACCTTTTTCTTCAAAAGCTTTAGCAACTTTAGTGATAAATTCATAACTACTTGATGTTGGTAATTCAACTTGACGTTCAACTGAATGTTCTGGTGTTTGAGTTTGAGCTTTTCGATATTCTAAACCAGCAAACTCAGAGATAAAATCAATTGCATCACCAATGTTATTTGCCATTAAATTAGTTAACTCAGGAACATTAGTATCTTTTGATTCACGTCTAACATCATCTGCTAATTTTTCTGGTGTATCATTATCCGCTTCATCACCAAAAATATTCTTAGCAACTTTAGAACCTGTTGCAGTTACATTAGAACCATTTAGGATTGTAGCTCCACCTAAGTAACCATTTTTTTCTACTAAAATTACTTTCTTTCCTAATTTTAAGGCACGGCATCCAGCAACTAAGCCAGCTTCTCCACCACCGATAACAACAACATCTGTATGCAATTCTTCGGTTACATGAGGAATATCTTTTTTCTTAGAATCAATCTTTACTTCTGCTTCTTCCACCGCATCTTTAGCTGATTTCAAAATTGCATCACTCATGACAGTAGCGCCACTAATTGCATCAATATCAAAACTTTGATTATCAAGAATATCATCTCTTAATTTTGAGAAAACTTGATTAAAGATACCTTTTGTTTCAGAATGTTTCTTTACATCAACATTTACAATTTCTTGATTTTCAACTCCAATTTCCAAATCAATTGGTCCGTTATGCCCTTGAGCTTGAGCAGTAATTACTTTCTTTTCAGTCATATTTTTCACTCCACTAAATTACTTCTTGTGGTGGTCAATTGCATATTGACGACGTCCACCTGGCTTTGGAATCATATCTTGCATCATAATACCGATACCACCATCAACATTGATTTCATCACCATTTGTATAATCTGAACGATCACTTGCTAAGAATAGTACAGTATTAGAAATATCCTTTAATTCACCAATACGCTTGCTTGCTACTAAACGACTACGTCCATCTTCAACTTCTTTATCTTTGTAGAAGTCTTTTGATAATGGAGTCTTAACTAAGCAAGGAAGTACACAGTTACTACGTACACCAAATTGTCCCCATTCAGCTGCTATTTGTTTAGAAATCATGTTTACAGCAGCTTTAGTTGTACTATATGCACCAGAGTATGTTTCTGGGAAATGAGAAGCAACTGTTGAAATATGAACCATTGTACCTTTCTTTTGCTTAATCATTTGACGACCAAATCGTTGAGAAGTTAAGAAATAACCATTAATATTAATATTAATTTGTTGTTTCCATTCATCAAATGTTAAATCTTCTAATAGTGAGAAACGAAGAATTGCTGCTGTGTTAACCAATACGTCAACACGACCAAATTTATCAACAACCTTCTTTACAGCTTCATCTACATCATGTTCATCTGTAGAATTACATACAACTGCAAGTGTTTCTACTTTAAATTCATCAGCTAGTTCTTTACTTAATTTTTCAACACGTTCTTCAGCGATATCCATCAATACTAATTTAGCGCCTTGTTCAGCAAAGTCATGAGAAAACTTTGTTCCCATACCACCAGCAGCACCTGTAATTACAACAACTTTATCTCTTAATCCTAACCATTCAGTCATAAATATTAACCTCTTTTCCTCAATTCAATTAGTTTAAAATTTCTGGCCAAGCTTCTTTCAAAACTTTTTCTGTATTCTTATAAGTATAATCAGCTACCCAATCAATACCTTTGGACATATAGTTATCAGAAATAACTTCAACCCCAACAACTTTTGGATCGATACCAGCTTCCTTGATCATCTTTAAGAATGCTACTGTGTCAGCTTGTCCCACACCTGGAGCTAAACGATCATGCATTGATTCGTCTCTCAAGATTGAATCTGCATATGGTCTTTCATAAGCATCATCAATTTGGATAGAAATAACTTTCTTAGCTTGTTCTTTTGTCAATAAATCATAAGGTTGGTTAGCACGAACCCAGTGCCATGTATCCAATAGCATCATTGCGTTATCACAATCAGCTTTTTGCAATACTTTCCATGTCTTATCTAAGTTTGGTAAACCACTATATGGCATTGGTTCAAGGGCAATAATTAAATCTCCGGCTCTATCACATAACTCTCTAAGTTTTTGTGCAGTATAGTCTACAGGATAATCTTCCATTAAACCTGTATTAATATGCTTTACACCAAATAGTTCACACATATGGAAACACATTTGTTCCTTATACTTTTGTTCATATGAGCGAGGTTCTTCGCACCATTGAACGATGTATTCTACTTCTGTACAAGTGATATTGTATTTATTTAAAATATCTATAATATCTTTATCTGTAAGCCCTTCATTTAAAGCATCTACATATGTTTCGGCTCTTAAACCGATGCCATCATAGCCAGCTTCAGCAGCAGCTTTACAACGTTGTTCAAATGTACACTTGTCTCCCAATGTCCAAGAACTTATAGTAATAGGATTTTTCTTACTCATAATAAAACCCTCCTCAGAGTTTGTGATTTCTTTAATTAATTTTTACACTTTTAATATATATCAATAATTTCTATACGTCTAATTGATATTTTTTCTATAATTGATATAATATTTCTATACGTTGCAATCGTTATCAAAAAATTGAAAAGAGGGCCTTTTATGAATTTACAACAATTACAATATCTTCATGTCTTAGCTCAGACTGAGAATTATACACAGGCTGCTGAAATGTTACATATTACACAACCTTCTTTAAGTTACGCCATTAGTTCCTTAGAGAGTCAAGTTAATATCAAATTATTCGAAAAATCTGGTCGAAACATTAAGTTAACTCGTAGTGGGAAAATCTTTGTTGAAGAAAGCTTAGCTGCTATTGAATCACTCAATCGTGCTATTGAAAGAGCCAAGAAATCCGAAAATAACAAAGAAGTTATTAAAATTTCAATGCTACGTTCTATTAGTTCTCACTGGTTACCAGCTACTATTCGAAAATTTTTAGATGATATTCCTGAAGAAAAACAGCCTTCCTTCGAATTTGAAAGTGGTATTGGTTTTTCACACTCAATCTTAGACGAATTAAGAGAAGAAAAAGTAGACGTTGCATTCTGTTCAAAGATTGATAACTTGGATGATGTTGATTATTTCCCTGTATATGAACAAAAATTAAAATTCATAACTCCACTTGATCATCCTCTAGCTAATAAAGCCAAAATTAATTTGAAAGACACTTTAGAATTTAAATATATTACTTATTCTTCTAATACTGGTTTACGTGCGGAAACTGAACAACTATTTTCAATTTGCGGTGGCACCCCTGATAGTGTCTTCGAAGTTGACGAAGATGAAACTGTAGCTGGTATGGTTGCAGCTAACTTTGGTGTAGGAATTGTCCCAGAAATGCCAATTCTTAGAACATTAGATGTTAAACAAATCCCAATTGAATTCCCTAAGTGGCATCGCTTCATCTACATGGCCACTCTTAAGCGTCATTACCAATCTCCAGCTGCTTTAGATTTCATCAATTTTATTAAACAAAATTCCGATGCTGGAAAATAATAAAAATCACTAGAACTGAATTTCAATTAATTCATTCTAGTGATTCTTTTTTTAGATGAATTTATACTTGAAGCAACGTACTGCTAAAATTATCATTACGATTATCCCTAACACTGAGACAGCTACATCTAAAACAAATACATGAACTAAACTGGCTGCTGTATCATCTAGGATAAAGGTAGACACAATCGGACCCACAAAATATGTTAAAGCAGCCGCAAAACTATAGTATCCTGTAACTCTCCCTTTTTCTCGTGGAAAATAACGAGATAGAATTGTTAGACCAACTTGCCATATACCACCTGCTGCAAAGAAACCAATTGCGATACTTGTCAAACGTGCAATTGTTGGAGTTGGATGAACAACCATCACAGCTAACATCGCTGCAGCAACAATTGAATATGCCAACAATACTTTAAATGGATGTACTTTTCTAACTACAGTCGATGTGATAAATACCGAAATTAGAGAAGAAATAGCATACCATGAAATCAACGTTTTAGAAAAAACTGGTGTTGATCCGATAACTTTTTCTGCAAATACTGGTGCATATTGTGAGTACATATAAAATATAAATGATAAAGTAAATCCCAATATTACCATTCCTACCCCATCAATCAAAACAGAAGGCTTGTTTGTAGAAGTTTCCAAGATTTCTGTTTGTTCACTAACTGTTTCTTTAACTATTGTCTCATTTTTACCAAAATTAGTTACACTCACTTTTAATAGAAGTAATCCTAGCATCACTGCCATAGCTGGAATAATGATGTATGCACTGTGTACAGCTGCAATTACTAACGGTAAGATTGTTTGCGATAATGACATTGAAGCTTTTACTAAGGCATTCATACTAGCAGGTTTCTCTGAAAATTTCTCTGTTAATAAAGGATAGCTACCAGAATCATTAAATGAATTGGCATTGCCTAAAAATAAACTACAAATTGAAGCCATCCAAATATTTCTACTTATTAATAAACCTATCAAAAATATGATGTTGGAAATTGTTCCGATAATTATCGTATTTTTTCTACCAAACTTATCTGAAAACCAACCCGCTAATAACACAGTAATCAAATGTCCTAAACCTAACATAGAAATAACAATTGAAATTCCTTTTAGATCTGTATGCCATAATTCCATGAACCAACTATGGAATTGAGAAACCAGAATGATTGATGATCCCCAGACGAAATAATTAAAGTATACATAGAAGGCTAATACTGATCTTTTAGCTTTAGGTTGATTTTTCTTACATACAATAGGGAATTCCATTCCGTTCCCCTCCTAACTTGTTATCTTTTTCACATTTATTATACGTTAATTTTATCTATTATTTTTGAAAAATTCCAATAGACTTTATTTATTTTAATTTTCGATTTTGTCTATATGTATAATTATTTTATATTTTATATGCTATAAAATTAATATTGGTTACGATTACTAAAACATTTATAAATAATTAGATCCTATAGAATATTTATATGATTAACTTAAAATATATCAATTAGACAATACTCAATAGATGACTTATATTAAAAATGTAAATAGATTGATAAAAAAATCACAATTAGGTGGGTGGAAAGTCATGAAAAAACAAAATTATTCTGGCGTCGCTGCCAGTGTTTATATCAACTTTGCTTTAGTTGGTATGGCAACAATCATCATTTCACAATACAGTTCCTATTTCCAAAAGGCGTGGAATACTGACGTTAAAGGTATCTCAACTGTGCTTTCAGTTGTTGGTATCGGCCGTATCTTAACAATCTTATTTGCCGGTGTTATTTCGGATAAAATTGGCCGTAAAAAAACCATGATTATCGCAATCACTTCCGATATTATTTTCTTATTAGGTGCTGCATTTGCTCACAACCTCTTTATGGCTTGTGTTGCTGCTTTATTCTTTGGTGTTACTAACTCCTTTGGTGATTCAGCTTGTTACCCAGCTCTAACAGATGCTTTCCCAGAAAAATCAGCTACAATGAATTCATTGGTTAAAGCTGCGATGTCATTATGTCAATTCTTGTTCCCATTCTGGGTAGCTTCTGTTTCAAATGCTAGATTAACTGCAATTATTTTAGCTGTCGCATTATTCTTAGATATTTTACTTGTTATATGGGCACCATTTGCTCCTCATGATGAAAGCAAAAAGGCTGAACCAAAGGCTGAAGTTAAGCAAGAAACAACAACTGTTTCATCAGCTAACCAACCAAAAATGGCAATTGATGGTTCCTTAATCATCGCTCTAGGTTTTACAATTTGCTTCACTTTCTACGTATTCTCACAATATATTCCAAACTTTGGAATCAACGTATTAGGTGTTGCACCTGCAACTGCTAAAACTCTATTATCTTGGTACGCAATGTCATCTATGATTTCTGTTTTTGTGACTGCTATTGTTGTTACAAAAGTTAAGCGTTTAACTTTAATCTTACTTTACTCAACATTATCAGCACTTGGTTTATTATTGATGGTACTTTCACCATCTCTAATGACTGCACGTATCGGTAGTATCGCAGTTGGTTTCTTCGGTGCTGGTGGTATCTGGCAAGTTGGTCTATCTGTATTAACAAGTTACTTCCCTACTGGTCATGGTAAGTTGACAAGTTACTATAGTTTCATGGCTTCCTTGACTTACTTCTTAGGACCTTTGTTATCAAGTTTCGTAATTAGTGATACTGCAGCAAGTGTACTAAGTGTGTTCTGGATCACAGCCGTTGACACTATCATCACAGTTGTTGTGACACTTCTACTTATTCAACGTAGTCGTAAATTTGATGTTAAATAATTAAGTTATTAATAACAAAGTTGAAAAATAAAGTACCTTATAATTGTTAAACAGAAAATAACAATTATAAGGTACTTTTTAGGTAAATCTGCATAGAAATAAGATTTCATATACCCTTATCAACTAAGTTTAGATATAATTATCCTTTAAGTTTCTGATCCCATTAAAGACTTTTCCCAATACGCAAAAAACTATTTTTTGAATAAGGGACAATCAGTACCTATGTTCATCCTCTAATTTATTCTTAAGATATTTTTACTTTTTCTGCAGGTGTTGATACTTCTTTTTGTTCTTTTCGACCTTTCAACTTATACTTCATTAATCTCATACCATTGAAAATTACCACCAAGATACTACCTTCATGAACCAACATTCCGATAGACATATTCATCCATTCGCTGAAGAAGACGCTGGTCAACAAGACCAACACTACTCCAATTGAAATCACGATATTTTGTTTCATATTATTTGCGGTGGCTTTTACTAATCCTAATGCGTGAGGCAAGTTGCTGAAGTTCGAGTTCATTAAAACGACATCGGATGTTTCAATCGCTACGTCCGTTCCGCTTCCCATTGCGATTCCAATGTCTGCTAAAGCTAAGGACGGACTATCGTTAACGCCATCTCCAACAAAGGCTACAATTTGACCACGTTGTTGTAGTTTTCCAATATAAGCCGCTTTGTCTTCCGGCAACATGTGGCCGTGAGCTTCGGTCAAACCAAGTTCGCCGGCGACCACATCAACGGTTCCTTGGTTATCTCCTGAAAGAACGACTAGATTTTTCACGCCCAAGTCTTTTAATTCTTGCAAATTAGCTTTCACACCCGGACGGACTTGATCGCGAATGCCCATCAGTACTTTTAATTCACCGTCGACCGCTGTCAAAACGAGAGAGTTCCCTTGTTGTTCAAACCGTTTGACATCTTTTTGCACTTTTTTGCTGAGAGTAACATTTTCTTTTTCCATCAAGGCCACATTCCCAACAGCCACTCTATGTCCAGCTACACTTGAAACGATTCCGCTGCCTTTCACGACTTCAGTTTCTTCAACAGGATAAAAATTTGTTTCTCCAATTTGGTTTAAGACCGCTTTTGCTAATGGATGATCTGATTCCCGTTCCACACTGGCCAGATAGCTAAGCGTTTCAGCAGAATCTTTTTTATACAGTTCAGTCGCTGCAACGGTTGGGTTTCCGACAGTTAAAGTACCTGTCTTATCAAATACAATTGTATCCACATTGCTGAAGTCTTGAATGACTTCACTCCCTTTTAAAAGAACACCGTTACGAGCACCATTCCCGATACCGGCAACGTTTGAGACAGGCACTCCGATAACTAATGCGCCTGGGCAACCTAGAACCAAGATGGTGATTGCTAACTCAATATTTTGACTGAACGCCCATACAACAATTGCCAGGACCAAGACAGCTGGTGTGTAGTATTTAGAAAAGCGATCAATGAACCGTTCCGCTTCGGATTTAGAATCTTGTGCTTCTTCCACGAGTTCAATAATTTTTCCAAATGTGGTGTCCTCACCAACTCGATCAGCTCTAATTTGAATCGTTCCGTTTTCTAAAATGGTTCCTGCAAAAACTTCTGCATCAGCTTGCTTGTTGACCGGAACAGCTTCCCCTGTAATGCTAGCTTCATTGATATGCCCTTCGCCCGTAAGGACTGTGCCATCCACTGGAACTTTCGCACCCGTTTTAACGAGCAAGATATCCCCTTCATCTACATCATCCACTTCTACTTCTTCAAATTTGCCATTATCCATTTGTTTCAAGGCGCTTTCGGGTGCCATTTCAGTCAATTCTTTGATAGCAGATCGCGTTTGGTTCAATGTTCGTTGTTCCAAGTAGTGTCCGAATAAGAATAAGAACGTGACAATAGCCGATTCTTCATAATTTTGAATAAAAAGCGCACCAATCGCTGCAATACTGACTAAGACATCAATACTGATGACTTTGACTTTCATTGCTTGAAATGCTTGAATGGCAATTGGCGTAATCCCAAAGACAGAGGCGATGATCAAAGACCACTCTGAAAGTCCTACGTTTTCTAAAACAAAGTGACTGAAGAAACCGAGTGCGATTAACAATCCACTGATGACGGTGATAACATTTTTCTTGCTTAATATATATTGTTGCATGCTTTTTCCCTCCAAATTTAATTTCTCTTTTATTGATAAATACAGTATAAGATAATTGCCTAAGTAATTAATTGACTGACATCAAGTTTAGAAAGTTCTCTTTTATCGTTTCTAAGCACCTCGAATCGGATTGCAACAAAAAAAGCAATCCTGAAAAAATAGCTTTTCTTCCAGAATTGCCTAGTTCATTTAATCTGTTAAGCGGCCTTAACTTTTGTTTTAAGGACCGGATAGCCTACTTTTTCGATAGCTTTTTGAATCTCTTCAATCGAAGTGACAGCTGGATCAAAATTGGTTTTGACTTTGCTGGAGTTGAATAATACTTTAATGCTGTCTTTATCAACACCGTTAACTGATTTTACGGCACCTTCAATTTTTTGCATACAACTTGGACAAGATAACGTTTCTAATTGCAATATAGCTTTTTCCATAATTCCTATCTCCTTTATGTGTTTTTATTTTATCGGCAGCAGATTAATGAATACTGCCTTTTCCTCTTTACAACTGTAATATAGCTCACTTTTAGCAAACAAAAATTGACGCATATCAAGTTTTGCACTTCTTTTGGTTCTGTTGCAAAGTTTTAAATCTACTATCAAATAAAGTAGAATAATAGAAAAAGATAGCAAGAGGAATGACGATGAATCATTTTAAAGGAAAGCAATTTCAGCAGGATGTGATTATTGTAACCGTGGGCTACCATCTTCGTTATAACCTTAGCTATCGTGAAGTTCAAGAAATCTTATATGATCGTGGCATTAACGTTTCTCATATGACGATTTATCGTTGGGTGTAAGAATATGGCAAACTACT